>JBMOFU010000262.1:0-5837 GCA_049318725.1 Phototrophicaceae bacterium | reverse complement strand
TCGCCCTGCCATGTTTGGCGCACACCCAACTGGGCGGCAAAATCGAACATCGCTTGGGTGCTAGTATTGCGCGGCACACGCTGTAACGTGATCGGCTGGTCAGTCAACATCGAAGCGGCCAATAACGCCTTTGCGCTGTTGGGGTTGCCCGACGGCGTAAATGTGCCGTGAAGCGGTGTACCGCCCTGTACTTTTAACCGCATCGTGTTTCCCCTTATGGTGCGGATTTGTTGTGTTCACGCCCGCATTATAACAGGTTTGCCCCGCCGCTCTATTGTGCGTCTGGCACGCGCAGGGCAAGTGTATATCCTACATTAGCGGTACAAAAGTGCGTGAACCCTCACCCGCCGCCAATAGGCACGGTAAGCGGCAGCCTCACTGAGCAATAGCCGCAACGCGGCTTCTTGCTTGGGGCGGTCATTGCTCGGTGTGCCTTGCACACGGACGACATTCACGCCGTCTGCGACATCATAAAACATGATCTGACCCATCGCCGCCAGCACATCAAGTCCAGCGCGGGCAGTGGCGGGGGGATGCCCCAACCCCGCCGCGAATGACTCTAGCGACGCCTGCCCGCCCTTGTGATTCAGCGCATAGTTGACCAAGCCGCCCAAGCGCTTGAGGAAGCCTTCTAGGGTGTCATAGTCTGCGCCTGCGCCGAACAAGTACAGCCGTTCTGGATTCACGCGCTCTAGGGCGGCGCGCCACACAGCGGGCGTGGCTGGCACACTCCAGACGGCCAACGCCGCCGCCGACTGCAATCCGTTGCGGTTGACTGCCCCGTCAACCACTGCGCTTTCGTCCCAGATCAATAACGCCGCGCCCTCTTGTTGGCGGATGCTTTCTAGCGTGACCTGTGGGTTAGAGGTAGCACGGTAATCGTGCGGGGTGATGGCACGCACAGCATGGGCAAGCGTGATGGCGTCTTGCAGCGGGCGGGCGGCTTCCCACTGGATCAACACTTCGCCCACGTCAAACGTGTCTGGCTGGAGGGTATAGGCCAAGTCAAAGCGGCCTTCAGGCGGCTTGCCCGCGCCCCACCATTTGACCTCACGAGTATGGCCGCTTTCATTCTGGATCGTCAGGCGCAAGTGCTTTTGATCGCGCCCGAGCCATGCGCGCTGGGTAATCAGCACATCGCGGGTCATGAACGTGATAGCGGGGTTGCCTGCGCCAAACGGCGCTAGGCGTTTGATGTCTTCGGCTAAGGGCAGGGTGATGGCTTCTAGCGGCAGTTCGTAGTCTATCGTCAGCGTGGGTTCGGGCGTATTTTCGCCGCGTTGCTGCATCACGCTGTAGCCGAGCGCCCGCCGAAATTCCGCGACGTTTTCTGCGCTAAGGGTGACGCCCGCCGCCATCGTATGCCCGCCGAAGCCCATCAACAAGTGACGGGTAGTGGCGATTGCGTCGGTGATGTCTACACCGTCTACCGAACGCGCCGAGCCGCGCACAACATTGGCGTCATCCCCGCCGAGCAAGAGCGTTGGGCGGTTGTAGGCTTCCACACAGCGGTTGGCGACAATCCCCAACACACCGGTATGCCAGCCGTGTTGATAGATCACCAGCGCGGCGTTCCGCAGTAGCTCTGGCTGGCGTTCCACTTGATTTTGCACGCCCGCCCAGACTTCCTCAGACAGGCGTTGCCGCTCGGCATTGAGTCCCTCTAGTTGATTGGCAAGAATCCGCGCACGCTCTAGGCTGGTGGTCGTCAACAACTCAGTAGAGGGGTTAGCATCCCCCAAACGACCTAGCGCATTGAGGCGCGGCGCTAACCGAAAGGCAATCGTTTCTTCGGTGACGGTCATTGGCTGGACGCGCGCCAGTTCCATCATCGAAATTAGCCCTAGCCGCGTGGTGTTGGCAAGCACCTCTAGCCCGCGTTGCAGCCAATAGCGCGTATCGCGCTGGATCAACGCCACATCGGCCACAATCCCCAACGCGACCAAATCCAGCAAGTGCGACCAGTCCCGTTGGGGAGCAAGCGCGCTCACCAGTTGATAGGCCACCCCGACGCCGGGCAAGTCCCGCAGGGGATGGTCAACGGGCAGCAGTCGCGGGTTGATGATCGCGGTGGCGTTGGGCAGGGCATCGGGCAATTTGTGATGGTCGGTCACGATCACATCTACGTTGCGCGTACGGGCGTAATGGATCGCGTCGTGGGCGTCTACGCCTGTGTCGCAGGTGAGGATCAGCGTTGCCCCGTCATTGATGAGCCGTGTCAGTGACGGCACATGCACGCCATGCCCTTCTGTGATGCGGTGGGGAATGTAGGAAGTCACCTGCGCGCCCAACGCAGTCAACGCCTCTACCAGCAGCGCCGTGGATGTTTGGCCGTCTACGTCAAAGTCCCCCCACACGGCAATCTGTTCGCTGCGCGCAATGGCAGCTTTCAGCCGTTCGACAGCGCGTTCCATGTTGGGGAAGACCGTCGGCGCAAGCGGGCGGGCAAGCCGCCAATCAGTGAATTGGCGCATTGCGGGCAAGGTCTGTACCCCGCGCCGCCACAAGATTTCAGCAATCAGCGGGTGACCGCCCACGCTGAGGGTAAATTCTTCTGGAACGGCAACGGGGATCGGTTCAAGCCACGTTTTCAAAATGCGATTTCCCCAATATCGTCTAGGTCAATCAACAATTCGGCGTCCTCTGGTATCACGGCGTCGTCTTCGGGGTCGAACAAGCTATCCGCGAACAAGCCCGCCCGCACATCTCCCCAGCACAGCGCGCGATAGTTGCAGTAGCTACACACCCGCTCGCGTTGGGTTTCATCCACTTTAGGGAAGTCTTGTTCGGCTTCCACCTGTGCGCCAAGTTCGGCCAAGTGACGCGCATCCGCCGCGTACTGTGCCGCGCTGTAGGGCAAGCGGATTGGCGATTGCGGCGCTTCAGCGTACCAATAGATCATTTCGACATTGGCGGGGTCAATCGGTTGTTTGCCGTTGTAGTGGCTGCCCGCCGTCACCAACAAATAGCGATAGATCACCGTTTGCAGGTTGCGCGCTAGTTGTTCAGCGGTGGGGACGTGCGGCGAGGTCTTCCAGTCCACAATCACGGCTTTGCCGCCGGGCTGGACGGCTAACAGGTCAAACGTGCCGACCAGCCGAAAGCTGCCCAACGGCGCGGTGAGTGTGCTTTCGGCAGTGCTGGCAGGCGGCAGATCATTGGGGCGGAAGGCTAAATAGCGCTCCCACCAGCCGCGCAACTGCTCATCTTGAATGCCTAACGCCAGCGTTTCAGCCGGAATCCCGGCGTGATGCTGGTACACCAAGTGATGAAAGGCCGAACCACGCGCTTGATGGCTTTCATAGGTCAGCGCGTCCCCTGTAATTTGCGCCGGATACGCCATCCGGCGCAGGTGACGCAACAAGAAGCGGCGGCGGCAGACTTCCCAGTCTTTCAGCGCAGAGTACGAGTATTGAAAATCTTCAGGGATGGGCGTTGTCATGGTTTTTCTCGTTGTTCCCAATACGTACGGAGCGCAACCAGCGGGAGCGCTTCGCGTTGGTCGCCGTGCCTGCCGGTGTTCCATGTGATGACCAGTTCACGGCGGGCGCGGGTGATCCCCACATACAGCAAGCGCAGGCGTTCACTCACATAGTCTATGCGGGCGGCCTGCGTCGGTTGGCCTTCGATGTACCGCTCGCCGCTCATCAGCGTTGCCAGTTGACCGAGCGCTTCGGCGTCTAGGTTCAGTTGGTCGCGCACCAGCCCGCTTTCTCCCTGAAAGTGGTCGGTGGCGTCGTTGGAAGGGAAGTCATAGGTGTTGACCGACGTAAGATAGACCCGATCCCACTCCAGCCCTTTGGCGGCGTGCATCGTGGCAACCGTCACCTTGCCGACGTGCTTATCAGGGTCGAACCCGCTAGATTCTTCCCCCATTTCTAACAGGCGGCGCTGATTGCGGACGATTTCTTCTAGTTGTTTGGCATAGTCGGCAAGGCTCCACGCGACGAAGTTGTTCGCCAAAATCTGATTCTGCTCACGGATGAACGATTCTTGGCGCAAGCGCTGTGCTAAGGCAAACGTCACCGCCAGCGCTGCTGACTCGGTAAAGATGCGGTTGGCGATGGTCAACACCAGTTGATCTATCGGCAGCAGTGACGCCGCATGGAAGTCTTGCACTTGCTTACGAAAATCGTCAAGGTGGGTGCGGAAGTCGGGGTCGTCGGGGATAACCTCATCGAGCCAGTCTATTCCCTGCGGATACAAGAACGCTTCGACTTGCCGACAGGTGCTAATCAGCTTGGCGGTACGGTTAACGGCGGCTTGATCTTCTGCGGTTTCATCGTACAGCGCGCGGTAAAGGTCAGCCAAGAACGGCGCAGACAGCGGGTTAGACAGCGCCCGCAACACGGCCAACAGGCGGCGCGCCACCTCACGGGTAGAGGCGCTGCTGCTCAACAGTTCCACGACAGGCACATCGAGTTGGCGCAACACGTCTACAAATTTGGTGCCACGTTCGTTGCGCGGCACTAGAATCGCGGCGGTACGGTCTGGATTTTCGCGCAGCCAGCGCTGGACGGAAAAGGCAATCGTTTCAATTTCGCCCTCTGCGCCTTCGGCCTTGAACGGCTTGGGATATAAGATCACCGCGCTAGGGACGTTGGGCGGGTTCGGTTGTGGGTCGTCGGGCGCAACCGAACGGATCAAGGGCGGGGTCAGCGGCGCTTTGCGGCGAACTTCTGGCGATGGATGGCTGCGCTGTGACCACTCGATCAGCCAGTTGGCAAGCGCTTGGATGCTGGCTTGCGAGCGCCCGCTTTCTGGCAGGTCACGGGCAGTCACGCCGTCTTCGGCCACGAACGCCCGCAGATATTTGGGGTTGGCGGTGGTGAACGTCTCATAAATCGCTTGATTGGGGTCGCCCACCCGCACCCAGTTGCCGCCTTCGGCCAACAGGCGCAACAGCCGCTCTTGCAATTGGCTGCTGTCTTGGGCTTCATCCTCAAGGATGTACGGCCAACGGTGGCGCAGGCGGGCAAGGTAGGTCGGGTCTGCAAGTAACGCCCGCAATGCCAAGCGGTTCAAATCTTGAAAGTCCACCCCGCCGCGATAGTTCAAGCCCTGCTGATAGCGGGCATAGATCGCCGCGCCCATCTGCGCCAGCGGCAACGGTGTCTGAAAGCGCCGTAGCGCCTGTTCTAGGGCTTCTGGCGTGAAGGTGGCATCTTTGGCCTGCTTGATAAAGCTGCCCGCCACGCGCTGGAATAGCTCTGGCAGGTTGCGCTGCATGACTTCACGGCGCGTCAGTTGGGCTTCGTCAACGTACCAGTGCAACACATCGGGGTCGGTGCGTAGCCACGCCGTGACCGCCGCCGCCAAAATCTCGGTGGATTCGCGCTCGTCCACAATCGTGAACTGCTCATCTAGTTGCACAAGGTCTGGCCGTTCGCGCACGATGTCGTTTGCCAGCCCGTGCAGCGTCCGCACGCGATACGGCAACCCGACGGTCAAGCCGCCGCGTGCGCCCAAAAAGCGCTGTATCCGTTGCGAAAAGTTCCCGACGGCGGCGCGGACAAGCGTCACGACCAAGATTTCTTGGTCGGCGGCCAGTTCTACCTCACTGAGCAGTTTGGCGGCCAATGCCGAAAGGGTATAGGTTTTGCCCGCGCCCGGCACTGCCAAGACGCCCATCCAGCCGCCTTGATAGTTGAGAATGGTCTGTTGGCTCTTGCGATACTCACTCATGCGTTGGTCTCTGTTTCGTAGCGGCGGAACATCGTCTGGAGCGCACGCAGCACGGGGCCGCGTTGCTCGTCGCCTTGTTCGCCCAGTTCGCTAAAGCCCAAATAAATCCCCGTGCGGCAACGACGCACTAGCCCCAACAACAGCCGATACAG
>JBMOFU010000261.1:0-5838 GCA_049318725.1 Phototrophicaceae bacterium | reverse complement strand
GCAATTTCATAGTCCACAAGGCCGGGGTATTGGCCTAACTGCTCGCCTTGCACGCGCAACACTTCTGCGCTGGCTTGCCCGGCCACCACAGTAGCAGTGGCGGCAGCATTGGCAGATTCCACCAAGATCAAGTTTTCGAGCGCTTGGGCGGTAGCACGCCCTTCGATCTGGGCGCGTTGCTGTTCAATATAGGTCTGATTTTCGAGCGCTTGCGCGGTTGCGTTGGCCGCCGCACGGACTTCGGCCTGTTCCGCCTCAAAGTTTTGGTTAATCACGTTCTGAACATTCGGGTCGTTGTACATCAAGCCTTCAGAGCCGCCCAATGAGGTGATGGTCACGCCAAGCGGGGCAAAGTGTTCTACAGCGCGCTCATAGACCCGCGCAAAGATTTCGCCCTTTTGCCGTTGACCGTCTTCCAGCCGCAGGGAGCCAAACTCGCTGAACAGTTCGGCCTGAATGAAGCCGCGCACGTTCTGATCCATCACTTGGTCAAGCGTGCGACCGCTGAAGTAATACAGGAACTTGGCCGCGTTTTCTTCATCCACGCGGGCGCTACAGGTTGCCCCCACGCGGAAGTCAATAGATTCTGCGGATTCCACTCCGAACGCCTGATTAATGTTGGCCGTGCCGGTATTGCTTGAAGATGTCCATTCGCGGGTGACGGGGGTACGGTCTACCACAATCACGCGCACGGTGGGGATGTATTGCACTTCATAATAGAGCCGCCCCGTTTGAAATTCCTCTTTGGGGATGATGATCCGCTTGGTGGCAACTTGGTTAGACTCTAAAAACGCTACGGATTGGAACTGCGTCTGTGAAGTGGTATCGCCACTCAAGGGGACGACAAAGGCCGTTTCGTTTGGCCCAATTTCGATAATGTCTGGGCGGTTGTACGGTTTACAGGCCGCCAACACGATTAACGGCAACAACAGCGTAGCGGTTTGCATCCCACGCTTGGGCTTGCCCGTTAAACGCACGCGGCTTAACACGGCGGGCAACCACACTGCCACCAACCCCACGATCAACAGCGGCAACGCCAACGGATTCACACCGCGCAACTGTTCGCGCAATTGAGTGTAGGCCGCGTCACTGTTTTCAACCTGTTCAACGGCGTTAGCCGCCAACGTTGCAGCAGAAGGCGCTTGCTGAAGGGTATAGGTTACATAGCCTGCGTAAGACACCAGTAACACACATGAGACAATCAAGGCAAAGCGGTTCACGGTTATAGCCCCCTAATGGGTGAACTTCAAGCGATACCTCTATCATATGCCCGATTGCCGTTGAATGCACCTGCCCTTACCCCCACAATTGGGGGGAGATGGAGTTATGCGCCGTTCATGGTTAGCACAATCTTGCCTGCGTTTTGGTTGTCGCGCATCATGCGGTGCGCCATTTCCACCTGTTCAAGGGGGTAACTGTTCCACACCGTCGGGCGGAGCGTGCCAGCGGCAATATGCGGCGTTGCCCATGCAGCAAAGTTTGCAACCAGTGTGGACTTTTGCGCCTTTGTGCGGTCACGAAGCGTACTCCCTGTCACTGTGAGCCGCTTGGTCATGATCTGGCGGAAGTCCACTTCCCCACGAGAGCCAGTCATCACGCCGATGAAGACAATCCGCCCGAACGGACGAATCACGCGCATGTTGTCGTTCCAGTAGGGCGCGCCGACCATCTCCAAGATAACATCTACCCCATCGGGATAGCGCTCTAAGATGGCATCAGCAAAGTTAGCCTTTTTATAGTCCACACAAAAGTCCGCGCCGTGCGCTGTACAGATGGCGTGTTTGCCGCCGCTTGCGGTGACAACCGCTACCCCGCCAAATGCCTTCACTAACTGGATGGCCGCCAAGCCAACGCCACTGGCTCCAGCGTGGATCAAGACAGTTTCACCCGCTTGGAAGCGGCCAAAATCCACCAGATTAGAGTACGCCGTCAAGAAAACTTCCATAAACGCCGCGCCTTGTTCCATGCTGTAGCCTTCTGTCAAGGGGAGCGTGTGCGCCAGCGGCACTGTCGCATAGTCTGCATAGCCGCCGCCCGCCACCAATGCCATGATCGGCTGCCCGATTACGCTGGCGTCCACCCCTGCCCCCACGCCGACAATCGTTCCGGCAAACTCCATCCCTAGCGTTTCGGTCACGCCCTGCGGCGGATTGTAGCGCCCCATCACCTGCAACAAATCCGCGCGGTTGAGCGCGGTTGCCGCCACTTGGACAAGGACTTCCCCGTCTGCCGGTTCAGGAACGGGAACATCAATGAGAATGGGTTTGCTATCTTGGGCGATCACTGCGCGCATGAGGGTTTTGTCCTTTGTCCAAAATGAATTGCAACTAGATGATTACTATAGCACACCAATATGAAAGGTAATAATGAGGGATTATTTAATGTCATATTTTATATTATATATCGCAACATTTAGCTGATAAGATGTTGCGATGGATGTTTGATTTATCAACGCCTTAGGGGAAGGTTCTATCTGAAACGTATGGGATGACCCCACCCAATGCTGCTAGCAATGCCTCATCACGAAGTCCTTCACGGTAGGACTGTAAAGCATTCGCATATTCTGTTTCTATGGCTAATCCATAAAAGTAATAGCCATCTGTAGATAAAACCCAACGGATTTTAAGCGGCGCAGAGGGATAGTCCATTGAGAAAGCAGTTGGAACCTGCTTATCAAGAACTGCAAGTAAGGCAACAAGATCATCGTTAATGGCATCAACTTGAGAACCAGAAATGCCCACTTGTACGATAATTTGTTGAAAGCTATCAGTACAGTTTTGCCCATCAATACGGTTGGTATAGCCTATGGCATAGACATAAAAAACAATCCCTACATCCATGTCCAGCGTTTGAAGTTCTTCTTGTATCTCCTCTGCAAGATCAACATAATAGTGATGGGCGTCGCTCCAGTACCGACATAGCGGTGTGCTAACGGCAATGGCCTGTTCCGTCATCATCACATATGCCGGTGCTGGGGTTCGAGAAAGCATTTCAGGGTTCCGTGTGATGGCAACCGCGGTACGGGTCGGGGCAAGCACTGCCCGTGTTTCAGTAATCGCTACCACCCGAGTGCTAAAGGCAGCACTGGTCTGGCTAGATTCAACAGATAGCGCTGTTTGGTTTGCAGGGGGTGGGGGCGCTGTTCCCTGTGCGGTTGCGGTTTGAGTTGCCTGTACATGCATTGCTGTTAATAAACCATCAAATTCTGTGCGGGATACTGGAACTCCATTGATTAGTGGGGCAGTCCCCAGTGCAACAGCAGTCTGTGTAGCATCTAAAATGACTCTTGTGGCGGTAAGTTCAGGTGCTGTGAACTGAGCCACTGGCGTTGCCGCAATACCCCACGCCAACATCAACAGCCCTATGCAAGCGATAATTCCTGTCATTCTTTTCATGTAGGTTCCTCTCATAGGGTCTGTAGAACTTATATTATATCCATAGATGCGTTTGCTAGATTGATCGGTTGATATAAGGTTGTGGTATGTATCCCGAACGACTATATCCCGCTCTCTAACAAATTCGGCAAAAAAGTATCAAATCATGTTAATTCGCGTGGCATTCCTCTTTCGTTTGCTTTTTTGGCCTTTTATCTTGTTTTCACTCGCTTTACACTTGACCGAAAATTGCCTGATGAAGGGAACTGCTTTTATGGAAGTGCAATCGAAACAATTTATTGCCCTTGCCGATATTGGCATCCACAATACTGACCAGCGCGCCGCCGTCCTCAAGGGGACAACTAACGCCCATACTAAGCGCTTGGCTGCGATGTATGCCAGCGGTCAAGAATACGGTGAAGCCTTACGTCAACAGGCCGCCGAAGCGCGTCGGCGCGCACTCCGCAACTTACCGGATTTGCTGGAACAGGCCGAAGCCAATATGACCGCCAACGGGATGCACGTCCTGTGGGCAGAATCCCCCGCAGACGCCAACCGACTGATGCTGGAAATTGCCGCACGTCATGATGTGCAACGGGTGGCAAAAGCCAAGAGTATGCTCACCGAAGAATTGGGCGTGAATCATGCGCTAGAAGCTGCCGGGATCGAAGTTACCGAAACGGACCTCGGCGAGTGGATCATCCAGCTTAACGATGAAGCGCCTAGCCACATCATCGCGCCCGTGATTCACAAGAGCAAAGAATCTATCGTGGAAGTCTTCCGCGAGAAGGTCAATTACACAGGCAGCACCGACGCGACCGAGATGGCTGCCTTCGCCCGTGAAAAGCTACGGCGCGTATTCCTAGAAGCAGATATGGGGATCAGTGGCGGTAACTTCATCGTGGCCGAAACTGGCACGTTCGGGTTAGTGACCAATGAGGGCAACGGGCGGATGGTCACAGCTATGCCGCGTGTGCATGTGGCGTTCATCGGCATTGAAAAGGTGGTCGAAACCCTAGACGACTATAGCCTACTCACCCAATTGGTTGCGCGGGCGGGGACGGGGCAAGTGATGACTGTCTATACCCAGATGATCGGCGGGCCCCGCCGCGATGGGGAACCCGACGGCCCCGATCATGTATACGTGATTTTGGTAGACAATGGCCGCACCAAGATTTACGCCACTGAGTACGCCGAAGCACTGGCTTGCATCCGTTGCGGCGCGTGCCAAAATGCCTGCCCGGTCTATCAGAACACGGGCGGTCACGCCTACGGGTGGGTGTATGGGGGGCCTATCGGTGCGGTGATTACGCCGCTACTCACAGGGCTAGAAAACGCTTCGCCACTCCCCTACGCCAGCACGTTATGCGGCGCGTGTAAGCAAGCCTGCCCGGTGGATATTGACCTACCGCGCATGTTGCTTGACCTACGGCGCGACATCGTAGACGCCGGAATCAGTGGGCAAGGTTGGGGCGCGGGATTGTTCCTGTGGGGCGTTGGCAATCGGAATCCAGCGTTGTTTGGCTTTGGCGGGTTCGCCGCCCGTACTGCGATTAACAGCGCCCCGATTATCAAGAAACTGCTCCCGCCGCCCTTGAGTGGCTGGACGGACTACCGCGACTTCCCCGACTTTGCGCCTAAGCCGTTCCGTGACCTGTGGCAAGAGCGTCAAAAACGTAAATCCAACGGCGCAAACGGCGCAGACAAGGATCAACACCATGACGCTTAACACCCGTGACTTGATCCTTGCCAAACTCCGCAACGCCAAACAGCCGTTCACAGAGGTTCCCCCCTATGGAGAGGATGATCTCTGGTTGCCTGTTGTGCCACTGGACGATCACAGCACCGCCGCGTTGCGGGCAACCTTCATCCCCAATGCGATTAAGCTCAACGCTAAAGTGCATGAGGCTGAATCGCACGCCGCTGCGGTTGCCTGTGTGCTGGATTTGCTCGGTGACGACGACCGCGCCATGATGTGGGATGACGCTTACATCCCATTGCACGGCCTGCGGGCGGCGTTAGATGCCCGCAACATCCTCAGTGCAGAGATGCGCGACAGCGACGCACGGGTGGGGATCACGGGCGTAGACGCAGCATTGGCCGCTACTGGCTCAATTGCGGTGATTAGCGGGCATGGAAAATCGCGGCAAGCATCGCTCTTGCCGTTGATCCACATTGCGATTATTGCTGAATCCCAGATCACCCCAGACCTAGAAACGTTTTACCGCCGCCTGCGCGGAACCGATGTGTTCACCCACAGCAGCAACATTGCCGTGATTAGCGGATCAAGCCGCTCGGCAGACATCGCCCAAGAGATGATTCACGGGATGCACGGGCCAAAAGAGTTGCATTTGATTATCGTTGAAGATGAGTAAGTCGGGTTACGCACACAATAAGAATCTGCCCAAAAATCTTGCACAGGTCTGTTAGAAGAGGTCTCACGGACGAGGCAAGCCTCGTCCCT
>JBMOFU010000260.1:0-5840 GCA_049318725.1 Phototrophicaceae bacterium | reverse complement strand
CCTAAAGATGCTCCCCACTGGATTCACCCTCAGCGACGATAAAGCGCGCCTTGACGTTGACCTGATTCACCGCTTCTTGGTGGAAGAATCATACTGGGCAAAGACGCGCACCCGTGCCGAACTGGACACAGTCATTGCTCATTCGCACTGCTTTGGGCTGTATGCCCCTGACGGCGCACAAGTCGGCTTTAGCCGTGTGGTGACCGATTACAGCATCTTTGCCTATCTGGGGGATGTGTTCATCGTGCGCGCCTATCGCGGGCAAGGGCTATCCAAGGCGATGTTACATGGCGTCTTCACCCACCCGCAAATTAGCCCCGTTCGGCGCTGGATGCTCATCACTGAGGACGCACAAGGGTTATATCGGCAGTTCGGCTTTGACAACCCCGAACATCCCGAACGGGTGATGGGCAAGCTCACCCGCCCCTAGACGACGATAGCCGCCCGCAATTCATCGAGTGACGGCGCGTAATTGCCCACCTTGCGTACCACGATCCCGCTGGCGTAGTTCGCCAATGTGACCGCCGCTACGGGCGATGCCCCCGCACACAGCGCCAACGTCATCACGGCAATGGCTGTATCCCCCGCGCCGACGGTATCAAATACGTCGGTGATCGTCGGCGCGGGGCAATGGGTCACCGCGCCGTTCGGTTCGGCCAGCGTTGCGCCGTCTGCCCCGCGTGTGATGACCATCCCCACCGTGAGTTGCAATCCGTCGCACAGCGCCTGTGCAGCGGCGGCAAAATCAGCGGCGGTATGTAGCGCCCGCCCTAGATGGTTAGCGGCTTCGGCGGCATTACACTTGACCAGCCCAAAATGCGCGTATTTGGTAAAGTCGCCTTGCGCGTCTGCCGTCAATAGGCGGCCTTCGGCACGGATACGAACGGACTCAACCAGCGCTGGTGTAAGCATCCCGCCGTGATAGTCGCTCAAGAGCAGTGCGGCACTATGGGGGAGCGCGGCTTGCAGGTGTTCCACTACCCGCGCCTGTAGCCCATCGCTAATTGGCGTGCGCGAAAGCGTATCCATGCGTGCCACCTGCTGCGGGAAGTGTAGCCCCATCTGCGCGAGTAGGCGCATTTTGACGGTGGTTGGGCGGGTTGCGTCGGGGATCAAGCCGTCGGTCTGGACGTTGCGCGCCTGCAACGCCCCACGCAGATGATCGGCGGCGGCGTCTTCCCCCACTACGCCGATCTGGACGGCCTTTGCCCCCAACGCGGCGATATTGACCGCCGGGTTGGCCGCGCCGCCGGGGATATGCCGCCGTTCGATGAACTCCAGCACAGGGATGGGCGCTTCACGGCTCATGCGGGTGGCTTCGCCAATCAGGTATTCGTCAAGGATGACATCGCCTAGCACAATCACCTGCTGGTGCGGCATCTGAGCGAGTATCGCCTCCATCAGCGGCACACTCACACCCTATCCCTCCCTTGTGCGATCACCCGCCAAACGAACAGCGGCAGGCGCAATTGCCGCCGCAAACGCCACGGCTGGCGAATTAGGCGATACAACCATTCTAGGCCGGCGCGGCGCATCCAGTTGGGGGCAATTGGCACTTCCCCCGCAAGGTAGTCGAACGTGCCGCCGACGCCCATCGCCACCGCGACGTTTAGACGGTGGGCATTGCGGGCAATCCACTTATCTTGTGTGGGCGCACCGTAGGCCACCCATAGAATATCGGCTTCGCTGTCGTTGACCGCCTCCACCAGTTTATCTTCTTCATCGGGGCGCGGCGACCCGCTGATAATGCCGACAATCTGCACGCCCGGATAGCGCAGCCGCAGTTCATCCGCAGCACGAGCGGCCACGCCTTCCCACGCGCCCAACATGAAGATTTTCCAGCCATGTTGGGCGGCACGTTCGGCCATCAACGGCACGCCATCACTGCCTGTCACCCGCGTGGGCAACTCATCCCCCAAAAAGCGCGCCGCCAACACGATCCCTACGCCATCGGCCAAGCATAAATCGGCACGGTTGAGGATGTTGTAAAAATTCGGGTCATGCTGTGCGATCATCACAAATTCTGGATTGACGGTACAGAGGTGACGCAAGCGCTCGCTCGGCGCTTGAATCCACTCGTCCACTTGATCGAGCAACAGATCATAGGTCAGCTTATGCACCGGAACCCCCAAGATGTTCACCGCCGCAATGTCAGCTTTCGGCGGTGGCGTGCTAGGGGGCGGCAACGCACTTGTGCCGTGTTCAAGCAGGTCAATAGCGGCTTTATAGACCGTTTCAGGCTTGACCGTCCGTATGCAGGTGCGTGCGGGGCAACCGTCACGCTGACCGACGCCCGTCCCGACATAGCTACAGGGCGAACACGTCGGATCATTGCGGATCACCTGATGCCCACCGATGGGCGTCCACGGCGACCACGCCGACGCATTGCTTGGCCCAAACACCGACACAATCGGGATGCCAACGGCGGCGGCAATGTGCATCACGCCGCTGTCTGCACCGATGAACAAATCACAACGGTTTAGCACGGCGGCCAGTTGACCGAGCGTTGTCTTGCCTGTGAGGTCTATCAGGTTTTGCAGCGGGACATTGCGCTGACGCAACTGCTCAATAATCAACGGATTGTCATCGCCTTTGCCGCCCACAAGGATGACCTGCATCCCCTGCGCTTGGATCAAGCGCGCCGCGACATTGGCGAACTTTTCTGGCTCCCAACGGCGCGCCGTAGAATAGCCGCCACTGCCGCCGTGTATCGCCACCCGCCACACTGCCGATTCGCCCACTAACGTATTGGCAGTGATGTTATCGGCGGCGGCCACATGCACCGCCGCAGGGATGAATCCAGACGGGGTTTGGGTTTGGCCGTAATCGGTGAGTAATTGCGGCGTGATTCCGTAACGCTGTAAAAACGCCTCCACCAACTGAATCCAGTATTGGGCTTGATGTAGCGCGCCAAAGCCCTGTTCGGGGATGCCGTCGGTGAGGAATGGCGCTACCGGGTTGAGCAATCCCCAGCGTGCGCTTGCACGGCTGATGTTCGACATGGCCGAAAATTTGAGCGCGCCGAACGGCGTGCTAAAGTGATGGAAGAAGATCACCGCGTCAAATTGGCCGCGTTGTAACCCGACAATCAGGGACAGTAGTTTGCCCCAGTGCAACGGATTGGCTAACGCCAACGGGCGATCAAAGACGTGTTTGGGGAATGCGATAATGTGGTTGACCAAGCCTGTGGGGGGGATGATTGGCGCGGCGTGCGGGGTGGTGAGCAGGGTCACGCTCGCATCCGACGGGAGCGAGTCATAGAGCAAGCGTAAGGCGGGGGTCGTTAGCACAAGGTCGCCAATGTCGGCCAATTGCACACACAAAATTCGCATCGCGCGGCTTTCTTCCCGATTTATTCAGCAGAATATTCGTCAAGCCTACACGATCTTGGGCGCAATGAACAGGATGCTGTATTGATGCGGTTTTGACGTTGCGGCGGATGGCTTAGGGAGCGCCTTCTTGGGTTTCGTTGAGCCTAGCGCACAGTTCCGCCGCCAGCAAAAAGACTAAGGCCGTACAATACGCCCAGAGCATTAGCACCATCACCACTGCGATGCTGCCGTAGACCATGCTGTAGCGCGCCACATGGCCGATGTAATAGCTCACCCCAAAGCGTACCGCTTCCCAGCCAAGCGCGCCGACAATCGCGGACGGCCAAACGGCATTCCACTCGACGCTACAGTTAGGGATGTTGTGCAGCAGCAGCGCAAAAATCAGCAAACTGAGGCTAAAGGGCATCAGCCGCAGAGCAACCGCCACCCAAAATACGTTGTGTTCCAGCGCCAATAGAGAAATCATCCGCAACACCGTCAGCGTGAGGAACATCCCGCCGATGACCGCCACCATGACGAACATCATCAACAGGCCAATCAAACGTTGTTGAATAAAGCTGCGCGGGATGGGGACATTGAAGATGTTGTCCAGCACACGGGTAACTTCCGCCAAGATGCCCAAGCTCGCCCAAGTGAGGCCGGCAATCGCCGCGATGCCGAAACTTTGCTCGTTGCCCAACACATAGCCAATGTTGTCGTGGAACAGCCGCACGGCGTCCGCAGGCAAAAATAGCCCTAGCGCATAGCTAATTTCCTCTTGGGCGAAGATCGGCCCCAACAGCCGCCCGACGATCACTGCCACCAACAACGTCAGCGGGAAGATCGAAAACATGAAGTAGTAGGCCATCCCAGAAGCGGCAGTCCCGGTGATGCCGTCGCGCATGAAGTTGGCGAAAGCCCGCCGTACCGCCATCCAGCGCGATTGTTGATACGGGCTGAGTTGCCCCCATCGGCGCGAAATCCGTTGTCGTACCTGCTTGACCTGAGACATGGCTAATTGGCACTCGCGGGCATCTGGACGGCGGCAAAATGGGCTAAGGCATGGGTGGCGTCTGCCCTTACACTCTCGTCGGGATCGTTGCCCAGCGGCGACAGCACGCTGACCACGCTCTGATCGTTGATTTCGACCAGTGCGCGAATGGCCGCGCTACGAATCCAGTGGCTATAGTCGCCTAAGGCACTCACTAGCGCATCGCGTGCAGGTTGCCCGCCCAGTTGCCCTAACGCCAGCGCTGCAAGCTCCCGCCGATGGGTGTCTGCGCTGTGGAGCATGGCAATCAGCGGCGGCAAGAGGGCGTCTTTGTGCGGCAGCAGTTTTTCGCGTAGCGTCGTCGCATCGTCGGCAAGGTCAATCAGCAGGCGATGCAGCGCGTCATCGTCGGGTGGGGAGGCAATGGCGCGCTGGAGCAGATCATCTACGGCAGGGGTGACGGGCGCAACCGCTACGCTAGACTGCGGCTTTTTGCGCCGTGACGCCAAGACACCAGAAATCAACGCAATGATCGGGAGTAAGAGCCTTATGATTCGCATGGGTTATGGCCTTTGTAAGCATGTCGGGCAATGCCAAGACTATCTTACACCCGAACGGTGCGCGGTCAATCACCGCTGGAAGGGGTCTGCTTGGCGGCCAATTTCTCTTGGCGGGCGTCGCGTTGGCGCTGGACTTCTTCCGGTACGGCGGTGGCGAACACATAGCCGATGAAGATCAAGATCACGCCCAACAGATCGCCCGTGTATTTGAACTCGGTCAGTCCCAAACGGATAAAGTAGCCGCCCGACGCGGGCAAAATCCCGCCAGCGGCGATGAACCAGTTGCCAATGACGCGGTTCCGCATGATCTCTTTATTGGCGAACAGCCGCGCCGAATAGACCGCGCCGCCAATCAGCATCAATGTGCCGATGCCGTTGGTGATCGGCACGAAGGCGCGCACACTGCCGCTAAAGGGGGGCATAATCGCGTCGGTGAGCGAGACTAAATCCGCGCCGAGCGGCCATGGGGCAGGCGGCGTTAGCGGCGTGATGAACATCCACACAAACGTCATCACGCTGACCAAGACCAGCGCGGCGAAGCTGTTGCGGGCGATGCTCCCGCGCCGCACGAGCAGGAACACCGTCCCCTGCCCAAGCCAGACGGGGATCATCAACGCGCCGCACCAGTACCACAGCCGATACAGCGTGGCGTTCCACTCAAATTTGAGCCAAACCTGCGCGATGGACGCGACAAAGTAGAGCGTGAGGCCGAACCCCCACGCGAACAGATGCGGGCGGCGGCGTTGCCACCAACTGAGCATCACGCGCGTGGCGAAGATGCCGCTGACGATCAACATCACCACCGAGGTGATAAACGGATAGGTAATCAGGGCTGCGGGCATAGCGATTTTTCCTGTGAAAATCTACACAAATCTACAGGAAATTGTAGTGCGTGCCACCGCGCAACGGTAGGGTAAGCTGTAGATTTGCAATTCCGTAGGGGGATAAACTATTGCGCCCTATGCCTGTAAAAACAGG
>JBMOFU010000259.1:0-5917 GCA_049318725.1 Phototrophicaceae bacterium | reverse complement strand
AGCCCCAACAGGCCGCGCTCACTGTACAGGAATCCGTTGGCGTCGCCCGACACCTGATTGGTCAAGTCAAGAAAGGGCGTGCTTAACAGCGTATCATCAGCGGCAATGATCGAAACCTTGCCGCCCTGCTCCAAGACAAACAAGCGCCCGCTGCCGTCGCCGGCATTCGTGACGTACAACGCACGGGTGAAGCCTTCCGCCACAGGCGTGAGCATCACCTGTGTGGTGTCTGGGTCGGTGTCACGGGGTTGTTGTGCGGCAACGCCCGTGACAAACAGTAAGGTACAGGCTAAAAGTAAGATCCAATAGCGCATGAAAAACCTCAATCGTTCACCAACAATGAGGACAATTTTACCACGCCTGCGTTAGACTTCGCTGAATGCCTGCTCACGAACCAGATAAATCCCCGGAATAGAGAGCAGCGTGACAATCCCCTTAAGAATGACATTTGCTAAGAAGATGCTCCAGACGACTTCGGCGGGTAGCACACCCCAAAACGCGATCATCACGAAAATGGCGCTGTCTAGCGGCACGCTCACGGCGTTGCTGACCAACACCCGCCCCCACTGGAGCCGCGCCCCAAAGCGCTGTTCCCACAGTTTATAGGCTTCGGTGTCTAGCAGTTCAGCAATCACTTCCGCCACAATCGAAGCGACAACAATCCGCCACAGCGGAGCCAACACATCGCCAAAGTGCAGTTGGGTGAGCGTGTCTACCGTTGGGTCGGCGGGGAGCGCAGTGGTGAGCCAAAACAACCCGGCCATGAACAGGTTCAGGGCGGCAGCGGCAAAGATCAACGTGCGCGCCAGCATCACGCCGCCCGTTTTGTGAACCATGTCCCGTAGGGTAAAGGTCAACGGATAGATCAACGTGCCGGCGTCTACGCTGAAGCCGAGCAGCAACACAATCCGTAAGCTGGTGATGTCTGCAAACAGTTGCGCGGCCACGTAGCACACCGCCAAGAGGACGATCCCGCGCAGTTGGGCTTTACTAAGTTGAATCATGGGGGGGAACTCCAGTTTTGATGAGGCGGGTTAGGTCTGGAACCGCCGCGAATAAAAGCTGCACAGGGGATGTACAGGGCGCTTATTATATAAGGTTCGGCGGGCTTGGCATAGCGGCGATACGTTCAGCGGTACACAAACGCGGTCGGTCTGCTATACTTACCCCCTAACAATTTGACCCCGCCAGCTAAGGATTTACACGCGCCCCATGTTTTCACTGGACGACCTTTACGACTTTGCGGAAGAACTGATTGAACAAGCCATGTACGTCGCTGATGAAGACACCGCCGCAATCATCGAAGACGCCGTAGATACAGCCCAAACGTGTGAAGGTCTTGATGAGCAACTGGCCGAAATCTTGATGGCGTTTGTGACCGTCGAAGAACGGATCAACGTGCCAGATTACCCCGTCGAAATTGTATTGTTGCTCCGTACCACCTTGCGCGGGATGAACACAGGCGCAAGTCACCGCCGTTACATCCACTAATTGACGGCGCTCATTGGGGGGGAATGCCAAACACCCATGCACGTCTTGATGATTAGCCTAGACGCATCACTGGTCACGAACCCTAGCAGCGGGGCGTTGGCGCGGCACATCGCTTATGCAGAGCGGGCGGGGAAGCTTTCCATTATCGTTTACACCCCACGCGGGGCAGGCACCACACACCAGCCAACCCCGCATTTAACGCTTATCCCAACCAACAGCCTCAGCCGCTACACGTTTCTGCTAGACGCGGTTCGGCTAGGGCATGACCTCATCCAGCGTGACCGCCCGTCACTCATCACCACCCAAGACCCGTTTGTCGCGGGCTGGGTGGGTTGGTTATTGCGCGGCCAAGCCAACGCACCCTTACTGGTACAAAATCACTGCTATTTCATTGATAACCCGGCATGGTTGGCAGAAAACCCCCTCAAGCATCACCCGATGAACGCGCTTGGCAAGTTTATCTCTAGCCAAGCCGATGTTTACCGCACCGTTAACCGCCGCGAACGGGACACCTACCTCCAGCGCGGCGGGGTGACCGAACGGGTGTTTACCTTGCCGCTCGGAACTGCCAGCGAAGCCTTCATTGAGCCTGACCCGGCAAGCGTAGACGCTTTGCGCGCACGCTTTGGCCTCAAAAAGATCAACCGTGTGATGCTGTGGGTTGGGTATCCTGTGCCGTTCAAGCGTGTGCCGATGCTGTTGCAGGTGTTCCGTCGGGTGAGGTTGCTCGACCCCGAAGCCCGCCTGTTGCTGATTGGCGATTTGTCTCAAAGCAAAGAGGATTTGCCCGCCCTCATTCAGCAGTTAGGCATTCAAACAGGGGTGATTACGGCGGGGCAGATCGCCCATCAGGACTTGCCCGCCTACTATGCGCTGGCACACACCTTCGTCATGACCAGCGCCTATGAGGGCGTGCCGCGTGTGCTGATGGAAGCCAGCGCCGCCGCCCTGCCGCTAGTGGCCTTTGATGTGGTTGGCGTCAGTGAGGTGATTGAGGACGGTATCAACGGCTATTTGATCCCGAATGGGGATGTGGTGGCAATGGCGGCGCGCTTGGTAGACCTGTTGCACTCGCCAGATCGCGCACGGGTATTGGGCTTTTCTGCGCGGTCTTTGGGGATGGAACGCTTTAGCGCCACGCGCAACCCCGACGCCGTTGCCGAATTGTGGCAGCAGGCAGTCACGCTAGGGCGCAAGTAGGGGGTATCATGCCCTGTGCTAGACCGTGCGGCAGTTGTGCGCCATAATATCCCTCAATGACTGAACAATAGGGGGATATTATGTCTATTGTATTTGACCATGCTGCGGAATTTTACGACGCCACGCGCGGCTTCCCGCACGGCGTTGAGGTTGAAGTCGCCCGCGCTTTTGCCCGTGCCGGCGGGTTAACGGCACAATCCCAACTCTTAGAGGTCGGCGTCGGTACCGGGCGGATTGCCTTACCCGTGACGGCCTTGACCGGTGCAGCGCTCATCGGCGTTGACCTTGCCGCCCCGATGATGCACAAACTCCGCCAGAAGCAAACCACCGAGCAGATCAATCTGTTGATTGGGGATGCCACCCAGTTACCGCTGGCCGCCCACCAGTTCGACGCGGTAATCATCACCCACGTCTTTCACTTGATCCCCAACTGGCAGGACGCCCTTGCCGAAATTGGCCGTGTCTTGAAGCCAGAGGGCAAACTGCTCTATAGCTGGACGGAACACGAACCCGACCCGATATGGGAAGCGTGGCAAGATTCCAGCCGCACCCAGCGCTTTGACCAGTTCGTCGGCACGGCATTCTTCAACAACAGCGGATGGCAACCCGTTGGCGCAACTGAAAGCGTGCCGTTCCAAGTGGATCGCACGCCGATCAAGGCCATTGAACGCCTACAGAAGCGTTATTGGTCAAATACATGGGCAATGACCGACGACGAGATTAGCGCCCGCGTTGAACAAATGCGCGAAACCGCCGCCCAGTTTCAGCTTGATTTGCACGCCGAACGGACTGCGGGCGCGGCCTTCTGCATCGCAACGGTTGTGCGCGCCTAGATGAACATTGTTCACATCACGCCCTACTACGCCCCGGCCTACGCCTTTGGCGGCGTGCCGCGTGCCGTAGAGGGCATGGCACGCGCACAAGCCGCACACGGCGATTCTGTGACGGTCATCACTACCGACGCGCTCACCCACAACCGCCGCACCGACAAGACAGATGAAATGCTGGACGGCGTGCATGTGCTGCGGGCGCGCACGCTGTCTTTGGCTCTGCGCGGGCGCTATAACCTGTCTACCCCGTTGGGGATTCGTCCGCTGGCTTCGCAGGCGCTCCATGCGGCGGATGTCGTCCACTGCCACGAGTTCCGCACGTTAGAAAACCTGCTGCTCATGCCGATGATCCCGCGCAGCACGCGGCTTGTGCTTTCGCCACACGGCACCTTGCCGCACGGCACAGGCCGCAGTGCGCTAAAATCCGTGTGGGATGCCGTCATCAGCCCGTTGTTGGCGCGCCGCTTTCACGCCGTGATTGGCCTGACTGACGCAGAATCAACAGACATCCGTGCAGCGTGGACGCGCTTTGGCGCAACGCCGCAGGTGGTCAGCATCCCCAACGGCGTCAGATTGCCACACTTGCCCAATCCCGCGCCGTTCCGTATTCGGTGGGGATTGGATGCCGCGCCCGTGATCTTGTTCATGGGGCGCTTGCATCCGCGCAAAGGGGCAGACGTGTTAGCGCGGGCGTTCAGCAGTTTGCCGCATGACGCCCGCCTGTTGATCGTGGGCGGCGATGAAGGCTTAGGCGCAACGCTTCAGCAGCTTGCGATGGCAGATGCGCGAATTGTGTTAACGGGCTATCTCAGCGGCGATGATCGTTTGGCGGCGCTGGCAACGGCTGACTTGTTCGTGTTGCCTGCTGTGGGTGAAGGTTTACCGCTGGCCGCGCTGGAAGCGTTAGCGGCGGGTGTTCCAACGATTGTGTCGGTGGGCTGTAATTTGCCCATTGTTGAGCGTGACGGGGCAGGGCTGGTGGTGGATGTCAGCGAGGGCGCGTTGGCGGCGGCAATCCGTGCGCTGCTGGACGATCCCACGCGCCGTGCGGCAATGGGATCGGCAGCGGCACAGTTAGCGCGCACCCACTTTGGGTGGGGATCCGTAATTGAGCAGTTGGCGGCAGTGTATCGCGGGTAGACTATACAGGCAATTTCAACGGTGATTGCGAGTTCATGTTTTTGGGCTGTTTTGCAGCACAAGGTAGGCCTTACTCACTTAACACAATCACCGCTCTAAGGGATTCGTTTTGGACAACTTCAACTAGCAGTCAGAGTAGATTTTGTTCCTAGCCGACATTGCCTGAGTAGTTACAACGGATGACGTGATTTATCCTTTGGTTTTGACGCTTTTAGGATACCATGTCCTTCCGTTTTTGCCTTAGCTTAATGCGTATGTGGCGCGCTATACCCCTACGGATGTGGATTTACAATTCCGTAAAGGCGCAATAGTTTACGCCCATACCCTAAAACCGCACATTTTTGGAGAGTGCGATTGCCCTATCCCCCCAATCATTGAGGAAACCGCCCCCGCTCGTTTGCCGTACAATAGAGCGTGACGACCAATTCACCATACAGAAGGGCAATCTCATGAAACATCGCATTACAGGCAACGTGATGCAAGTGGTAGAAATTTTGATGACGCAGGGGGAATCCGTATTTACCGAACGCGGCGGTATGGCGTGGATGGACAACGGCTTTGAGATGACGACCAACGCACGCGGCGGGATCGGCGCGGCACTTGGGCGGGCGTTGGCGGGCGAATCTTTGTTCCTCACGACCTATGTGTGCCGTACGGACAAGGCCGTGATTACCTTCGCCTCAGAGTTCCCCGGCTCGATTATGGCCGTGCCTCTAGCAGAGGGGCAATCTATCATCGCCCAACGCGACGCCTTTATGGTGGCCGAAAGCGCAATGAAGTTAAGCGTTCACTTTCGGCGGCGGCTTGGCGCAGGGTTGTTCGGCGGGGAAGGCTTCATTATGCAAAAAGTAGAAGGCCCCGGCACAGCGTTCTTTGAGATTGGCGGCGAAGTGATAGAGCGCGAACTCAAGCCCGGTCAAATCCTCAAGGTAGACCCCGGCTATGTGGCGATGCACGACCCAAGCGTGGACTACGACATTGAGATGGTCAAGGGGCTAGGCAACCTTGTCTTTGGCGGGGAAGGGCTGTTCCTTGCCAAGCTGACTGGGCCGGGGCGCGTTTGGCTTCAGACTATGCCACTGGTGACGTTGGCGGCAGCCGTAGGCCGTTATATGCGCCCAACTTCCAGCGGCGGGGGGATTGTGGGCAACATTCTGGGGGGAAATGGATAAACACAAGTTAACGCTTATATAAATCTGATAAAATATTTAGGTTAGCGCGTGTAGATTGGGTATAGTCACCGTATCTGTCTAGTG
>JBMOFU010000258.1:0-5987 GCA_049318725.1 Phototrophicaceae bacterium | reverse complement strand
AAACGTTCAATGGATCATTTGCATTTGGTGTACCTATCGGGTATTTTATCCTTGTCCATGTGCGCTCGTCAAAGCATTGCGGCGGCATAACGGACTAGCACCTTAACAACGGAATATACGCGGTTGCTCCTCAAACCCGCGAGGAGCGTAAAATATTCAGCGCACAGTCGCTTCGCTATAGGGTAAGTGTCGATGACCTGCCGGTCTCAGGGTGAAAAGCCCGGTCACTGCGGTTAAGCTAGGATTCCTATAATTGACCAAGTAGGTGTGCAGCAGCGAGATAAACCCAACAACCCTTATGCTGAAGGACTATCGAAGTAATCCCAAACGCTTTTGGCAATGGGATAGGGGGTGCAGTAGTTCATCCCTTACGGCTTGGGCTGTAAAAAACAGACCCACCCATATCCATAAAAGGGTACGGGAAAGGGAACTATAACGTGAGATATTCTATTTGTCTAGCGACTTAAAATCAGTAACGCCGTGTCGTCAACAAGGGTATTTTTCTGCGTAATGCGTCCGCAATTCCGCTTCAATTCCTTCAAGGGTGATTTCTGACACGTTGTGTAATAAGCGGAAATGAATGCGGCACTCGCCAGTTCCCGTGAGCGACTGCATTCCTGACAACTTTCCTCGCCACTAAACCCTCAGCAGATCATGTTCCGGTTGCACTGCTACGATGGATGATTAGCTTCCAACGCAACGTTCAGCTATTCGGTGGAAGTTTGAAGCGTGTTTTGCGTCAAACCCCTAGGGGATTGACCAAGTGCGCTTGCCTGCAAGGATGTCTGCCAGTTGTTGGGTGAACTTTAACGGATCCACCGGTTTGCCCAAGAAGCTATGGAACCCCTCACGGCGCACGCGATCAACTTCGCTAGTGTGAACGCTGTAGGCCACAATCGGGATGTGCGGATCCCAGCCCATCTCTATCAATTGGCGGTTAACGTCAAATCCGCTGGCATTCGGGAACTCTAGGTCAAGGAAAACGACTTGTAAGTTAGACATCTGTTGCACTACAGACAAGATTTCTTTGGGGGAAGTGATTGTAACGGCTTCTAACCCGTTGGTTTCTAACAGAGTACGCAATACCTCGGTGTTCATGGCGTTGTCTTCAACGATCAGGGCTTGGGGTTTAGTCATAAGATTTATAACAACTCCGTGTTGGGTAGAAGTAAAGTATTGATAAATGAAAAATCGCAAAGCGCTATCCCTAGCGAATCTTGCTGTCGGGAATAACCGTTTGCGTTACTATGAACAGCACAGCGCATCAACCGCCAAGGGGAAGTTAATGCGCTGACCGGATATTAAGCGTCAATCCACAGCTTGCCGCCCTGAATCACTTGGGCAACTTGTTCGGGCAAAATCATCACGTTCAGCGGCTTGGCGATATACCCGTCTAGCCCCTTTGCCCGGGCGCGGGGGATTTCAATAGTGGCGTCGGCAGCCGAAACAATGATGACGGGAACATGGCTCAAGGTTTGGCTACGGCGGATGGCATCAAAAACCTCATAGCCATTCGTTCCGGTCGGGAACATCAGGTCGAGCAACACGATATCTGGGTGAAAGCGCCGTAGGCGGCTCATGGTCACTTCTGCGAATGCCCAGCGGTCAAACTCCACGATTGCGCCATGTGTTTCTAGGGCTGTTCCTACGATTTCGCGGTTATGTGCGTCGTCTTCGATGTAGAATATTTTTCGACCTGCCAATAACGTTTGCATTTGCTCACTCCTGCCTCTCGACTTGTGGGTTTGTACACGTTCACTTGCTATCTAGGCCACCTGCCAAACGGGTTGCCCGTTCAGAATGCGCTCAATCAACTTTGGGAAGTTCATCACATCTAGGGGTTTGCCAATTGCCCCATTAAAACCACAGTGCCGTAACTTTTCAATTTCGGCGTTCATCACACTGGCCGTCAGTGCGATCACGGTTGCCTTACGGTAGTCTGGGTCATGACGGATCATTTCCAGCACTTCAAAGCCGCTGTATGGCTTCATATGAATATCCAGCATGATGATATCTGGTTGAAGCGGCAACGCCTTAAGCCGTTCCATGAAGTTTGTGCTGTCGGCGAACAACGTCAGGTTTTGCACGCCCATCACATCTTGCATGGCAACCTGCATAATCTCGCGGCTGAAGGTGTCATCATCCACATACAGATAGGTATACTCGTTAAACATGAGGCATCACTTCCTGCGGTTGCATCAATGCAATTAACTGTGGCGCACGGACGGGCAGCACCACATAAAAAGCACTGCCTTCGCCCAGTGTACTTTCTACCGAAAGCCTTCCGTGATGGGCTTCTATGAGGCGTTTGGCAATCGGTAAGCCTAGCCCAGTGCCACCGCTGTGTTTGATCCCTGTTTCTGTTTGTTGGAATGGCTCAAAGATGATGTCGAGCTTGTCGGTGGGGATGCCGGGGCCTGTGTCTAACACGGCGATATGCACGTCATCCCCGCGTCGTTTGGCGCTGACCGTTACCGTGCCGTCTTCGGTGAATTTGCAGGCGTTAGAAACGAGGTTCAAGATGATTTGGCGAATGCGGCGGCGGTCGCCAATCACCAGCGGCAGGTTGGCGTCAATGTCACTAATCAGTTGAACGTTTTGGCTTTTGTAGGCCAACAACGCTTCACCAGAGGCCATCACAGTGGCTAACTCTGCGTTGAGGTCAATGTCGCCTTCAATGAAAAGCTGCATCATATCGGCTTCAATCTTGGCAATGTCTAGCACATCGTTGATGAGTTCCAACAGGTGTTGGGCGCTACCGAGAATTTTTTCCATGCTGTCTCGCTGGCGGGCGGTGAGTTCGCCGTAAATCCCCATCAGGTTAAAGCGGGTAAAGTTGAGGATGGCGTTAAGGGGGGTGCGTAGCTCGTGGCTCATACTGG
This sequence comes from Phototrophicaceae bacterium, assembly GCA_049318725.1. Classification (GTDB taxonomy): domain Bacteria; phylum Chloroflexota; class Anaerolineae; order Aggregatilineales; family Phototrophicaceae; genus CAIRDJ01. The sequence goes on along the minus strand of JBMOFU010000258.1, from coordinate 3,105 downwards.
CAAGAAATTGTGATTTGACTTGATCGGCAATTTGCAAATCCTTAATCAGTTGTTGTTGGCGGGTGTACAGCCGTGCGTTTTCTACCGCTACCGCGATCTGTTCGGCTAGGGTTTTTAGGGCTTGCAGTTCATTGTCATCAAACCGCCCACGCTCGTTAGATTCAATGTCTAGCACGCCGATAAGCTGCCCCGCAAGTTGGAACGGAATGGCAAGTTCTGCCTGTATCATTGGCATGGCCGGGTGGGGCATGTAATCAGGCGAGCTGTTCACATCATTTACTACAACCGTTTGTTGCATCCGTGCCGAACGATTAATGACCCCCGGCGCATCAATGTGAAAGCTCAAGTCGCCCGCCATTAGCGCTTTGCTGGCTGTGCCACTGGTACTTTGCAGGTTTAGCCTGTGCGTTTCTGGGTCATACAGCAAAATGGACACCTGCTCAAAGCCAAAACTCTCGCGGATCAACTCGACAATTTGCCCCAAAAGCGTATCAAGGTCGCGCAAGGAGGTGATCTTGGCAGAAACGTTGGCGGCGACTTCAATATCGCGGGTGCGGACGGCTACCCGTTCTTCCAGCCCATTGATGAGCGTATACAACTGTTCGGTAACACTGTTGAGGGTCAAGGCTAAGACCTGAATTTCATCGCCTGAACTGCCCACAGTGGGGATTTCGTGAGTCAAATTCCCTTGCCGAATTTGATCTACCCCTGCGTTTAGGCGCTTGAGGGGATTAACGATGCGCTGAAGGGTATAGTTGTTGATGTTGAACACCACATACAAAGCGACCCCCACAATCAATAACATCAGCGCGGCGAACGGCACAAGCGGCAATAAAGATTCAATGATCGGCACTTCAACGACAGCCACCCAATCTACCACGCTCAAGGGTTCTGTACTGGCTAAGACCGCATTCCCGGCCAAGCCGCTATAGATGTTCCCCACCAGCCGCGTGTCGTTCCCAATCAATTGTTCCGACGATTGCCCGATCAATTGCTGGAGTGTTTGATTTTGTTGTACGAGCGCTACATCGCGGTAGGCCAATAAACGCCCTGTGTCGTCTACCAAGTAGGCATAGCCATTTTCCCCCACCTGAATAGAAACAATCAGGCTCCACAGCCCGGTGAGTTCCAACTTGGCGACCAGTGCGCCGGTAACCTCGTCACCGTCGTAAACTGGCAAACCCACAATAGCGGTTGGAACGCCGAATTCACTGTAGTCAATCGGGGAAAGGTAGACCTTCCCGTTAAGGGTTTGTCCCTGCCACGGCTGGTCAACGTAGACCCCTGTTTGAGAAGCGCCAACCCGCCGCCGATCAAACAACACTTCGCCGTCATTACTAACCATACTGATTTGAAAGATTGCCCCGTAACGCTCTAAAATATCGCGCAAAATCACTGTGCGGTTTTCTTCTGCCGTGAGTGTGAAGGTGCGCCCAACCGCGCTTAAATCCGTTTCAAGGTTAGAAAGGAACAAGTCAATGCGCTTGGCAGCATCGGTTGCCACCGTAATCACGTTTGCCCGTGAGCTTTGAAAGGCCACCAACAAACTGACCACTAACAACCCAAGGATGGTCACTGCAATTAAAGCCCCCAACAGGCGTACCCGATTAATTAGCCCATTGGTTAGCGATTGTGAAGGGGTGTTGGTGCTTATAAGGGTCATTGAGATACCCATTCCCCATCTTCAACGGTCAAGATGCCGTAGCTGCTGAAGCTGGTGTCGCCGTTTTCATCAAATGACCATTGCCCCAAAATCCCGTTATAGTTTTGGGTTTCACGCAGGGCTTGCAACACACTGGCACGGGTAGGGGTTTGGCCTGCGCGGGCAATGGCATCAAACACCGTCTTTACCGCCTCATAAGACATGAGCAGCGGGTAGTCTGACGCGCTCAATTCAGTTTGATAGGCGGCTTCATAGCGGCTGACAAAATCGGCCATCGCAGGGGGCTGTTCAAGGTCTATTTGCAGTGTGGTGGCATATACATTGCTCAACCGCGGGTAGCGGACGGGTAAGTTCCCGCTGATAAGCAGGGCATCCCCACCAATGATCGGGCGTAACGGCGCGCTTTCGTGGATTGCATTGAGTAATGCCCCAGTCTGCGAGTTTTCGGTATCGGCATACTCTACTGGGAAGTAAACTGCATCTGGGTTTGCCGCATTGATAGATTCAACCAGCGCTGCAATGTCATCGGCAGAAATGTTTATGTCGTCGAAGTTGCTGTTGCCAACCACCGCCACGCCAACATCTTCTGCATTGCTCAGTAACAGGTTCGTCAAGCCGGCTGAATAGGGGTTTTCTTGGCCGACAATATAAACGCTGGTGTAGTTTCGCCCGCTTAACCACTGTGCGGCGACCTGCCCTTGAATGTCATCGCTTGGCACAACCCGAAAAAACATCCGTTCCCCATTCGGGTAATACATGCCGGGTTCGCCAATGCCGTAGCCGGTTTTAGTTAACCCCGGCCATGTTGCACTGGGGGAAATCACAGCCAAGCGTAAGGCATTAGCCGCAGGGATCACCTCACGGGCATAACCGCTGATGTAAGCGCCAACAAATGCCACGACCTGCGGGTCATTTTCTGCTAATGCTAGGGCGGTGAGTTCTTTGTTTTCGGTCACGCCGCCGTCAACAAAAACGAGTTCAACCGGAATATCGCCCACTTTGCCGTCAATTTCATCCAGCGCCAATTGTGCGGCATTCCGTATCGCTTCACCAAAGGGGACTTCATACGGCGATGAGAAGATGATCTTGAGGGGACGTTGTGCGCTGTTTGCGGCACAGGCCGAGGATAACAACACCCCTGCAAGCACGACAATGACTGCCAGTTTTTTGTTCATGAGATGCACCTTCAACCGTTAAAAATCATGACAGGGATGAGGTTCTGCTTAGGCGCTTATGCAACAACGTTTAGCACAACGCCTACTTTGCCAAGCTATAGCTAAAGCATAAGGCATTTAGGGTGGAGGGGTAACTACGTCAATTGATAGTTTTTTAGCAGGGTTACCCTATCACAGTTGATAGGTCACTAGATGATCTGATAGCGCACAGCCAGCACAATCGCTTCGGTGCGGGTGGCAACGCCCATCTTCTCTAAGATGTTGGTG
>JBMOFU010000257.1:0-5995 GCA_049318725.1 Phototrophicaceae bacterium | reverse complement strand
CTTGACCACTGACCTTGCCCCTGTGGATGCCGTCTTGTTCATCCCCACCAAGCGCCAACAGGTACAGCTTGGCGGCATTGTGTTGACGCTTGGCCCCTTAGTAGACCCCGCTAACTACGTGCAAGAGGCTGAACGCTATATGACCGAAGGCCGTACTATCCCCAACCCGGCCAACGTGCGCTTCACGGCCATTGCGGCAGATTCCAGCGGCACTTACCTTGCCAGCGGTGATGAATCTGGGCAGGTGCAGGTGTGGGGAACCGACAATGGCGGCGTGAAGTTGGCCTTCCCATTCACCACAGACCCCGTAAGCGTGACCGCCTTTAGTCCAGATGGGCAATACCTTGCCGCTGGCTCCACTGGCGACACGGTGCATATCTGGCCGATGGCAAGCCTGCTAGAGCGCAACTTCACCGCCCATCGGGTGTTGGTCACGTTGGGCGGTGGCACCCCCATTCATGATTTGGCCTTTTCTCCGGCAGGGGATATATTGGCTGTGGCAGCGGGGAGCGTTGTCGAACTTTGGAATATCGAACAGAATAGCCGCATTCAAACCTTAGCCTTCCCTGAAGATGTGCTGACGACAGTGGCCTTTAGTGACAACGGGTGGTTGGTGGCAGGGGCGGCCAGCGGGACGTTATACGGCTGGGGCGTTCCGACAACGGATGTGAGCTTGAGGGAATGACGCCAGCACCCACCCTCTATTGGATTGTGGTGGCGGGCTTGAAGAAAGCGGGCAAAACGACCTTCATCCAGCACGCCGCCGAGCGGATGACCTTGCGTGACCGCGACGACCTAAGCTACATTACGCCCGAAGAACATCAACAGGTATTGGCTTGGCTGGCGAATGTGGGCAGTGCCTTAGACCCCGACCGCGCCTACCAAACTGAAGAAGAACTGTTGTTTGAACGGTGGGCGCGGCGCATCAGCGTTGGGGAAATTGACGTAGACCCCGCTTTGCGGGTGTGCTTGTATGAAGCGCCCAATACCCGCGACCTTGATTTTTTATCGCGCCAAATCCCCCAAGACAGCTATTTGGGGACGATCATGCTCATAGACAGCACCGACCATAACAGCATCCGCGATGTCAGCCGCCTTGCGGCAGCCCTTGCCACCTATACCCCAGACCCCTACCTGTTCGCCGCCAGCAAACAAGACCTGCCCAACGCCCTCGACCCAGAAGACATCCGCATCTTGATCCAATTTCTGGACGGCCACCTCCAGCCCGTCATCCCCTGTAACGCCCAAGACCCCAATACGGTACGCACGGTGCTGCTGCGCTTTTTAGAGTTGATGCGCGAAAGTTTCGACGACGGCATCCAATGGGGCAATGGTAGCTAGACGTTGGGCGTGACCTCTGCTTCAGCGGTCGGGGTCGCATTGGGGTCTGGGGTGGGCGTGGGCGTCGGCAAATCAAAGACCGTACACTCCTGAATCGAACCCGCCAGCGCGTTAGTGAGGTCAGCATCTTGCCCTTGCGTGCTGGCAAGGTCATAGCCGGGGCGCAAGTAGGCCAGCGCCTGCGGGCAGTTGCCTAAGTAGATTTGTGCCTCTCCCGCCCAGTAGTGATAGCGTGCGCGGTTAGTGACGCTCACAGTGCCGTCGGTGGCGGCTAACTCTACCGAACGGGTGAGCATCTGCGCCGCTTCGCTGTATTGTTCCAAGCGCAACAGTACCCGCCCGTAGTAGTAGTGACAACTGGTATTGCGCGGATCAATGCGGACGCACTCTGCTAAGACGCTGGCGGCTTCACTCGGTTGGCCTAGCCCGGCGTTACGGATGAACCCTAGCGCGTATAAGACACTGGTATTTTCTGGGTTGGCATCGCGCACTTCGTTCAACAGGCCAATGCCCGTTTCATAATCACCGTTGCTCCAGTCAATGTAAGCCACCTGTACGGCGGCGTCGGTTAAATACGGGGCGATGCTGTAGGCGGTCATAAAATCTGCGCGCGCGCTGTCACGGTCAAAATCCACCGACTGCCGCACCTGCGCGCGTGCATAGTAGGCTTCACCGCTGTCTGGGTCTAGCTCGATGGCACGGTCAGCTGCTTGGCGGGCGCGCTCAAATTGTTCTAGCGCGATGTACGCTTCCGTCAAGAAGGCATAGGCCAACACGTTATCGGCTTGCAGGGTAAGCGCATGTTGCCCGCTGGCGACTGCGCCGCCCGCGTTGCCCGCACGCACTTGGGCAAGCGCCCGTACTGCCCACGCCTCTGCTAAAAAGGGATCGGCAGTGACGGTATCTTCGGCAGATTCCAGCGCGTCGGTGGTGCGCCCTTCCAAAATTAGCCCATAGGTATAGCGATAGTGAATCGGCGCGTTGTTCGGCGCATTGGGGATGGCTTCTGCGTAGGTCACTAGGGCATCTTCCACCCGACCATTGAGCCAGTCGGCATCGGCGCGGTTGATGATTAAGAGCGGGTCTTGGGTGGGGGCGGGGGCGGTGATCGTTGCCATCAGCCCCTGCCCTTCGTAAAACGTATTTTCCAGCAGTTGGCTCACTTGCGGCGCAAAGACCGCCCGCGCCTGATAAATCCGCCATCCGCCATAGATCAACGCGGGGATCAACGTCCAGATCAACAGCCGCCCCCAAGAAAACAGGCTAGGGCGGCGTCCGCGTACGGTATAGCGTTTGGGTGTTTTGAGATACACTAGAAGCCCCCAATCGGTGTCGGCGGGATTTGGGTGGGCGGGATGCTGGTCGGCAGGGCGCGCCCGCTGTAGGTCGGGCAAGAGACGGTGGTCAAGCGCAAGCCCTCACGGATGGCCTGCATCACCGGGTCGTCGGGCAGGCGGTCTGACGAGCGCGCCAGCGAATCTTCTAGGGTTTGCCATGCGTCGTCACAGTCGCCTAAGTAATAGTGTGCCAACCCGCGCAAATACCAGCACTGGATTTCTTCGCCACCGACGGCCACACACTGGTCGAAGCTCTCGATAGCCCCTTCATAGTTACGGCGGTTGTAGCGCACCATGCCCAACTGCCGCCATGCTTGGGCATAGGTGGCATTCAGTTCGATGGCGTCGTTGCAGTAGTTTTCCGCTTGGTCGTTCTGGCCGATCTTGAAGTAGGCTTCACACAGGCGCAAGTAGGCGCGCTCGTTGCGCGGCTCTAAAGACAGGATGCGTTCATAGGTGGCGATTCCCATTGAATCGCGGTTGAGCGCCAAATAGTTCAGCGCCAACTCAAAGTAGGGCGGCGTGAAGTTCGGGTTGATGGCAATGGCCTGCTCTAACTGGTTGATTGCCCCTTCGCGGTCGCCGACCCAAATCAGCGCATAGGCGTAGGAACGGTGGGCGTCCCCGTCCATGGGGTCAAGTTCAACGGCGCGTTGGCCGTCCGCCAAGCCTTGTTGCCAGCGCCCGATATTGGTATATGCCCGCGAACGGGCGGCATACAGCGGCGCGAAGTTCGGGTTGATCTCTAGCCCAGTCACCGCCAGCGGGATCGCGCCTGCACTGTCGCCTTCCCAGACCATCGCCTTTGCCTTCAGCGCATAGCCGCGTGGGTCTTCCACGCCGCCTACGGCAATCATGCGGTCGGCAATTGCAATCGCCTCTGCCCCGCGATCTAGCTCAATCAGCGTGCGGCCATACTCATAGAGATAGCCGAGGTTATCCGGCTGGAGTTGCACGGCCATTTCATAGGCTTGAACGGCTTCGGCAAGGTTGCCGACGAGAAACAGGTCATATCCGCGTGAGGCATATTCGCTGGCAAAGGGGGTCGCGGTGGGGGCTAGGCCGACGGCATCTAAGGCCACCAGTTGCAATCGGTCAAATTGGAGCCAAATCACCACAAGCGTGGTGGTTAAAAACAGCATGTAGCTCATCAGCAGACGGCCTAGCCCGCCCCGTTGCCGTGAGCCGAACAGCGGTCTGGAATAGTCGCGTTTGATTTGCATCGTCTTGTTAAGGTTCCTCACTGGTACGCTAAAGGACTATAATAGGCAAAAGCGCACGCGCAGTGAAGGGTGCATCGTGACGTGGGATAGGGAATCCCCTTAACCAGCCGCTACCCCAAAGCGTGTGAGCCACGCCTCTAGCGTCAACAGGCGGAAGATCAGTTCTTCGTGCTTGGCCGCCCCACTGAAGTGATCTTGCACGACGCGGCGCAAGGCGTCCTTCTCAAACAGATCATAGACCCGCGCCGACGGATTCAAGAGCATGTCGCCAATCGGCTCGCGCAGTTCGTGGGCGAACCATCCACGAATCGGTGTGCTGAAGGGCTGCTTGGGGCGCGCTAGAGCAAAGGCGGGCAGGTGCGGGCGCATGGCTTCGCGCAGCACGATCTTGTTGGCGCGGCTCCACAATTGCGGGTCTAGCCCGGCGGCGAAGTCCAGCAGGGCGGGATCAAACAGCGGCACGCGCGCCTCTAGTGAATAAGCCATTGTCACTTTGTCGGTGTGTAACAGCGCGTTGCCGTGCAACCATGTATTGATGACCAGCGCTTGCGCCGTCTGGTGCGGGTCAGTGCGCCAACTGTCGCCGATTATTGCGCTGTAGACGGCATCCTTGACGGCCAAATGTTGCTGAAGTGCCGGGCGATACAGCCGTTCGCGCAGGCTGTCCGTTAAGACCATACCGTCAAAGGAAAATGCCCGCCGTAACGCCTCATCACGCGGCAAGCCCACCCAACGCAACGGCGGGAGCATACTCGGCAGCGCGCCCAGTCCGCGATAGCGCTTGAAGGCGGGGTAATGCGGTTCCAGCCCAACCGATAGCCCGCCGAGCGCCTTCTGCCAGCCGCTCCAGTGCGCTTGACGGCGCAACAATAACGGGATGTTGTGATGATGCGGGTAGCCGCCGAATAGCTCATCACCGCCTAGCCCAGTTAGCACAACCCGCACCGATTTCGCGGTTTCTTCGGCGAGCAACAGCAAAGATACCGCGCTGGCGTTGGCCGTCGGCTCGTCCTCATGATAGATGTAACAAGCGAAGCCCTCCCACCAATCCGCCGCCGTGATGATCCGTTCGTGATGGTCGGTCTTGAAGTGTTCAGCAATGCGGCGGGCGTGGATCAATTCATTGTCGGGCGTGGCGGCGGCATATCCCACCGTAAACGTCTGGATCGTTTGCGTTTCTTCCAGAGACATCAACGCAAGGATGGCGGCGCTATCCACCCCGCCGCTGAGGAATAAGCCCAACGGAACATCGCTCCGCAGATGCAGGCGCACCGACTGGCGCAACAGGTCGCGGGCGCGTTCAGTGGCAGCCTCTAGGGTTGTAGGGGATGGCTTGGGATGTTCGCCAAAGTGCCAGTGGCGCTGTATGCGGGTGTGACCGTGTTCGGCAATCAATACATGGCCGGGCATGAGGCGCTTCAGCCCCGCGAATAAGGTCTGTTCCCCCACCGGGAAGCCGAAGGTCAGGCTGGTATCTAGCGCGGGCAAATTCAGGCGCGCGGTAAAGCCATCATCGGCGGTGAAGCACTTGACTTCACTGGCAAACTGTAAGATGCCGTCATGCTCATAGAGGTAAACCGGCTTCATCCCAATATGATCGGTGGCGACAATCAGCCGTTCTTGCGTGCGGTCATAGAGCGCAAAGGCGTACATCCCGCGCAAATGCTGGAACATCCCTAGCCCGTCGCGCTCATACAGGTGAATCAGCGTTTCGCCGTCGCCCTGTGTGTAGAAGGCGTAGCCCTGCCGTTGTAGGTCGTCGCGCAGTTCGCGGTAGTTGTAAATTTCTCCGTTGAACACCAGCACCAGCGAGCGGTCAGCGCTGTAGAGCGGTTGATCGCTGCCGCGCACATCAATAATCGAAAGGCGGCGCATCCCTAACGCCACGTTTGGCGCGTTGTGGAATCCGTCGCCGTCAGGCCCGCGATGCTGGATGAGCGTCGTCATCTGGCGCACAAGGTTGGGGTTGGCGCGGTTTGCCCCGCGCAAGTCAATCATTCCGCAGATGCCGCACATAGGGTTACGCTCCGTGTGAGGGTGGTTCAGCGAAGCGCCCATTGTGCGCCCAATTCCGTGTGGCGGCAAGGGCATTCA
>JBMOFU010000256.1:0-5995 GCA_049318725.1 Phototrophicaceae bacterium | reverse complement strand
TTATGTTATGTGAAGTTTACCCAAATTTCACCTTTTTCATGACTTTAGCCTTGTCCGTTTCCTTGACTTTTAACACCTGATTGGGTAAATTAAGGCGTTATTCGGCAACATTTAGATTGTCATAAGGATTTGAAATGTATTACTGGATTCTCCGTCAACAGCTTAAAACCACCTTTGCAGGCTTGAACAACCACGTCGTCGCAGCAGTTACTGGGGGCGCAGCCCCAGACATTGAGCATGTTTGCTTTGGAGACCATAGTTTGGGCGGCACACGCTACACCGTTGCCGGGATGGGCGCTTGGTACGAGCGTCTATTTACGATATTCCCTAACTCGTCCTTTGTCGTTACCAACATCATCACTGGGGACTTCCCCCAAAACACGCATGTTGGCATCGAATTTGTGGCATCGCTTGCCGCCCCAGATGGCAAAATTCATCAGGTCAATGTCAGTGAATTTATCACCATCAAATGGGCAAAAGTGACCAAGATCGTCCGTTATGAAGACACCCAAAAGATTGCACAGCTACTTAGCCTGTGGTCAGCCGCAGGGGTGGCTGCCGCCGCTGCAAAGCCAATTGGTGATTGATAAAATCGGCTTTGTATTTTATCGTTACAATAGCAGGGATAGAGGGTAGTTTACAAACCCATTCCCGTAGTTGTCAGTTTAAATCAGCGCGGTTACAATTGGCGAACATTGTGCGGGTAAAACCCTACCGTAACGATGTTTGTACTTGAAACCTACATTAGCACTTGAGGGAGGGCAACATGCAACATAGTTGGTTTAAGTGGGCGCCTTTACCACTACGTATTGCAGTGGGGGCATATTTGGTATGGAACGGTTACACGCTGTTTAGTAACCTAGCAGCAGCAGTAACAGCATTGACTGATTTAGGAATCCCAACCGCGTCGTTGGTGATTTATGGGGTGGCAGGGATTGCATTGCTCGGCGGTTTGGCAATTCTGCTGGGCGCGTTCATCCGCTACGCGGCTTGGCTGGTGACGTTTAGTGTTGGGGCGCACTTGCTATTCGCCTTCGTCTTGGGCGGCTTCCCTGCCTCGAATAACCTTGCTAGTGGGGCAACACTCATCCCCGGCGTGGTATCGAGCATCTTGATCCTTGTGGCAATGGGCGCCCTACAAGTGAGCGGTGCAGGCTTGCTCTCTATAGATGCTGCCATTGGTCGTTACAACGAAGACGTGAAATATAATAAAGTTGCTCTTACCTACTGGTTGCGGGTGATCCCCGGCTGGTATTTGGCGATCCTCGGAGCGCAAATTCTGCTTATTGCAACCCGCCGTGACGCGGCCATTGCCGTACTGCAAAATATCGGCATCCCAATGGCAGAAATTGTCTGGTTCGGCGTGGCCTTGATTGGGTTGTTAGCCGGGCTGTTCCTTGCAATCGGCTTCTTCCCACGCTTTATGGCAATCTTGCAAATTTTCAGTGTGGGCGCTCATGCCGCCTTCGCTTTTGCGGGCGGTAATGGTTCGGCGTTGACCTTCCCGCTACCAACCCTTGAACAAAGTGTTTTGATCTTGGGCTTCATGTTCTCTGTGGTAATTGCCGAATTTGGCGTCACGGGTGAACGGCTCAAGAATAAGATGAGCTTGCTCAACTTGATGGCTCCCATCAAGCGCGGCGAAGAAGAAAAACTCCGTGCGGTGTTGGATGAAATTGGCGCAGACCTTAGCGGTAACCGCTACATTCAGTTCCCCAACAGCGAAAAAACCCACTTTGCCCGCTTCTTCATCACCCGCCACCCAGAAGGGCCGCGTTTGGGCATGGGCGCCACCTACAATGGTAGCCTAGAAGACTACTGCAAAGAACTGTTGCGGATCGCCCCCGGGATTGAAGAAGTATGGGGTCGTTGCGAAGGCTGGACGGGGCGCGAAGGCTTCTATGAGTTTGCCAAGAAAAATGACTATCCGTCAGGGATGGTGTTCTTCGGCTTCCCAGACTCGAACGTGAAAGAAATTCGCGCTCAAATGGAACTGCGCGAACGCATCAATGAGATTTTAGCCAGTGATGGTTCTCACATTGGCCGTTTGGTGACGCTCATTGACCAAGTGAAGAAGCCGATGCCCTTCATGTATTGGTTCGCCAAGCGCTTTGGCAAGTGGCGCTTTGAAACCGCAGAAGCCATCCGCCATGCCGTGTTGCCGCAAATCCAAGAGACCGCACGCGCCATTGGTTCCATTGACATTGTGCCAGACTGGTCACGCCTCACGACCAACTTGGGGACGGACGGCAGCCCGGCCAGCATCGCCAAGGCCAAGCAAGAACTGGCAAACATCCTTGACCTAGAAAACCACGAAAATAGCTACGCCCAAACCACCATGACCGTTGTGGCAGACATCAAGCCCGGTCGTACATGGATTTTGCGCTCGTTGTTTGCTGTTGCCCCCCCACTGCTCGACTACGCTTGGTCACGCGGCAACTTTGCGGGTGTATACTCCTTGCACTCCTTCCGCTTTGCCATCATTGACGGCGGCAAGCGTGTGTGGTTTATGAGCAACTACAATGGCTCTGCAGAGAACTACTTCTCTGACTTCATTGATAAGCTCAACTGGGGGATTAACTCCGCCTATACCCACTGTACCGATTACCCCGATGGTGGGATGGGTCAGCAAGACGCTTTTGCCTACTGGATTCGCGTTCGTCAGTTGCCATCGTTGGTCTACTACAGTGCTTACCCAACTGAAGGCATTCACAAGATCATCACCAACCGCGAAATTGCCGCTTTGGTCGGCACCAACTTCGATAAAGACGACGCCGAAAAACTGTTGGCGTTGCTCTAAAGTAGCTTTGCAAGGGTTGCACCGATGCAGCCCTTGCCCTACGAGTGTCATTTAACCATCACTCTTGTTTAGAGGAGAGAAGTACAAGATGCCGTTGTTTACACAAGCAGAGTTGGAAGACATCCAAGGCTTGCTCTTGAGCGAGTGGGTTCACCTGCGCCGCTCGAAATACTACTTCCTTCGTGTACTTGATATTACGAAGGCCAAGCAATGGCTCAAAGATTTGATGCCATTCATCACCACGGCGGCCAACTTCCCGGCGAACCCGGCAGAGCGCGCATCCAAGCTCCCGAAAGTGGTCAACATCGCCTTTACTCATGCAGGTGTGGTCGCTTTAGGGCTACCTGAAGAAGGCCAATACTCATTTGGGCGCGAATTCATCTATGGGATGGCCGCCCGTAAGACAGTATTAGGCGATAAAGGCGTCAATGCCCCAGAAAATTGGGTTGTCGGCGGCCCCAAAAACCCAGAAATTCATATCCTCTTGAGCCTAGACGCCCTCGACGAAGCCGCTATGGCCGAACTCGTCAAGGATATGAAAACCATCATTGACGTTGAAGGCGACGACGGCGTAGAAATCGTCCATGAAGAAAACGGCTTCCGTCACCCTGCCGAAAAAGAAGCCTTTGGTTGGCTAGATGGTATTTCTCAACCGCATGTGCAACGGATGCCCGGCTACCCAGAAGACATCCCCAACGTTTGCGCGACGGGCGAATTTATTCTTGGCTACATCAATGAAGCTGGCGTCTACCCGCCTAGCCCATGGCTGAACCCAGAACACGACCCGAACAACATTCTGCCGACCCTGCCGAAGGAAACCAAGCAGTTGGCGGGCAAGAAGGACTTCGGTTTGCGCGGGTCTTACATTGTTTACCGCAAGCTCTATCAAGACGTTGCCGGCTTCTGGAACTTTATGGATGGCGTTTCGCGCAATCCAGACGGTACACGGAACATCGAAAAGGCTGTTTTCTTGGCTTCCAAGATGGTAGGCCGTTGGCCGAGCGGTACGCCGTTTGCACTATCCCCAGACAAAGATACGCCAGAAATTGGCAAAGATGAAAACCGCCGTGACGCCTTCTTGTATCATGCAGACGACGCAGACGGTTACAAGACTCCGGTGGCCTCTCACATCCGCCGCACCAACCCGCGTGACTCCCGCTTCCGTGAGCCAGACCCGACGTTCTCGTTAAGCTCCAGTGACAAGCATCGTCTCATCCGCCGCACGGTATTCTACGGCGAAAAAGACATCTTCCCGCGTGAAAACGTAGAAAAGCTAGACATCCCCGAAAATATCGTGGACGACGGCAACGATCGCGGGTCACAATTCTTTGCGCTCAACGCCAACATCCGCTCTCAATTCGAGTTCGTTCAAGTGGCATGGTCAAACAATGAAGTCTTTGACGGCCTCAAGAACAGTCGTGACCCCATTGGTGGCGTCGGCGGAACCAGCTTTGAAATTCCCGCCAAGCCAGCCCGTATTCTCATCAAGGATGTGCCACAGTTCATTCAAGTGCGCGGTGGCGCTTACTTCTTCTTGCCAAGCATGACGGCACTCCGTTACTTGGCTGAAACCCCCGCGAGCGTTTAACACAACGTATCGTGATGTTTCGGTAGGGCGCAGCAACCTTGCTGCCCCTACCCCATTGACCTCAGCGCACTCACATTGGAGTTTACACTATGTTCTTTTACTGGAAACGCGCACTTGGCTCCACCTACATTTTGACCTTTGCGCTGTTCGTTGGCGCCATTGTTGCCCAACAAGCCATCGGCATCCCTTGGGTATTACGGCTACGTTCGGCAGAGGAATCTGGCTTGCCGCTCTCTGACCTATGGATCATCATCTTGGCAAGCGTGCTGTTGTTGGTCGTAGACGGCATTACGCAAGGCGTGATTCGTGGCTTCTATGGCAGCAAGTTCCAAGAAACACAAAACTTATTCCTTGATAATGTCGCTGTCGGCAACTACAACGTTGTCTGGATCGTCGGCGTCACGGCTGCTATGGAAGAACTGTTCTTTCGTGGTGTGATCGTGCAGGGGATGCAACACGTCGGCACCGGAGTAATTTGGGCTGTTATAGTTGGCGCGTTCTTCTCTGGCTTGGCACATTACTTTGATGACCGCCCGGGCTATCGTTGGTGGGCATTAACCAACACCAGCGAAGGTATCTTCTTGGCAATCCTCCAAGTGTTGACCGGCTCCATTTTGGTAGTGATGATCGTTCACTTCATCCATGACACGCTCTACGGTTCGGTCGGCATCTTCTTGCACCGTAACCTGAAAGCGTCTCAGGGCGTCACACACAACTAAGCGCTTTTAGCTTCATAACCTCACAGGTCACTTACTTCAGTGGCCTGTAGCACCTTCCACATTCGCCTAGCCACCCAACCCTTAATATTTTACATTGGTTAACAGACATATTCATATCCTAATTGCTAGTGACCGATTTTAACGCCACAAAGACGGACGACACAGGTGTCTTCCCTACACAACGGTTGAAATGTGATCCCGTCCTCTAGGGACAAGGCCTGCCTTGTCTGCAAAACTTGACCTTATTGACTAAAAGGAACCCATTATGAAACGAATTGGATTTATTCTGAAGGTGAAAGACGGCTTGATTGAGGAGTATAAAGCACATCATCGGCAGGTGTGGGCAGAAATGCTAGAGGCATTGCATGACACCGGCTGGCGTAACTATTCGCTGTTCATCCGCGAGGATGGCCTGCTTTTTGGATATTTTGAAACACCAGAGTCCTTACAGGCCGCACAAGCAGCCATGGCACAAACAGAAGTCAATGCCCGTTGGCAGACGTTGATGTCGCCTTACTTTGAAATCCCCCCTAACGCCCACCCCGATCAAATGTTGGTGGAACTGGAAGAAGTTTTTCACACGGACTGATTGCGGGTAAAGAAGCGGTACACGACTTGACTATAGGCTGGAATCACAATGGACAGGAACGGCTGTCCCTGAATCGGTGTGGTTCGTAGTTATCGTAGGCCATGTTTTACCCCTAAGCAACAAAAATCCAGTTGACAAATAACGGGGTTAACGGTGATTGCTAGTTCATGTTTTTGGCCTGTTTTGCGGACAAGACAGGCCTTGTCCCTACAGAATGGGGTCGCAGTTTAACGGTTTTGTAGGGACGACACCTGTGTCGTCCGTCTCTGTGGCGTTATAATCCGTCACTAGCAATCAGG
>JBMOFU010000255.1:0-5996 GCA_049318725.1 Phototrophicaceae bacterium | reverse complement strand
GTGGCTTGGCGCTGGTTGAGTTCACGCTCTGCCCGCGCCCGAATATAGCTCAACGGCGGTTGACGCGGTGTAAAGGCCACCAACACTAGCCCAATCCCTAGTAGGGCTAGAGCGATGCCGACCAAGCGTCGCTCCCCGTAACGACGGCTCCAGCGGCCGATGAAGCGCCCTTGCACCGCCACCAACACAATCCCCACCGCCAAGAAGATGTAAGCGTTGCCGCCGCCAAGCAGCCCCAAGCGACTGAGGGTAAACAGGCCTAAAAAGCTCTCGAAGCCAAAGAATACCACCTGTTGAGCGAACATCAACGCCAAAAAGCCGTTGATGCGCGGGTCGGTGAGCATACTGAAAGCGGCAAAGACCGTCTTGCGCGGGATGCTCTCTACGCGGCGCTTGGGCGCGGGCAACGTTTCGCGGAACATCCCCGCTGTGAGGAAGATCGAAAACAGCGAGTAGCCCGCGGCAATCCATGCGGGCAAGGCCAAGTTATCGCTAAAGGTGAGGGAAAGCGCCGCAATCAACGGGCCAAGGATGAACCCAACGCCGAACGCCGCGCCCGTCAGCCCTAGCGCTTGGGTACGGTGGGCGTCATCGGTCATATCGCTGAGGGCAGCCTGCGCGGTAGCGAGGTTCGCGCCGAAGATGCCGTCAATCAACCGAGAAAGCACAATCAGCCACAGGCTGTTGGCAAGCGCCAGAATCACGAAGCCCACGCAGGTGCTGATTTGACTGATGAGCAGCAACGGCTTGCGGCCAAAGCGATCTGATAGTGCGCCCATCACCGGGACGCCGATCAGTTGCGCCAGCGGGAACACCGCCACCACAAGGCCGATCTGGAACGGTGTGGCGTTGAACTGTGCGGCATACAGGTGGAGCAACGGCAAAATGACAGTGAGGCCAAGCACATCCACCAATACAAGGAAGAAGATCGGCGCAACTTGTTCGATGTTGAATGGGGTAGGGAGATGGTTTTCTGTCATAGGCTGGAGTCAGTTCTACTCAACGGACGCGCCAGTGGCGCATCCCTACACCCCGATTTACACGGTAGGGACGACCCACCGGGGCGTCCGCAGTGAGGATAAATTCTAAATCTCCTACAAATTCAACCGCTTAAAGATGCCTTCTGGAATTGCACGGATAATCAGCATCAGATAGCGCCAATAGCCCGGCGTATAGACCACAGTTTGGCCGCGCTTCATGGCACGGTAAATGTCGTGGCCGACCTGTTCCGGCTTGGCAAACGTCAACCCTTGCTTCATGTGGGCGGTCATCGGGCTAGATACTTGCCCCGGCTTAATGGTGATGACCGTCACACCGCGCTTGCTCAACCGATTGCGTAGCCCACTCAGGTAGCCCGTTTTGGCGGCCATCGCCGCACCATAAACGGTGTTGCTGGCACGCACGCGATCCCCCGCCACCGACGAAATCACGGCGATGATGCCGCGCCGTTGTTGCTCAAAATACGCCCCGGCCACTGTCAACATAGAAACGGCGCTCAAGAAGTTGGTTTGCAACACGTCCAGTGCAACGGCATAGTCTTTGGCCGACGCGATGGGGTCGCCAAGTGCGCCGTGCGCTATGAACAGCACATCCAACCCGCCGAGTTCGCGCACAGCAGTGTCTAGGGCGGCTTGATGGGCGTCGGTGTCGTTGAGGTCAAGTACAGCGGTAGAAACGTTGGCCGCGCCGTGTGCGCGCAGGTCATCAGCAACGGCTTGGAGCTGTTCCGCGTTGCGGGCAATGAGGTGAAAGTGTGCGCCGTCGTGGGCAAAGTGCCGTGCAGTGGCGTGGGCAATGGCGGAGGTCGCGCCAACAATGAGAATTTTATCCATCATTATCCTTCAGGATCATCTTTGTGCAGGGATTTCAGGATATTTTCGAGAGAATCAACCAGTGGGACAAGTTCCTTTTGAACCACGTTCCATATCACATCAAGACTGACTTGGTTGTAATCATGAACAATTCGATTGCGTAAACCACCGATTGCAGCCCACGCAATTTCAGTATATTGCTTGCGTTTTTCATCAGACACCTGACGGCTGGCTTCCCCAATGATTTCAAGTGCGCGAATGAGCGCATATTGAAATTGAACATCTTTGGACAAATCTTCGCGGGTACGGCCTTCAGCAAACTCAATCGCACGCTTTGCATTTTCTAACATATCGCGCAGACGGGATTCGTCACGGTCAGCCTTGGGCATCATAAATCAACCTTGCCCCATTCATAATAGTATCCTTCAGCCAAGGTCGCAGTGAATCGGGTGTCATCAGGTCAACCGGATAGCCCAGTAGGGTTGCAAGCTCGTCTTCCCATGTAAAAAACTCCCAACTGGGGATATGGTCAGGTTGGAACTCGACCAGAATATCAATATCGCTGTCTGGTGTGAAATCATCCCGTAGCACCGAGCCAAACAACCACATCTTTTGGATAGTGTGCTGTTTGCAGAAGGTTAGTAATAAAGAGACATCCACTGTGTTTATCATTGTGTTTGTCATTTACCCCTCCTTATGCGGTCACTCGCCGCCAGAACGACGACGAGAACTTCGGGTCAATGTACTGGGCGAAGGCTTCCCAGTTGGGGTAGCTGCGGCGGAAGGTATCGCCAGACATGCGCGCATCTTTGGCGGGATACAGTGCGCCGCCCGCTGCCATGACAATTTGGTCGAGTTGATCGAGCAGGCGCAGCGTGTCTTGCCCGCGATTGGGGAAGTCTATCGCTAACGTCACGCCCGGACGCGGGAAGGACAGCATCCCCGGCGAGCGCATCTCGCCAAAGGTCTTGAACACAATCAACGGCGACGCCTGCCCACTACGGACGACTTGCCGAAACACTTCCTTCACAGGCGCAACCGTTTCATCATACGGCACGACAAATTGATATTGGAAGAATCCACGCCGCCCATACAGCCGATACCAATCTAACGCAACGTCCAGCGGATAGAAGAACGGGTTATAGTGGTTGACTGTGCGCTGATAGGGCAATATCTGTTTATGGAAGTACAGCAGGTTGAAGGCCTGAATCGTCAATGGGTTGATGGTGATGTCTGGGAAATCGAACGGCACCGGAATCGCGGGGAGGCTGGTCGGGGGCTTTTCGGCCTGTAACGGCGGGTCGAAGAAGTCGCCGCGCTGGAATACCCCACGCCCGAACTGTTTGCCCGTGGCGGTACAGTCTAGCCAACTGACCGTGTAGGGGATGTGTTGGCTTTCGCGCGATAGCCGAAAGAACTCATCAATGCTGGTGAACTGGATGTTTTCTACGTCTACATACGGGCTAGGGATGCGCTTAAGCGTGAACTCTGCCCATGTGATGAGGCCGGTGAGTCCTAGTCCGCCGATGGTCGCGCCGAACAGTTCTGTATTTTGGGTGGGTGAACAGATGCAGCGGCTGCCATCTGAACGCAATAATTCCAATTGGGTCACATGGCAGCCAAACGTCCCGCTGATGTGATGGTTCTTGCCGTGTACGTCGTTGGCAATCGCCCCGCCGACAGATACGAACTTCGTCCCCGGCGACACCGGAATAAACCAACCCGCTGGCACCACCAAGTCCAGAATATCCTTCAGTGAAACGCCCGCTTCGGCGCGGATCACGCCGCGTTCGCGGTCAAAGGCGATCATGCGGTTGAGGTCGGTCACGTCTAACAGCGTGCCGCCGTTGTTGAGGCAGCTATCGCCGTAGCTTCGTCCGTAACCGAACGGCAATACAGAGCCTTCAATCGCGCTCAGGTTGGGCAGCTTGTGCCGCCAAGTGATCCGCTGGATTTTCTGGGATTGTGCTTTGGGGTACCGCGCCCAAGAAGCGTAACGTGCCATTGGCTTTTTTGCCTTTACCCATGTGAACTTTCGCACTGATACGGTAGCTGCAATCGCCCCGAAAGGGTAGGGGATATTTGTGGGCTATGGCATCTATCCCCTAATGCGGTGACGTATTTTATGCGCCAAACAACGACGTGATATTTTGCCCGGCAACAATGGCCGCCCAGAACAGCCCGCCAAAGTAAACAAACGTGGCGATGTTCATCAAGTAACCCGCAAGGATGAAGCGCCCGTCACGTTGGATCATCCCTGCGCCGAGCAGCAAAATCGCTAGGCCGGGCAGCGTATTTGAAAACGGAATCAAGGCGAACGGGAAAATCAAGAAGATGCCGCCGACAATGAACATCAGCCCATTGATGCGGTTAATCAACGGCGTATTGGTCATAAACAGCAGGCTTGGGCGGATGAAGCGGTCAATGCGGGCAAAGGTGGGGATGCCCTGCTCAAAAGTGTGAATCAGCGATTCAGTGGGCAGTTCACGCTCACGGATTTGTTTGGGCAACCACGGGATAGTGTTGAGCGTGACGCTAATGCCCACTAGAATCACCACACCGGAAAAAATGGTGCTGACGCCCGGCACGGAAACAGGCAACAAGAACGGCAACATCAACAGCATACACAGCAAGATCATGCCTTGTTCGCCAACCAGTTCCAGCAGTTGTTGAATGGTCACGTTGGGGTGTCCCTTAAGGGCTGCCACCACTTTTTCTAACGACTGGGCAAAGGTTTGGCTTGCATCTTGTAATTGGACAGACATGCTTTGAAATCCTCTTGAAATGGGTGGCCGATAAACGGCCTAACCCGCTTGAGCGAAAAGACTCGTTAGTTATACTGAATCGTAAGGGAAAGACAATATGCAACCCGAAAATCAAGACATCCCCGCCTATGAAGTGGACGCCGCCCATCACCCCTGTTTGATCTGCGGGAAGAAAACCTTCGAGTGGGGGATCATCAGCCGCTTTACGCCGATGACGTTTCGGCGCGGGTTTCAGGCGTTCCGACCAGACCCGACGCTAGGGGTCAAGGCGCGCCACTGCTTGACGTGCGGGCATATCCAACTATTTGTAGATGACGAACTCGCCGCCGAACAGCAACGGGTAGCGCTGATCGCCTACGGGGTGGCGTTCACGCTAGGGGTGATCTTGGCGGCGCTGGTGGCGAACTTCTTGCGCTGAACGCATGAACCATCATGCCCCTACTTATGGGACAAGGCCTGCCTTGTGTACAAAACTAAAGGATGAAGGAACAATGCGCCAATGGATGGATGTTTCGATAAAGATTACGTCTTATAGTGAGTGTAGTCCAGATAAGCAATGAATTTTTGATCCAATTCATCCAAAGGAGCCAAAGTGGCTAAAAATGTCATCGGCAGTTTTGATAACATCGTAGTAGCACACAAGGTCATCGCAGAGCTAGTAGAATCTGGCTTTGCGCGGGCTTCCATCAGTTTGATTAGCAGCGACACAGACAATCAATATAGCCGCTATATTGATAAGACAGGCGTCCCGAAAAAAGATGCCGTCACCGCTGCTGACGGTGCAGGCTTTGGGACGGTTGTAGGCGCATTAACGGGTGTGCTGGCGAGTATGGCAGCCTTGAGCATCCCCGGCATTGGGTTAGCAATCGTCGCCGGGCCGATTGTGGCAGGCATTACGGGGGGCGTGGCTGGTGCAATTACCGGTAGCATCGTCGGGGCGTTGGTCAAGAGCGGCCTCCCAGAAGATGAGGCGTCTTCTTATGCAGAAAGCATCCGTCGCGGCGGCACAATTGTGACCGTTGAAACGGCTGACAGCACCGAGACATTGCGCGCTGAAGACGTGATGAATCGGAACAACGTCATTAACATCAATGAGCGTTCCAACACATGGCGCCAAGAGGGGTGGCAAGCGTTCGATGAAGAGGGTATTAGCGCTGAACAACGCCATACAGCCCCCTCCATTCTGCCGATATTGCCTGTTCCCCCGCTTGACCCATTGATGGGTAATGGGGTACAGAATGGGGATTCGCCTACGCCTGAACGCCTCGCAGAACTCGACGCCCACAAGCGCTAATATGCTGGCAGTGAATCATTCCCCTTACGCACACCGCTAACGAGCGGATGTTAAACCCCGTTTCACGGGCGATATAGGTTTCGCCCCTACAATCTTTGGCTTGTAGGGACGAGGCTTGCCTCGTCC
>JBMOFU010000254.1:0-6005 GCA_049318725.1 Phototrophicaceae bacterium | reverse complement strand
ATCATAAAGCGTCAGTCAATCCGCTTCGGGTAGACGAAGGCGCTGGTAAATCCATGCCCCAAGGCAAGCCCCCAGCGGCGGCGCGATGAGATAAATCCATTGCCCCGCCCACACCCCACTGATGATGGCCGGGCCAATAGAACGTGCCGGATTCATGGACGCCCCGCTGATGGCGCCCCCCCACAGGGCATCCAGCATCACGGTGAACCCGATTGCCAGCGCGGTGGGAGTTCCTGCTGCTCGCGCATCGGTTGCAACCGCTGCGATGACGACCATCAACACCGCCGTCAACAGCACCTCTAGGCCGAAGGACTGCGCCACCGAACCGGATGGAATCGTCATCCCCAATGCGGCAATATTCCCGATCAGCCCGCGCAGGGTGAGCGCCGCCAGCACCGCACCCAACACTTGCGCCAGCACATAATAAACGACCTCACGCCATGCGAAGTAACCCGTCATCGCAAAGGCAATCGTGACGGCAGGGTTGAAGTGTGCGCCAGAAATATGCCCCAGTGCGGCGATCATCACCGTGACGATTAAGCCGAAGGTGAGCGCGACCCCCACATGGGTCACGCTTCCCGTTTGCGCGTTCACCATGATGGCGCCACAGCCCGCGCTGACAATGGCGTAAGTCCCAATGAATTCTGCCCCCACCCGACGCAGCAAAAATGGGCGCTCCCCCACTAGCTTGTCCCTTCACGGAGCATCTGCGCGAAGAGGTGCGGCATCCCGCCGTCTGTGGGGGTGGCTTCAATCGCTTGGGCAGCCCGTTCCACATCATAGGCCACGCGAATAAAGTCCACTTGGACATCCCCTTCGGTCACGGTGAGGGTGATATAGCCCGCACGCGGATCACGATCTTTGGGCTTGCCGACACTGCCCGCGTTGATGATATGCCGACCACTCGGTAGCACCTTGTGATACGGCAGGTGGGTGTGTCCACAGACCAGCACATCGGCATCGGCAATATCCATGATGCGTTCAAAGTAATCATCGGGACGATCTTCAAACAGGTACTCGTTGACCTTGCGCGGGCTACCATGCACCAGCAACACCTTGACCCCTTCCAATACTAGGGGGATGTGGGCGGGTAAGCCCCGCAGATAGGCTTTGTGGTCGTCGTGGGTCTGGGCATTCGTCCACGCAATCGATAGCTCTCCCCGCGCCCGCTCGATGTCGGTTTTATAGGCACACCCGCAGTCGTCGCTGCTATGCCCCACCCCTTGATCGTAGTTGCCCATCAAGGTCGGAATAGCGCGCTCACGGATGAACGCTACGACTTCGTTGGGGAATGTGCCATAGCCGACCAAATCTCCCAGACAGTACAGATTGCTGAGTTGCCGTGTGGCTATATCTGCAAATATTGCTTCAAGGGCGGGCAAGTTGCCGTGAATATCGCCAAAGATCGTGATAGAAGTCAATCGCGGACTCGCTTTCTAGGGGGTAGGAATAAATAGGGAAGGTAGACAGGTCAAGCGCCGTTAGACAGGCTGTAATTCGGCCACCCAACTGTGGATTTTGGCAGCGATCTGGTCACGGACAGCGCGGAACTCTGCCAGTTTGTGTTCCTCTGTGCCGACGATAGCGGCTGGATCGTCAAACGGCCAGTACAGCTTGCGCCCGTGTGACCACAGGGCATGAGGGCAATTTTGATCGGCATCAGCACAGACCGTAATGGCATAGTTAAAATGGATCCCCGCCATATATTGGCGTACCCCCTTGGAAGTCTGCTGGCGAATGTCGATGCCGACCTCATCCATCACCTGAATCGTATACGGATGAATCGGTTTAGGGTCGAGTCCGGCGCTGTACACCTCGAATTGATCGCCAGCCGCTTGCCTCAGGAAGGCTTCGGCCATTTGAGAGCGGGCAGCATTATGGGTGCAGAGGAACAAAACACGGGTTGCCATAAGGATTATCCATTCACTAAGTTTGAAAGCACATCACCCTACAAAACTTCATCGACAACAAGCCATCTACAATGGGTTAGCGGCTGGCAAGCGTCCTTTTTTGCCTTAACTGCCCCACCCACGTTTGAACTTTGGCGTCAATCTGGTCGCGTACACGGCGGAAGGCTTGCAGTATCTGCTCATCGTTGCCTGTGACCGCCGCTGGATCATCAAACGGCCAGTGCAATTTCTCCCGCCCCATCCCATAGACCCCAGATGGGCAATTCTGGTCAGCATCAGCACATACCGTAATGATGGTGTTAAAGTAGTGCAAGCCGACAACAGCGTTCACATGGTCAGACGTGTGGTGACGAATATCTATCCCCACTTCGGCCATCGCACGAATCGCGTAAGGGTTTACCCGTGTGGGTTGTAATCCAGCGCTGAAGACCTCGATCTGATCACCAGCATATTTTCGCAAGAAGCCCTCCGCCATCTGCGACCGCGCCGAATTCGCCGTGCATAGAAATAACACCTTCATGCGTGACGCCTCCCATTGAACCTTATGTCGGTAATTTGATTCAAAGTATATTGCATTGATTTGCTTTGAAGTGTATTTGAGAATAGAGAAGCTGTCAATTGGAGGCTTGACAAACAATGGCTTTATCGTAAGAATACGATCATGGACACGACACCGAACCCCAAAACCTACGATCTCACCGCCGATGAAGCCCGCCTCATGCAGATGATGAAGGCGCTCGGTCATCCCGCCCGGATGCAGATTTTCCGCTACTTGCGTGACCATCCCCAATGCATCACCGGGGATATTGTGGACGTGCTGCCGTTGGCGCAAGCGACGGTTTCGCAACACCTCAAGGTGCTGCGCGATTCCGGTTTGGTATGTGGGACGATTGAAGGCCCGGCAACCTGTTACTGCCTATGCAATGAAACCGTGGCGTGGTTCAAGGCCAGAGTCGGTGACCTGTTTTAGACTGCCCTGTTGATGTCCCCTTTTTTTGCGGTTTAATATCGTATTTTTACGATAGAAGGAGTGCTTCACCATGAATTCCTCTTCACTCCCGGTGGCGATCATTGGGGCTGGCCCGGTGGGCTTGGCCGCCGCCGCTCACCTGTTAGCGCGTGGAGCAACCCCAGTCCTCTTTGAGGCAGGAGCTACCGTTGGCGCCAGTATGCTGGATTGGGCGCATGTGCGGATGTTTTCCCCATGGCGTTTCACCGTGGATGCCGCCGCTCGCCACCTGTTGGAGTCGCACGGCTGGCAGATGCCGCCGGAAGATAACCTTCCGACAGGGCAGGAGATGGTCGAGCGTTACCTGCAACCGTTGGCCGCCCTGCCTGAAGTGGGCGCTCACCTGCACCTGAACGCCCGTGTGGTCGCGGTCAGCCGTCAGCATGTGGATAAAATGAAGGATCGCGGGCGCGACGATGCCCCCTTCCTGTTGCAGGTGGCCTATGCCAACGGCGATGAGGCGCTCATTCAAGCGCGGGCGGTGATGGATGCGTCGGGAACGTGGGGGCAACCGAATCCAATCGGGGCGAATGGGCTATCCGCTATCGGGGAAAAGCGCCATGCCAGCCGCATCCGCTACGGCATCCCCGATATTCTAGGGGATGAACGGGAGCGCTATGCCAATAAACAGGTCGTGGTGGTGGGTAGCGGACATTCTGCCCTCAACGCGCTGCTAGAGTTGGTCACACTGGCGGAATCTGCGCCGAATACCCGTATCGTGTGGGTGATGCGTGGCGATGCACTAGGCCACGTCTATGGCGGCGGGGCAGACGATGCCTTACCCGCACGCGGCCAGTTAGGGGTACGCATGAAAGCGGCAGTCGAAGCGAGTGTTGTGCAGATCGTTTCACCCTTCCGCGTGCGCGAAATCGCCGAGCAGAACGGGCAACTGGCCGTGATCGGGGACACCGACGCAGGGAGTGATCGCATTCCCGCCGATGAAATCATCGTCGCCACGGGTTCACGTCCCGAACTGGCGATGTTGCGCGAGTTGCGCCTTGATTTGGATCCCGCGCTGGAAAGCACCCGCCAACTCGCCCCGATGATTGACCCGAATATCCATTCGTGTGGCACAGTACGACCCCACGGCGAAGCCGAGCTGCGCCAACCCGAAAAGGACTTCTATATCGTGGGGATGAAAAGCTATGGTCGTGCGCCGACCTTCCTGTTGGCAACGGGCTATGAGCAGGTGCGGTCAGTGGTGGCAGGGTTGGCCGGAGATTGGGAATCCGCCCGCGATGTGCAGTTGAATCTGCCTGAAACCGGGGTGTGTAGCACGGATTTAGGGAGTGATGGCGGTGCGTGCTGTGCGGTGGCCTCTGCCCCGGTCACGCTGGCGTTGACGGATATTCCCATTGGTACGGTGAGCCTGCAACCCTTGCCGCAAACGATTGCATCCACTACCCGTGGGGGATGCTGTTGAATCCACGTTCAACGAAACCGTATTACGGCTGGTATCTCTCGGTCACATTGGCTGTGACCGAGACGATTTCATGGGGGATCATCTACTATGCGTTTTCCGTCTTCCTCACGCCGATGGAACAGGATTTAGGCTGGTCACGCTCTACATTAACCGCCGGATTTTCGCTGATGTGGCTGGTGGCAGGGATCATGGCCTTCCCCGTCGGGGCGTGGATTGACCGCCACGGCCCGCGAGCGCTCATGACAGCGGGGTCTATCGGCGCGTCGCTCTTGGTCGTGGCGTGGTCACAAGTGACGACCCAGAGCGCGTTTTATGCCATCTGGATGGGCTTGGGGGTGTGCGCGGCGGCGGTACTGTATGAACCCGCTTTTGCCGTGATCGCCCAGTGGTTTCAGCAACACCGCAGTCGCGCTCTGGCGCTGGTGACGTTTGCGGCGGGGCTGGCGAGTACCATTTTCCTGCCGCTGTCTGACGCACTACTCCAACGGGTGGGGTGGCGAACGGCGGTGTTGTTGCTGGGTATATTCCTCGGCGTCATGACCATTCCCCTGCACGCGCTGATGTTGCGCCGCCGTCCCGCTGATCTCGGTCTAGCGCCAGATGGTGCTTCCAACACGGGTTCGGCCACGCCGTTACCCGCGATGGCCTTTCGTGTTGCCATGAGTAGTCGGCTGTTTTGGCTGCTCACGCTCAGTTTTAGCCTGCTTGCGCTTGCCAGTGCCGCCATTCGGGTGCATTTCATCGCCTTCTTGATCGGCTCGGGGAGCGATGCCAGCACTGCTGCCTTTGCTACAGGCGCGATTGGCATCATGCAGGTGGTCGGGCGGGTGATCTTTGCCCCGCTCGATCAACGCTTTTCAAGCCGAACGATCATGATCGCTGTGTTTGGGCTGCACATCATTGCCCTATCGTGCTTGTTGTTGGGACACTCTGCGCTATGGATTGGGGCGTTTATCGTGCTGTTTGGGGCGGCACAGGGCGCGGTGACGCTCACTCGCCCTTTGATCTTGGCTGAGGTCTACGGGATGCTGGATTATGGCCGCATCGCTAGTGTGATGACCGTGTTTGTGACCTTGACCAGCACCGCCGCGCCGTTGCTTGCCAGCCTGATTTACGACCGCGTTGGGAATTACCAGCCAGTGCTGTGGTGGATCACCCTATTGGCGGCGGTTGCCACCACAATCACTGTGTGGGCAGGGCGTGACATGGCTGCGATAATAGTCCCATCCCCACTTGACCTGCCTCAACCGACCCCAGAGGAGCTTTGATGAGCGACTGTTGCCTGCTAATCTAAAATAAGCGGCGGGTTGCCTGCTGGCATCACAAGCTAAAAAGAAGTGCCACCCTCGCAGGCAGCACAATATTTCTCACTCAGACAGTTCAAGCCACTGCTCGGTTTCATCCAGATAGCGCCGTCCAGCGTGCAACTTCTCGCGCAGATAGGCGGCGCTCGGCTCGTTGAGCAACGTCATCCGCGCCAACTGTAGCATCGCATCTGCCGCACTGATGAGCGTATTGGCCGCATTGCCTTCTACAACAGTGGTGGGGATGCAGGTCAAGGTATTATTGAATGATGTACGTATTTATAGCGGGCATGATATATCATGGCCCTACAGGCGTATTCACAATTCCGTAGGGGCGCGATATATTGCGCCCCTACCCT
>JBMOFU010000253.1:0-6025 GCA_049318725.1 Phototrophicaceae bacterium | reverse complement strand
CAGCATCCCGACGTGCGGATTTTGTCGTTCACAGGGTCAACCGACACAGGCATCAAGGTCTATTCGGGCGCGGCGGCGCTTGGCAAGAAGGTCACGCTAGAGATGGGCGGCAAGAACGCCATCATCGTCATGGATGACGCCAACCTCGCCTTAGCCGCTGAAGCAATCACTTGGAGCGCGTTTGGCACGACTGGGCAACGCTGCACGGCCACCAGCCGCTTGATTGTCCATAAGGCGGTTAAGCCGCAATTGGTCGAAGCCCTTGTTGAAAAGGCCAAAGCAATCCGTTTAGGGGATGGTCTGTTGCCCGAAACAAACATGGGGCCGCTGGTCAACCAAAAGGCGTTGGATAAGGTCGAACACTACATGGGCGTTGCCCGTGATGAAGGCGCGAAGATTTTGGTGGGTGGGGCGCGTCCGTCAGACATGGATCGCGGTTACTTCTATCTGCCGACGTTGCTAGACGGCGTAGAGGCCGGAATGCGCGTTGAACAGGAAGAAATCTTTGGCCCGGTACTTTCAATGGTCGAGATCAACGACCTAGACGAAGCCATCCGCGTCAATAACGGCGTGAAGTATGGCCTGTCCAGCAGTATCTTTACCGAGAACGTTAACGCTGCCTTCCGCGCCATTCGTGACCTGACCAGCGGCATTGTTTACATCAATCACGGGACGACTGGCGCAGAGATTCAATTCCCGTTTGGCGGCACACGCGGCACGGGTAACGGGATGCGCGAAGCAGGGCAGGCGGGGCTAGATAGCTTCACTGAATGGAAGTCCGTGTATGTGGACTATAGCGGCAAGCTCCAACGCGCCCAAATTGACAACCGTACATAGGATTGTGGCGAAGGTTAGGGTAGAATTAATAACGCTAGTCATCGTCAGTAAATTGTGACTGGCCGTTGTGTGAAACACTTCACAACCGCTATAATCTAAAACAGAGTGGTTTGCCGATGAATTTGCACTGGGAAGCGTCCTACGAAATTGTCTTAGCACTCATTGCACACTATCCAGATGCACAGATAG
Source organism: Phototrophicaceae bacterium (assembly GCA_049318725.1). Lineage (GTDB taxonomy): Bacteria > Chloroflexota > Anaerolineae > Aggregatilineales > Phototrophicaceae > CAIRDJ01. Next base: position 4,999 of record JBMOFU010000253.1, on the reverse strand, counting down.
AAACGTTAGGCTTACAGCAGTTAAAACATATGGTTCTTTCACTTCCCGATTTTGAGGATGACCCCACGTTGGCCGATGATGCCACGTTGCAGGCGATTCTGCGGGAGTGGTATGAGGAGGTTAGCGCCTAAATGGATTTGCGTGAGCTTCAAAGTACAGAGTTTCCAGTCCCGATGGACTTGCAGGCGAATGTTGCCATTACCAGCCTAAGCAAAATTTATAACTGGAGCCGCCGTAGTTCAATGTGGCCGCTCTTGTTTGGGTTGGCCTGCTGCGCGATTGAGATGATCGCTACAGCAGCGTCACGTTATGACCTTTCGCGCTTTGGGATGGAAGTGATGCGGGCGAGTCCGCGCCAGTCAGATTTGATGATTGTTTCTGGCACTGTCACCAAGAAGATGGTGGTGCCGATTGTTCGGCTGTACAACCAAATGCCAGAGCCAAAGTATGTGTTGGCAATGGGGGCGTGTGCCAGTGGCGGTGGCCCGTTCAAAGAGGGCTACAACGTCGTTTCGGGGATTGATAAGTTCGTTCCGGTAGATGTTTACGTGCCGGGCTGCCCACCGACCCCGCAAGCGTTGCTTTACGGTTTAATCGCCCTGCAAAAGAAGATTGACGGCCAATCGCTCATCAATTATGACGATGTGCCGTGGTACGGTGCAGGCCCGTCAGAGCCGACGCCGATCCCGATTCTTGGGCCAGACCTTGTAGACCCGCGCCAAATGGAATTGATCCGTCAACAGGCCGAACTCGCCGCGCAGGGCAAGCCCTACGGCGTGCGTGAGCTGCCCGCCCACCGCTTTATTGATGACAAGCCGAAGTTGGCTGTCGGTAAAGCTGGCGCAACGGCGGCCATCGCTGGTGGCGCAACAGCCGTTGTAGAAGATGATGCCGAGCGTGCAGAATTGCGTCGTCAGAAGCGCGTTGACGCCTTAAACCGTAAACGCGCCCGTGATGGCAAGAGCTAAGGAAAAGCGGAATGGTTGATATTACCCCAGATGTAAAGACTACAACAATCCAAGAGGCCATTACTTCGCTGAAAGAGCGCTTCCCCGGCGCGATTGCCGACGATACCCGCGAAGGCTATAGCGGGATCATGGTCGAAGGCAAGCGCTTGCTAGAGGTCGCACAGGCTATTCGGGATGATCTTGGCTTTGATTACCTTTCTAGCGCAACTGCGGTAGATTACGGCCAACCCGACGCCGCCAACCCCATTGATGACCCTGTGATTGATGGCAGTATGGAAATGGTCTACCACGCCTACCGCACCAGCGGGGGTGGCGCGTTGTGCTTCAAGGTCAAAACCGAGCGCGACAAGGCCGAAATCCCCTCTTTGGTAGGGGTGTGGGCTGGCGCAGACTTCCAAGAGCGTGAAGCCTATGACCTGTTCGGCATTCACTTTGCCGGGCATCCTAACCTCAAGCGCATTTTGTTGTGGGACGGCTTCGACGGCCACCCGATGCGTAAGGATTGGAAGGAAGCCTACTACGAACAAGAGACCAAGCCCTTCGACAGCCGTTGGCCGGGTGGTCACGTTCACCGCGCCGAAGAACTGAATGCCTACGGCCATAATGTGCGTTATCCCGCAGATTTTGACCTGAGCAAGCTCACAGACATCTCTGAAGGAGAAGTCTACAGTGGGATGGGGCTTGGTGTAGATGTTGAAGCCATCAGCGATGGCTCTAAGCTCAAGACTGACCGCCTTGTTGTTAGCCTTGGGCCACATCACCCTAGCACGCACGGCGTATTCCGTATGGTGGTCACGCTAGACGGTGAAACGATTGACGCGCTTGAACCTGTCATGGGCTACTTGCACCGCAACCATGAGAAAATCGGTGAGCGCAACAGTTACTTGCACAATATGCCGTTCACGGATCGCCTAGATTACCTGAGCAGTATGGGTAATAACTTCGGCTATGCGATGGCGGTTGAGCAACTGTTGGCGTTGGGCAAGCGCTACGAAGCGCCGACCTACCGCGCAGAAGTGATCCGTGTGTTGATGGCTGAACTGACGCGCATTGTCAATCATCAATGGGCGATTGGCTTTTTGCTCAACGACTTGGGCGCGTTCTTCACGCCTGCGTTGTATGCCATTGCCGAGCGCGAAAAGATTCTTGACTTCTTTGAGGCCACTGCTGGCTCACGGATGATGTGCAATTACTTCCGTTTTGGTGGGGTTGCCTATGATATTCCAGAGCGTTTACGCAGTGTCGCCAATTTGATGAACGACCAAATTCGTGACTACAACACGATGGAGTACTTGACCGAACTCATCAACGAGCGCTTGCCGCGTTCGATTGACGAGCTAGATACCTACCTGACTGAAAGCGAAATTATCAAGCCGCGTACTATCGGCGTAGGCTATCTTTCGGCAGATCAGGCCATCAACATGAGCGCAGCAGGCCCGTTGCTCCGTGCAAGCGGTGTGCCGTATGACGTGCGCCGTGCTGACCCGTACAGCATTTACCCTGAACTGGACTTTGACGTGGCGGTACGCTACAACGGGGACATCTATGACCGCTACCTCATCCGCTTGGATGAAATGCGCGAGAGCGTCCGCATTTTGAAGCAAATCTTGCCACGTCTGGAAAAGACAATGGGCGAGTCTATCATCTCTGGGACGAAGCAACATACCCCGCGTGTGCCAATTGGTGAATCTTATGGCCGCGTAGAAAACCCGAAGGGCGAGTTAGGTTTCTACCTCGTTTCGGCAGGGGATAAAAAGGGGACGCAGAACCCGTGGCGTTACCATGTGCGTGCGCCATCGTTCATCAACCTCACGCCGCTTGGCACGATGTCCGTTGGGCAAAAGGTCGCCGATGTGGTGGCAATTTTGGGCAGCATTGACATCGTTCTCGGTGAAACAGACCGTTAACTTTATCCACAATGGGTTAGGGGGCTTGTTTATAAGCCCCCATGTTTGAGGAAAGGATATGCGTATGGATGGTATGGGCGTGGGTATCCTCAAGGGACTGGGTGTTACATTCCGTCACTTGGTCAATACCTTTGTGGATGATATACGCTATGCAGGCCGTAAATACTTCAATCAGGATATTTTTGAGGAGCGTCAAGGGCTAAAGGCCGCTGGCGCGTATACCGTACAGTATCCTGATGAGAAAATCGCCGTGCCAGAGCGCTTCCGCTTTGTGCCGTTTTTGGTCGTCAACGACTACGATGACGAATCAAAGCCCGGCGATATTTGGTGTACCAGTTGTGGCATCTGTGCGAAGGTTTGCCCGCCCCAATGTATTTGGATTGTGCGCGGGGAAGACCCTGTGACCAAGCGCCCAGTGCCGGAGCCAGAAGCCTTTTACATAGACATTGACATTTGCATGAACTGTGGCTATTGCTCAGAGTTCTGCCCGTTCGATGCCATCAAGATGGATCATGACTACGAACTGGCAAGCTATGACCGCACTGGCTATCACATCTACGACAAGGCCAAACTCTCGAAAGAGTACCGCTATTGGCTGAGTATTTCTCCCACGCGCGCGGTAGAAGAAGCGCAAGATCGCGGTGGCTGGGAACACAAAGACGTGATTAAAGAGCGCCGTGCAGAGTCTAAAAAGACGGGCAAAGAGTTCACCCCAGACTTTTCGGTCTACCCCGGTGATTTGCGCCGTCAACGTCAAGCGGCAGGGGTGAGTGAAGAAGCTGCAACGACGATTGTTGCAGAGGCAGCCCCGCAAATTGACGCTGACCGCCTAGCGAAGGTCAAGTCGCTGCGCGAACAGGTGTTAGGTGTGCGCCGTAGCCGCAACTAAACGGCATCCGCGGGTCAAAAGTTGTGTAAGCATTCGGCGCTGGAGGTCTTCCAGCGCCGTTTTGTTTTGGGTAGAATTTTGCTGATGTGGGTTATAATAATTCTAGCGATGAACACACAATAGAGGATTTTCCATGAGTGACTTACAACAGCAGGTGATGGCCGCCCTAACGACGGTCATCGAACCTGAAATTCACGAAAGCATTGTCACGCTCAATATGGTGCGTGACCTAGAAATTCGCGGCGATGTCGCGGCATTTACCATCGTCCTGACAACGCCCGCTTGCCCGTTGAAGGGTGTCTTTCAAGAGCGCTGCAATGACGCTGTGTTGGGGCATGTGCCGGGGATTGCCAAGCTAGAAATCAAATGGGACTCACAAGTGCCAAAGGATGGCCGCTTGAATGGCCGCCTTGATGTACCAGCCAACTGTTTGATTGCGGTTGCCAGCGGCAAGGGGGGAGTCGGCAAAAGCACCGTAGCGACCAACATCGCTGCTGCACTGGCCGAAGCTGGCGCACGGGTAGGACTGATTGACGCGGACATCCTGAACCCCAACATCCAAACGATGACTGGGCTAGAGCATGGCCGCCCGCCGATTGTCAACGGCCCCGACGGTAAACAATTGATGATGCCGCTTGAAGCGCACGGGATCAAGCTGATGAGTACGGGCTTCTTGACTACGCCCGACAAGCCCATGATCTTGCGCGGCCCGATGCTGCACAGTGCCATCCGCCAGTTTTTCACCGATGTCAACTGGGGGCGCTTGGATTACATGATCGTGGACTTGCCGCCCGGCACCGGCGATGCGCCGCTGTCTTTGGCGCAATCCTTCCCGCTAACGGGTGTGGTGATTGTCACGCAGCCGCAGGATGTGGCTGTTTCTGATGCGCGCCGCAGTGCGGCCATGTTCAAGCAGTTGAATGTGCCAGTGATCGGCCTTGTGGAAAATATGACAGGGGAGTTCTTTGGCGAAGGCGGCGGCGAAAAATACGCCAACGAAGCCGGAATCCCGTTTTTGGGGCGCGTGCCGATGGCCGCTGAAGTCCGCTTAGGCGGCGATTATGGCCGTCCAGTGGTGCTGTACGAGCCAGATCATCCGTCAGCAAAGGCGCTTCAGCACGTTGCAGAGGCAGTGGCCGCCCGCGCCAGCATGTTGATGCTGCAAGCGGATAACGTCATCCCGATTAACATCATTGGTTAGTCAGTAGGGGCGCAATATATTGCGCCCCATTGTT
>JBMOFU010000252.1:0-6028 GCA_049318725.1 Phototrophicaceae bacterium | reverse complement strand
GAGATGAAAAACAGCTATCAGCAGGCCAGTAACGTATTGCGGGCGTTTGACGTGCAAGAAAAGCTATCGAGCAAGCCCGTCTTGCTGGTAGATGACTATACCGACTCGCGCTGGACGTTGACAATGGTCGGGCAGTTGCTCCAGCGCGACGGGAGCGGTAAGGTTTACCCCTTCGTGTTGGGGATTATGAATCCGGGGGCAGGGCGCGATTAACGCCCCACCCCCGCACCGATCAGGGACGCCACGGATATTTGCGGAAGTTGGGCTGACGCTTTTCAAGGTAGGCGTTTTTGCCTTCGCTGCCTTCCTCGCTCATGTAGTAGAGCATGGTCGCGTCGCCTGCAAGCACCTGAATCCCGGTTTGGCCGTCAAGGTCGGCGTTGAAGCCCGCCTTCAAGAAGCGGATCGCTATCGGGGATTTTTCCAGAATTTCGAGCGCCCACTGCACGCCTTCGGCTTCAAGCTGTTCAATCGGCACAACCTTGTTGACCAGCCCCATGTCTAGCGCGTCTTGTGCCGAATATTGGCGGCACAGATACCAAATTTCGCGCGCTTTCTTCTGCCCAACGATGCTGCCCAAGTAGCTTGACCCAAAGCCGCCATCAAAGCTGCCGACACGCGGCCCCGTTTGGCCGAACACCGCGTTTTCACTGGCAAGCGATAGGTCACAAATCACATGCAGCACATGTCCGCCGCCGATGGCGTAGCCGTTCACCAGCGCAATCACGGGCTTGGGTATGGTGCGAATGATCCGTTGCAGTTGCAGCACATTCAAGCGCGGGATGCCGTCATCGCCCACATAGCCGGCGTGACCGCGCACTTTTTGATCGCCGCCGGAACAGAAGGCGTGAATGCCGTCTTTGGGTGAGGGGCCTTCCCCTGTGAGCAAGATCACGCCCACGCTTTGATCTTCCCATACATGAGAGAAGGCATCAATCATTTCGGTAATCGTCTGCGGGCGGAAGGCGTTCCGTACTTCAGGGCGGTTGAAGGCAATGCGGGCAATGCCGTTCCAGCGCTTGTAGGTGATGTCCTCATACTCCTTCATCGTTTCCCATTGTGGGGTGGGGGTGACTTCTGGCATGTGTGTTCGCTCCTGTGGATGTGTGTATACGCGGGCATAAAATCCCTGCGTGTGATGAACATGGATTTGTGGTAGGGGCGACCCGTCGGGTCGCCCCTACAAGATTTGCGCTCGAATTCGCTCTTGTACGTTGCGGATGACTTCCTTACGGCGCGCTTCATCGGTCTTGATGTCGGTCTGGACTTCAATGATGCTGCTGATCCCCGGCTTGAGGTATTGATCTAACGCCGCGTGCAACGTCTCAAAGTCCGTGACGTGGGCGTATTCCAGCCCATACAGCGTGGCAGTATGCGCGAATGTTAGGCCGTGCGGCGTCAAAAAGAAATCGGTATGATACGGCTCAAAGTCATGGATCGGAAGCCGCTCGAAAATCCCGCCACCGTTGTTGTTGACCACGATAAACGTCGCGGTGACGCCCGCCCGCTGAATCGCCAGCAGGCCGTTCATATCATGATAGAGGGTAATATCGCCCAAAATCACGGTGATGTGCTTGTCGTGTGTCGTTGCCGCAATCCCTAGCGCAGTGGACACCTGCCCGTCAATGCCGCTGGCGCCTCGGCTGGCATAGACGATGATGAGCTTGTCCATGCGTGGCACGAAGGTATCCATATGGCGGATGCTATTGCTGTTGCCGACAAAGACGGTTGCCCCGTCCTTAAGCCGTTGTAGCACGGTGTAAGGAACTACGCCGTCAAAGAACTGTTTGGTGAGTTCTTCTTCCATCGCAGGACGGTAGGCGGTTTCAAGCTGTTGCCATTGGGTAAACCAAGCACTGCTAGCACGATCTGGGAAGGGCATAGCGGGTAATTCTACCATCTGAAATTGATGGCTCATTAAATGAGCATCATCACGCCATACCATCTCATTGAAATCTAGGCGTAACCGATACTTAGCCTGAACCCCGCTCAAGTAGGTCAACAGTGTGCTAGAGGTAGGAACGTCCCCAATGTAAATAATCACATCAATATTCTGGGGTGCAATAGCTTTATCACTTAAAATCACATCATACCCACTGATGATGGGGTCGTTTTCCCCCATGATGGTAAAACGCCCATTTGATGACGGCTCTGCGAAAACAGGGTATTTAATACTACTTCCCCAAGATAACGGGAATAGTAATAGTGATTTATTAGGCCAGCGGTTATTGCCTATAACAATAATCCCATTTTCATATTGCTCAGTCACATTGAGGATGAATTCCCCTTCGCGCTCGGTGAGCAGTGATCCGCGCCGTGCCAATATAAATTCCGGCACAACATTCTCCACTTCTGGGAATACATCGGTTTCAACCGGAATCGGCTCTAGGGGCTTGCGAAACGGAAAATTGAGATGCACTGGCCCCTTGCGCCGAAACTCCAGTTGACCGTTGGCGGTTGCCAGCGCCCGCGCTGCCATCGTCTGCAAATTGCGGATTGCCACCGCAGGCGGGTTGTTTTCGGGTAAGGCCATATCCACTGACCACAGCACGTTATCCCCGTACATCTTCACTTGATCTATGGTCTGGTTTGCGCCGCTGTGACGGGCTTCATGGGCGCGGTCTGCCGTCAGTACCAACAACGGCACGCGGGACATATACGCTTCGATGATCGCACCGTAGAAGTTGGCCGCCGCCGTGCCAGAGGTACACAAAATCGCAACAGGCTGATCCAGCGCCATTGCCATCCCTAGCGCGAAGAAGGCCACGCAACGTTCATCCAGCAACGAATAGGCGGTGATGTCGGGGTGCTTGGCAAAGGCAATCGTCAACGGCGTGGAGCGCGACCCCGGCGCGATGACGACATGCTGTAAGCCTGCTTTTGCCAGCGCATTGACAAAGGTTTCAGCGTAGTAGGTATTGCGGTTCGGCGCAGCGGTCATGAGCGGATTCCTAATGCGTTCAACATCGGGCGGAACTTCAAGTTTGTTTCTTGCCATTCATGTTCTGGCACAGATTCGGCCACAATCCCCGCGCCCGCGTAGCACCACACCGTCCCCTCACGACTGATGGCCGAACGGATCGCCACGCCGAAATGCCCATTCATCTGTGGATCAATCCAGCCGATCGGGGCGGCGTACCACCCGCGTGTAATCGGCTCTAGCGTGCGGATCAAGTCCGTTGCAAGCTGGCGCGGCTTGCCGCCCAGTGCGGGCGTGGGATGAAACGCTTTGATCAGCTTGATAATGCCAACATCGCTGCGGAGTTCGCCCTGCATGGGCGTGTGTAGGTGCTGGACGTTGCTCAACTTGAGCAGTGTCGGGGTATCTGGCGCGTCAATATTGCGAAGCCAACCGCGCAGTTGCTCGCGCAGTACATCCACCACAAAGGCGTGTTCTTGGCGCTCTTTGGGGTCGTTGAGCAGTTGATCGCCCAATGCTGCATCTGCTTCGGGGGTTGCGCCGCGCTTGATGGTGCCAGCGAGCGCGTCCACCAGCAGGTGATGCCCGTCACGCTTGACTAACGTTTCTGGTGTTGCGCCGTAAAACGCATGGTGGGGGTGGGGTTCAAACAGAAAGCGGTGGCAATCTGGATAGCTGCTGTGCAGGAATTCCAGCGCACGAACGATGTTGACGGGGCTACTGAAGCGGATTTGTGCCATGCGCGCCAGCACGACTTTATCCAATTCGCCGCGCTTGAGCTTTTCGGTGGCGGTCGTGAGCATCTGCGCCCAATCTTCTGCGCTCATCGGATATTCAATAGAGGATGCTTCCTCCCATGCGGGGTTCCATGCCTCCCCCGCATAGTTCCAAAATAGGTCATCAATCAGGGTATCCAGCCGCGCAGTTAGGCGTTGACGAATGTCTAGCGGGTTGCTATCGGCAGGCACATAGGCACTTAGGGTGAACGTATAGTGTTCGGCGTGGCGGGTGAGCATCACCGCTGGAACGACAAAGTGCGCGGCGGCCATGCCTTCCCACACTTCTGTAGATTGGAACTCGTCCGCAAAGGCGAACCCTCCGAACAGGCGCGGCGCTTCCCCCTCAAAGATGGCCGTTTGCCATAGGCGTTCAGCCAGCGCTTGCAGCGTATCAAAGCGGGTGGGGGCGTCATGAACGATGAGTTCTGCGGCCACACCATACCCTGCAAAGGCGACTTGTTCGCGGGCGTTTTCCCAATAAATGCGGCGTTCACCGTGCGCCCGCCGCAAAAAATCCACTAGCGGCAATTCAGGACAAGGGGATGAAACGCTCACGAGCGTTCCAGAAAGTTGCGCTGCATCAGTGAATATCGTCTGCTGTGTGGCGATCATGCTGCACCTTCGGGCTGTTCGTAGCCGACAGAGCGCAACAACAGCGGCACGAGCGTTTCTAAAATGCGCGGCGGTTCGGGGTCGCCCGTGTATACCCACCGAATTACCAATTCGTTAATAGCCCCCATCCATGCCCGCGACACGATTTCAGTATCCATTGGGGCAAGGTCGCCAAGCGCCACCGCTTCATCAAGGTAGGTCTTGATAAGACCAGCAAAGCGGTTATGAACGTCCATGCGCTTTTCATCGAAGATGCGCCCTAGGCCAGTTGCCTGCACCAGTAAAATCTTTGCCGGACGGCGATATTTGCTAAAGGTGTTCAGCACCGCTTCTAGGGCGGCGCGCACCCGTTGAATGCCGGGGGCGTCGTCGTGAACGGCATCGCTTACCCGCTTTTCAAGCAAATCAGCGAACTTATCCACAAGGGCAATGAACAGCTTTTCTTTGTTGGGGAAGTGGAAGTAAATCGAACCTTTCGACGTGCCAGATTCCACGACGATTTCATCAAGCCGTGTGTCGTGGTAGCCCTTGATCGAAAACACATCAAGCGCCGCATCAAGTATCTTTTCGCGGGTGGTGCTTTTGTCGAGTTCATTGCTCATGGCGTTTTTGCCTTCTCTAAACTGACTGGTCAGTCTATTGATAGGATACTGTAGAATCAGCCTTGTGTAAAGTTTCACAGGTTGGTATTTAGCAGATATTCATACACTCGATGTAAAATTGTGGCTGGTCGCACGGCGGCTGATGTTGGTGCCTAAGTAGCGGGTGTCCCCCATGCTGGGGATAAACCATAAAATGTCCATTGATAGCGCTCCAAAGAACAAGAATAATACAATCTGGCGTTGAGGGGTTAGCCTACGCGCTACCATCATACGCTTCTCATCAACCCTCAACAAGAGATGCCTTTTGCTATGGATGTCATGCCCAATTGGTTATTTTCCCGCGCCCAAGCCAGCCCCAACCAACCTGCGATTGTGATGGGCGGGCAGTCTTGGACGTTTGCACAACTGGCCGACGACGTAGGCCAATTGGCGGCCAGCCTTAGCACGCAGGGGGTACGCGCAACCATGCGTGTTGCCGTGTGGATGCCAACGGGCTATGCCTATGTGTGCGCTGTCCATGCGGTGGCACAGCTTGGCGCGGTACTGGTGCCGTTGAATATCCGCTTGACGGGGGATGAAGCGCGCTGGCAACTGGAAAAATCGCAGAGCCAGTTTTTGCTGGTAGAAGCGCAGGCTCCGTTTGATCTGCCTGAATCTGTGCATGTGATTCCGCTTTCGATGCTAGAACAGGCACAAGCGTTTGAGACGTTCCCCGCGCAACCCGTTGACCTGAACGCTGTGCAAGCGATCATCTTCACCTCTGGCACCACCGGGCAGCCGAAGGGCGCACAAATCACCTTTGGGAATCACTTCTACAGCGCGTTGGGGTCGGTGTCGCGGTTAGGGCATTTGCCGAATGACCGCTGGTTGAGCGTCTTGCCGCTGTATCATGTGGGCGGATTGGCGGTGTTGTTCCGTTCAGTGCTGTTTGGAATAACAGTAATATTGCAAGAGCGTTTTGAAGTTGCCGCGATGCAGGCCAGCTTTGCCGATGAGGGTGTGACACTGGTCTCGCTGGTGCCGACGATGCTCTATCGGTTGTTGGAGGCCGAAACGCGCTTCCCGGTATCCCTGCGCGTGATTTTGCTCGGTGGGGCGGCGGCTTCAGCGGATTT
>JBMOFU010000251.1:0-6051 GCA_049318725.1 Phototrophicaceae bacterium | reverse complement strand
ATTTCCTCGCGTCAATAACGGGCATTTATACTTTTACGCCCGCAATAACGGTACATTTGAACCGCCCAGCTACGCATTATGGCGGTATAACCTCTGGACAGAACAAGAGGATTATCTCGCCACTTGCGAAGAAATCACCCAAGACCCTTCTACAGGGTTGATCTATTGCGTCGTTCAACAAGGGTTTGTGATTGATGATCCGTTTGTGCGTATGGTCGGGATCAATGAGGCGATACCAGAAGTAGAAGCGACTATGTGGGAAGACCAGCTACCAGCACCTTTGCTTTCCCCCAACAAACAATTGGTGGTGGCTACTACATATCGCTCAGGCCTTCAACAACCCGGAAGGCTGACTATTCAGCTTCCCAATAAAGAAACCCCACTATGGGAAGTTGCCCCATCCAGCAATGTTGTGGCTACCCACCTTAGCCCAGACGGACGATTGCTGTTTGTCCAAACGGAAAATAGTCTCGTCTATGTATATGCTGTACCTGCAAAATCGCCTTAGCACAATTACCCCGTGAGCCGCCGCCCGCCGTCTACATGCAAAATCGTGCCGCTGATGAAGTCTTCTGTCACCAAGTAGCCCACTGCGCGGGCGACATCTTCGGCTTGTGCGGTGCGCTGGAGCAAGTTACGCTTGCCAGTGGCGTCCCAGTCGGCATCGCTGAGGTGGGCGGGCTTCATCACCGCCCCCGGCACCACCCCATTCACGCGGATATTGGGCGCCAGTGAAACCGCGCTGACTTCGGTCAAGGCCAGCAAGCCCGCCTTGCTCACCCCGTGATGGGCGTATTCCTTCCACGGTTGTAGCGCGCCCCGATCTAAGATATTCACAATCGCCCCGCACGGCGGCGAATTTTTCTCCATCATGACGGCAGCGGCCTGCGTACACAAAAACGGCGCCGTGAGGTTGATCGCCATCGTTTGTTCCCACTCTTGCAGGGTGACGGCTTGCAGCGTGCGCTTTTGGAAGATCGAGGCGCTGTTGACGAGAATATGCAGCCGCCCAAAATACTCGGTCACTGCCCCAAAGAGCGCCGCTACCCCGGCGGATGTGCTTAAATCCGCCTGAAAGGGCAAGGCATCCACCCCAAGTGATTTGACATCATGCAGCGCGTCGCGCACGGTTTCTGGGTCAGATTGATGATAGTGCAAGACAATATGCACGCCGCGGTTGGCAAGCTCTAGGGCAATGGCCTTGCCCACACGATGTGCCGCCCCAGTTACAATTGCCACTTGTCCACTGATGTTAACCTGCATCGTGCATTCGCTCCCCGCGCTTGATTGACCGTTAACCGACAAACTATGCAATGATACCCGCAGAAAAACAAGATCGTGAAAAAAATAGCAACCTGTTGCAGTGTAATCTGTATTGTGTTATTCTATCGGCGGGGAACATCACACACAAAGGGTACGGTGCAAACATATGACAAATCCAGATCAAACAACCCCAACATCCAACAACGCAACCCCCTCTACGGATCAACCGACAATCCAAGTGACGACCCCACTTGTGATTGATTTTGGCCGTGCTGCCAATAGTGATGTGCAGGCAATGAAGGCCGGAAAAGGGACGTTGATGGATGACGTACTCGAAATTGTGGATGAGGTTGCCGACCAACTGCAAGAGCAAGCACAGGGGCGCATTTTTATGCCTGTTGTGATTGTCATTGAACGTGAAAGTCGGCGGCGCTAGGAAATTTCAATCCATTGTGAAACTCAACTTGTGTCTATTCACAAGTTGATATATATTTCGGCAGTCACCAATTCTAAGGAGAGAAGAAAATGACTGAAGAGAAGAAGAACGCTGGTTCCACCCCCGTCGTAATTGAACGTAACAAGAGCGACAAAGGTACCCGTCGTAACCGCTTGAGCGACATTCAGGAATCTGAAGGTCATCTCGTTCGTGCCGTCCGCCGTGTGACCAATGCTTTCGACAGCGGCCTTGATGCCTACCTCGAAGCCCGTGATGCTTCCATTGATGCTAAGGGCGACGAAGCCTTGGCTGAATTGCCGTTGAACGCCGCTAAGGGCTTCCGCGCTGCAATCGAAGCTGTTGCTCCGCTACCAGAAGACTTGGTGAACGCTTTCTACCCAAAGCGCGCCCGTGAACTGGCCGAAGATAGCTCCCGTTTGGTTGGCCGCATGGTTGATTTTGGCCGCGACGAAGACGACAAGTAAGATTTGTCGCCTACGGGCAATATGAGCTGAGTTGTTGTCATTTCATCGGGGGCGCGCATTATTTGGAAACATCAATGCACGCCCCTTTTGTTCACACACCCCTTGTTGGTTGAACGTCTTGATTCTAGGGCGCTGAGTAAATAACCTATGAGCCGTAGCATACAGTCTTCTAAAGTGGCGGCAAACATCCAATCCCCTTCTTCAGTTCGGATGCCGTTAGCTGAATCTTACCGTGATATTTTGGGCCCCATTGACCGTACTCCATCGCTGGTCACTGGGCGAAATACCACCAATGCGGTAGAAATCCCACCGTTCCAGCCGGTCTTACGCTATGACCCAGAACTGTTTACGACCCTGCGCCGCTCTGTTCGCTGGATCTATGGCATGGGCGCGTTTGGCTTTGGGACGATTGCAGACTTTGTATTGCCATGGCGTGAAGACAACAACGAACGACGTGCGAAGCGCTTGTATGCGGTATTGAAGCGCTTGGGCGGCACGTTCGTCAAGATCGGCCAACAACTTTCCATCCGCATTGACTTGTTGCCCTATGAGTATTATACCGAACTTGCGCGGCTGTTAGACACCGTAGAGCCGTTCGATACAGAGTTAGCCATTGCACGGATTGAAGTCGCCTGTGGGAAGCCACTCCATGAGGTGTTTAGCCGCTTTGACCCCAACCCGATTGGTTCAGGTTCGATTGCCTGCGTCTATCAGGCGATTCTGCGCGAAAATGGGCAAAAGGTCGCTGTAAAGGTGCGCCGTCCGGGCGTTGGCGAAATGTTCGCGGCAGACTTTGCCATCTTACAATTCATAATCTTCTTCTTGCGCTTCTTAAACTTGTTGCCTAAAGTGATTAACCTTGATGCGGTGGACGAGCTACATGACGCCTTGATGGATGAGTTAGACTTCCGTTGGGAAGCCCGCCATCAAGACATTTTCCGCACCTCTGCCACAAAAGCCATCCGCCCCTACTTCACAGCACCGCACGTCTACTTTAACTTTTCCAGCGATGATGTCATCACCCAAGAGTTTGTAACCGCGGTTCCGTTAAAAGATATTATTGCCATTGTAGAAACCAAAGATGAAGACTCGCTAGGCATTCTGCGCGAGTTCAACATTGACCCCAAAATTGTGGCTGAACGCTTGCTGTGGGCAAACTATTGGGCGCTGTGGAAGATGTTGTTCTTCCATGCAGACCCACACCCCGCCAATATTTTGGTACTACCAGACAATGAACTGGTGTTTATTGACTTCGGTGCCATTGGTACGCTAGGGCGTAAGCGCAGTTGGGCGCTACAACAGGTTTACGAATTTGAAGCCGCTGAAGACATTGAAGGCGCCGCACGGGTTGCCATTACGCTCATGGAGCCGTTGCCAGCGTTGGATGTTGCGGCGTTAGAAAGTGAAGTGCAAAAAGAGTTCCAGCGCGCTGCTGTGGCGGTACGGAGCCGTGGAGTGCCGTGGACGGAACGCACCACTGCTCAATTATGGCTAGGGTTCTTCAAAGTCGCTAATCGGTTTGATGTGCCACTGCCGCCGCAGGTTGTGCGCTTGGTGCGCGGTACGTTGCTGTACGATACGCTGGCGGCGCGCCTCAACCCCGATATTCAAATCCGCGCGCAGTATGACCAATATCGCATTGACGCGGGGCTGCAAGCCCGTGACAAGCTGGTTGGGAGCCTGCGTAAGCGCGTCAAGACGGGGTTAGACCCAGAGGACTTCTTGATTTTGGAGCAATTGCTGGACGAAGGCGGCCATATCGCTTTCCAAGTGCAGCGCCTGTTGAATCAGGTGAGCTTCAGCGTCCAGCCGTTGGTGGGCAAATTGACACGCTTCATTGGGGACACCTTCTCTTTGATCCTACGTTTGTCGTTGGTTTGGCTGACCCCGCCCGTCATCGGCTTCTTGTACCTGTTCTTTAATGACCTTGTGGTCAAACTTGAACGCGGTGAAGACTTTATCATCTCAGAAGAAGCCCCGTTGATGTGGCAACAAACCATCGCCACCGTGGTAGATGCCAACTGGTACTGGATTTTGGCGCTTTCGTTGACGCTGATTATCATCATCATCACCGGGCAAGGCTTGCTGGAAGACCTGAACTTCAGCGATGACTAACGACCTCCCCTTAGTTACGCACGCAACAGGCTCTCATGAACGAGGGGACGAGTCAGGCCTCGTCCCTACAGGTCATAAATTGTAGGGGCGACACAAGTGTCGCCCCTGAAACTCAACCCAATAACCCGCGTACTAACTTCAAGGCTCGCCCGCCAACCCCATTCAACAACGCTTCTACCTTGAGCTTGCTGGCAAAGTTCGCGGCGATTTGCCCGTAAGACGGATAAACGTGCATGGTATTGGAAAGTTCGGTCACGCCCCATCCCTGACCTAAGGCAATGCTGTACTCGTTAATCATCTCGCCCGCCCGTTCTGCGACCACCGTTGCCCCTAGCAATTTGTTGCCCTTGTAGACCACTTTGATAAAGCCGTCGGTGTCATCTTCAGTGAGCGAACGGTCGCCTTCATCCAGCGGAAAGCTGCGGACGAGGACTTCATCGCCATAGCGCGCCCGCGCTTGGGTTTCGGTCATGCCTGTGTGGGCGGCTTCTGGGGCGGTGAAGGTCGTCCACGGGAGGAATTCAATCATCCCGTTGCTTGATCCGGGCAATACTGCATTGCGTGCGGCGATGCTCCCCTGAAAGCCCGCATAGTGGGTGAATTGTGCGCCGCCTAGCACATCACCCGCAGCATAGATGTGCGGTTGGCGCGTCTGGAGTTGGGTATTGACGGCCACGCCTTTATCGCTGAAGGCCACGCCTGCTTTATCTAGGTCAAGTGAGCGGACGCTAGGGACGCGGCCTAGCGCGACCAAGAGCATATCGCCCTGCACGACTTCGCCGTTGTCTACGCTAACGCTGATCTCACCGTTGGCGGCTTGGCTGACCTGTGTGACCTTGCCAACGCTGAAGCGCACGCCTTCACGCTCAAAGACCGTGCGTAAGGTTTGCCTGACTTCTGGCTCATCGTTGGGCATGATCTGGTCTGCGACAATCGTCACCTGTGCGCCAAAGCGGGCATAGGCCTGAGAGAGTTCCATACCGATTGGCCCTGCGCCGAGGGTAATCAGGCGTGACGGCAGCGTTTCATTGTCGAAGATCGTTTCATAGGTGTGGTATTGCACCGTGTCTAGGCCGGGGATGGCGACACGGGCAGGGTGTGCACCTGTGGCAATAATGAACTTTTTGCCTGTGATGCTACGTGTGCCGCCGCTGTTGAGGTCAACAGTAAGCGTGTGCGGGTCGGTAAAACGCGCTGTGCCGAGTATGGCCTCTACGCCTGCTTCGGCTACAGCTTCGGGCGTTTCATGCTGATAGACGGTTTGGCGCACACGGTCTATATAGCCGCGCACTTGGGTGAGGTTGACCTGTGGCGCGGCAGTGTGAACGCCATACTGCCCACCGACGCGGGCGGCGTGTGCCAGTTTTGCCACATGCAATAAAGATTTACTGGGGACGCAGCCGCGCCATGTACAGTCGCCGCCGAGCATGTCTTTTTCAATCAACGCAACTTTGAGGCCAATCCTGCCTGCAAACTTGGCAGAGACTAACCCGGCAGACCCCGCCCCGATGACAATCAAATCATAGTCGTACATGGTTTCCACCTTCTATTCCCGTGAAGCGAAACATAGCCTACAGTCTACCTGATGCCCGCTTGGGTATGTCAAACAATCCCGTGAGTGTTTTTTAATGAACTCACGTTACGCACGCAACAGGAATTTACCGAGAAATTTCGGATAGATCGTTAGGAATCCATGACCTTGTAGGGACGAGGCTCGCCTCGTCCGCTTGCCTCGTCCGCTTGCCTCGTCCG
>JBMOFU010000250.1:0-6067 GCA_049318725.1 Phototrophicaceae bacterium | reverse complement strand
GAAATTGGATATATCCAATGGCTTGATGGATATGTTCTGTTGTACTATGGTGAGAACATCCGCGCCATAGTACAGATGGATCAACCTCAATGACGATGCATAGCCCGTACCTCAACGTAAATTTAGACCGCGACAGCGAAGAACCCATCTACCGCCAATTGATTCGTGCCATTCGTCTACAAATTGATAGCGGCGTCTTACCCGCAGGCTCACGCTTGCCCGCCAGCCGTGACCTTGCGCGCCAGCTAGACATCAGCCGCATTAGTGTTGTAAACGCCTATGCAGAACTGCGCTCAGAAAGCTACCTCAGCGCCCACGCCGGGCGTGGCACGTTCGTTTCGCGCGGGCGCCAACCGGATGATTCGCCTGTGCGCCCCACCGTGCGCGCAGAAAACCCCGAAGTAGCCGATGACCGTGACCGTTCTGTACGTGAACTGTTGCGCTTGGCGCGTAAACCGGGCGTGATTAACTTCAGTCACGGGACGCCCCCCAAAGAGTTCATCCCCGTTCATCACCTCAAGGATGCGCTGAACGTCGTCCTAGACCGCGACGGCGCCGACGCGCTGGTCTATGAAGCCAGTGAAGGCTACGGGCCGTTGCGCGCCGCCATTCGGGATTACGTTTCGTCTTGGGGGATTTCGTGTACGTCCTCACAGGTCTTGATTACTGGCGGAACGCAACAGGCTGTAGATTTAGTGATTCAGGCGATGTTAAGTGAGGGCGAAACGCTGGTGACGGCTAACCCGACCTACTTAGGGGTGATTGACATTGCCCGCACCCGCCGCCTACAACTCTATGGGGTTCCGATTGATGAAGACGGGATGCGCCTCGATTATTTAGAAAATTACGTGGCTGACCATCATCCAAAGTTAGTTTATCTGACGCCGACCTTTCAAAATCCTACGGGGCATGTGATGCCCTTGCATCGCCGCCGCCAGCTATTGCACCTTGCTGAAGATTACGGCTTTACGATCTTGGAAGATGGTGTCTATCAAGAGTTTCATTACGAGTCTGAGCCGCCGCCGCCGCTTAAGGCGCTGGATGAAACAGGCGCCGTGATTTACGCCAGCGGATTCACAAAAATCCTTTTGCCCGGCCTGCGGATTGGCTATTTGATTTGCGATATGCGCCACTATGAGCGCTTGGCACGGGTGAAGGCCAGCGCCGATATTTCTACGCCTGCGCTCACCCAACGCGCCTTACATCTGATGTTACAGCGCGGCATTTTGGCCGGCCAACTGGAACGCAATAACCGCGAGTTGCGCTTTCGGCGCGATGTAGCCATTGCCGCTGCACAAAAGTATCTGCCGCCCGGTTGCAAGTGGCATACCCCCAAAGGCGGGTTATACCTGTGGGTAGAGTTGCCCCACTCTGGCCCGACGGCTGCTGAATTGTTCGTCAGCGCGATGCAAATGGATGTCGCCTACGCCATTGGGAGTGTGTTTCATACCGACGGGAGCGGAAGCTACTTTATGCGCTTGAACTTTGCCCTGCCAGAGCCAGACCGCATTGAAGAAGGCTTTAAGCGGATTGGGCGCGCGTGGCGTGAAGTAGCCTGTGACTATGACATCATGGAAAAGTCGCCGTTACTGTGAGTTATCCTCTGGGGTGGCGTGCTGTTGTACGCCCCCCAAATACCCCGCAATCCACTTCATGGCGTCTACGGCGCTCTGGGGGATTTGCTCACCCGTCATCAACGAGCGGTCAAGGTTGTCTGTGCGCCGCCCTAGCCCGGCCTTGCTGCGGTTATCCCCCATTTGGGCGATTAAGCGCGCCAACCCCCGAAAGGCATCCGCTGCAATTTGCATCTGTTGGATCGAAAGCGTTTGGGTGATTTCTGCCAGTAGCGCGTGCATCGTCTCTGTGTCAAACCCTTGATGGCCGCGCTCATGCGGGTCAAAGGCTTCGGCTAATGTCGCCAGCATGTTATACGTCCCGTTGATCTCGTTTGCCAGTTGTTCAGCATCGCGTTTGCCCATTAACCGCCGCACAGATACGACCGTCCGCACAATCTCTAGCGGGGCCTCTAGCACGCGCACGCCCTCTAATAGCTTATCCAAACGCGAAAGCCGTGCGACAGGTTGCTGGATGCTGTAGGCGCGCCACTGGTCTAAAACAGCGTTGCGCGTGGCACTGCTCCATGTGATTTGGCTCAAGAGCGGCGTGAGCGATTCTACGATTTGTTCTTCATCAGGGAGCGCGCTAATGGCCTGAAAGAGATGAACGGCTAAAATTTTGGCCGAATACTCATCGCGCAGTTCAACCGCCGCTTTGAGCAGTTGTTGAAGCGTTGCTTCTGGCAAGGTCAAGTCATTATGCTGATGGATCAAGCGTGCAATCGCTTCAAGCATGGGCTGCGTGGTGGTGTTGAACCCGGCGCTGGTGAGTAGTTCCATATAGACATCGAGGGCTTCTTCGGCTTGTAAGCGATCATTGGCTACCAGCATAGACACGGTATCTAAGGTGGGGTTCACCCCGCGTCCGCTGCGTTGTAAGGCCGTCAACAGGGGCTTGGTCAGGTGCTTTTGCGCGGCCAAGTGGTCAACAAAGCGCATAAACAGGCCGTCTTCGCGCTTATTGATGAGGGCGCTCAAGAGCGTTTCTTGGGCAGCCCCAGAGAGCCAATCCGCCTCCGTCAATTCACGGATCAACGCGGCGGGTGGGTAGGCAAATTGCGGATGCAGCTTGAGGGTGTCTTGGCGGTAAAGCGTGAGCAGCCGTTCAATCATGGGGCTGTCGAATGTGGTTTTAGACTTAGCCGCAATCGCCCGTGCGATGCCGACCAAGAATAGCGAAGCACTGAGCGATTGCATTTCTGCCAAGCCGTCGCGGTCATATTGCATCAACGCACTATAGATCGGCTGTGGCAAGGCCGCCAAAAGCTGCTCATCTTGCAGCAGGGGTGGCAGCAGCGCAGGCGCAAAGCGGGCAGTAATCATCACCAAGTTTTTTGCCAGCGGTGTACTTTCATAGGCGTGGGGCAACGCGTCTATAATGCCATCGGCCAAGACATTACTGAGGGCAAAATCTTCTGGCTCGCGCGCGATCAAGCGCAACCAGCGCTCAATCAAGGCCGTGTCTGTGCCGGCAACCGCAACTTGTACGGCGTTGGCTGCTGCTGTATGAAGCCGCCGTAACCACGTCGCAGAAATCCGTTCTGACAGGTGTTGACGGGCAAAGGCATACACTTGGTCGGGGACTTCGGCAATGGCGCTATTGATGGCTCCCTTGAGTGCAACATCAAGGCCGGGGTCAGCGTTCATTTGGTCAATCAATAGGCGGGTGGCTTCAGCGTCGCGGGTTTCAAGAACGTGGTTCAGCAATGCGCCCGCATATTGATACACCCATTCACGCGGCAAGCGCTCTGCATGACCAAATTCTTCTAGTAGGCTTGCCAACGGGAACTGACTGGGCTGTTGCTGGAACTGCTCATAGACGCTCAGGTAAGCATGAAACAAGCTCAAGCGTGGGAGCAGCGCGGGTTCAGCGGGTTGAGCGTCTATCAAGGGCGTGAATCGGTCAATCACGGCCATCAACGCCAACGGGTCACTTTGCCATGCTGCCGCAAGGTGTTCGATGTATGGCGACCATTGCAACATTTCTAAGCCCGCTTGGGGCAGCTCCCAGTGGATGCGATGATAGCCGGTGCCGTTGATCGGTTGGTTGGCAAAGACTAAGCACTCCTCAGACGGCGCTCCGTTGGGGTCAAGGTGGGTGTTAAAGGTGAATTCCCCGCGCGCACGGGCGGGGAGCAAGGCCATCAAGCCCAACACGATGTCTAGCCGTTCGGCTGTAGCTCCTTGATGGTGCAGGATGATTAAATGATCTTCGCTGAGGGCGGCATTGAGTAGCCCTAAGGCGGTGATGAAGGGGGCATCCACCAACAGCGTCAAGAGTGTTTCTAGCGCTTGAGCGCGTTCGGCATCCGTCCATAGGCGCGGGGGCGGCACATTCGCCGCCATCAGCGCACCCTCAGAGAGGGCGTCCTCTGCAAGGTCAAACAGCGGTAATAGGTTGCCGTCGAGTTGTTGCATCAGGGATGTGGGGATTTGGGTAAACAGTTGTTGGGCTTGGCGGTTCGGGGTGTCATCTAGCCAAGTGTGAAGGATGAGGTAGGCTTGCCACGGGGTTTCAAAGACCCCCACTGTGAGGCCATTATCATGAGCGTTGAGCGGGCGTGGGGCTAGGCGCAACCGTTCTCGCCAGCTTAACCACTGTGGTGGGAATTTGTCCTCTTCAGTTGGTGAGAGGGGGGATTTCGCGGGCGTCGTGTTGCTGAAGATCGCTCTGACCAACGTCATTGTCTAATGGCCTGTGTGTTTGTGCTGTCAGGTAGGGGATAGTTTAATGAAGTCTTGCGTCGGGTGTTAGGGCTAGGTTATGATTCGGCAATGATACAGCCTACCCACTATAACACGCCGCATCAAATTTGAGCTAGTGAACTTATGCCCTCACGCCACATTCAATTTTATGGGCTATGGCTCATCCCCTTATTGTTGGGGATGTTTGCTTTTGGCTTGCACGGTGCTAACCAAGACAGCATGTGGTTTGATGAGGTCGGCACGCTCTTTAACGCCGGGGGCGTTTCTTACGACGGCCTGCCGCTAGAGCAACCCGTGAGCTTGCGTGAAGTGTGGCATATCATCCGTGAATTTGACCCGATCCACCCGCCCGGCTTCTATGGCCTCTTATGGGTATGGTGCCAATTTACGGGTTGGACGGCCTTCACTGCACGCGCACTTTCCAGCGTGTTTGGCCTACTCACAGTGGCGTTGATGGCGCGCTTAGGCCAACAGATCATTGGGCGCGGCGCAGGGAACCTTGTAGCATGGCTGTTTGGTACCGCGGCGTTTATGGCGCACTACCTGCACGAAATACGGATGTATACCCTCTTGCCGATGTTGGTTGCCTTGTGTCTATGGTCATATTGGCAGGTGATGGGGCGTGCGCGCCCGCGTTGGGGCTTTGCCGCCTTATTCGTGGTGAGCGTCGCAGGCTTGATGTATACCCACATTCTTGCTGCGACAGTGCTATTGGCCTTAGCGCTCTATCATCTGTTGTTTGCCCGCAAGACGATTGTGTGGGGCTGGGTCGTCGGGCTGGTGATCGTTAGCGCGGTGCTTTACCTGCCGTGGTTGCCGACGCTGTGGCAGTTGGTGGCCGGGACGGGGGGCGGTACGCCGCGTGATGGCGCGTTTTCTACGGCAAAAATCTTGTGGGATGGGCTGGCGATCTTCAGCAACAGCTTACTTCAGCGCCCAACCGACTGGATCACGTCCTTTGTGCCGATAGCGGCGCTGTTAAGCCTCTTGGCGGCGGGGTCGCGCTGGCGCGGTAGGGCTTTCATTGCCACGCTCTTAGGCGTTACCAGCCTGCTGATTTTGCTCATTCACCTGCAAACGGCGATGTTCATTCACATCCGCTACTTGATTGTGCTGTTCCCAGTGGTGATGTTGTGGCTCGGCGCGGGGCTATACAGCCTTAGCCAACGCTTTGGCGCACGTTGGAAAAGCGCCTTACAGGTTGGGGTGATCGGGCTATGGGTTATTGCGGGATGGGGGCAGTACAGCGGCTTTGAGGCGTTCTACAACCGCGATAGTCAGTGGACGCTGGCGTGGCAAGACATGCTGCCGATGCTGGCGGAGGTCGCCCAACCCGAAGATACGGTGATCGTATTGGCGGCGGGGTCGCGCAGTTGGTGGGACTACGCCCGCGCACAAACCTACTATCTGCACGAGTTGCCAGCACACCTCACCGTGACCCCACTACGGCCTTATCCGTCGTTTGCGGTTTATGCTCAACAGTTTGACGAGCAATTGCCCAACGGCGGGCGGGTGCTTGCCGTGCGCGATACGTCGCAGGCGGCAAACGTACAGGCAGATTTTATCCGTGCGATGGCCGAACGTGGCTATGTGGGTTGTCTGTCAACATCTGTGGGCAGAATTACACTAGAAATTTACAATTTGGGAAATTGCTCTTGACAGATTGCACATGCTCCGTTAATCTATTGCCTATATAAGAACAACATAAGCGCGGCACCCAAAGAAATTTATTCCAAAACACTTTA
>JBMOFU010000249.1:0-6072 GCA_049318725.1 Phototrophicaceae bacterium | reverse complement strand
AATCCACGGGGGTAAAAAGTCCCTCTCCCGCAGGGGGAGGGATTTAGGGAGGGGGGGGCATGTGCAAATATGAGAACGCACTTTTTACAGCTATGGGGCATGATAGTTCATGCCCCTAAGAATGATAATGATGCTTTAGGGACGATGCTGCCTCGTCCGCAAGACGCTAAGACACGGTGCTGAACTGTTGCGCCTGTTGGAGCGCCTTTAACATCACCGCAGGGGGTTGCGCGCCACTGAGCGCGAACGTATTCCCGAACACGAACAGCGGCACACCGGTCACGCCCAATTGAATCCCTTCGGCGGCCTCTTGCAAGACCTGTTCGCGGCCTTCCTCGCCCAACAAACGGCGCTCGATGTCGGCGCGGTCTAACCCCTGTGCGGCGGCAATATCCAATAACACAGGCAGTTGACCGATGTCTTGCCCATGCTCAAAATACGCGGCATAGATGGCGTCAATCATCGCGGGCTTGCCCGCTTCGGGCGTGAGCGCAATCAACTGATGGGAAAGCGTGGTGTTCGGTGCGCGGGTGATCTGCTCAAAGTTGAAGGTCAGCCCGACCCGTGCGCCAGCCTCACGCGGCGCGGCGAAGAACATCTCTAAATCACGGACTCTGCCGCCGCCCTTTGCCAACAGCAATTCGCGGAAGTCTGTGCCTTCTGGCGGGATGCTGTCGTTCAAGAAAAAGGTGTGATAGTGAATCTCTAGCGGTTCGCCAAAGTCTTTGGCTGCCTTTAGCAGGTTGGCCTTACCGATGCGGCACCACGGGCAAACGGTATCGTGAAAGATGTCAACGCGCATGGGGGAAAAAAACCTCACTTTGGGGTATACAATTCGTTGTTCAGACGCACCATTGGCGGCAATGCTTACGGGTTAGCGCAAGCGGATGCGCGGGTTCAGCAGGGTATAGAGCAAATCTGCCGCAAGGTTGCTGACCGAAAAGGCGATAACGATCAAGAGGGTAGTCGCCTGCAAGACGGGCAGATTTTTCTGCTCGACGGCCTGTATCAACAGCGACCCCACGCCCGGGTAGCGGAATACGTTTTCGATAACCACAATCCCGCCGATGAGCCAGCCGACGCTAATCCCGATCACTGTAATGGTGGGCAACAGCGCGTTACGCAGCACATGCTTCCAGATCACTTGCCATTCGGGGAGTCCCTTAAGCCGTGCAGTGCGGACGTAATTTTTACGCAGTTCCTCCATCATTCCCGCGCGCGTCATGCGGGTGATATAGCCGACCAAGACGAAGCTGGCAGTCACAGCGGGCAAGGTCAGCACGCGCAACCAACCAATGAAGCCTAAATCTGGCGGGATGATGGCAATGGCGTCGAACCAGCCCAACTGCAAGGCAAAGACCTGAATCAACAAAATGCCTGTGACAAATTCGGGTAGGCCGATCACACTCAAAGAGCCAATCGAAACGAGGCCATCCACCCATGTATTTTCACGCAGGGCGGCCAATACACCAAGCCCCACACCGATAGGCACGCTCAACAGTAGCGTAAAGGCGGCCAAAATCAGCGACTTGCCAAAGCGCTCTAGTACGAGCGGACGCACTTCCGCGTTGATCCCGGTAAACGAGGTTCCCCAATCCCCAACGACAAAGCCGCGCAACCAGCGCAGATATTGCATCACCACCGGCTCATCGAGGCCGAAGCGCTCATTAAACTGGGCGATGGCCTCTGGGCGGGCATCACGGCCTAAAATCAAGCGGGCAACATTGCCCGGCAACAACTGGGTGAGCGCAAAAATCAACATGCTGGCAACCCACACCGTCAGGATCAATAACAACGAACGGCGAATCAGAAAACGAGCCATTACACGCCCCCTTATGCGAACAAAACCACACCGTTGTCACCTGTAGGCGCATGAACTATCATGCCCTGTGCCTTGACAACTTCAGCCCTGCAATGCTTACAGCATCCACACGACACGTTTAGGAAAAAACCCGATTGAAAACCCTGCTTGCCTTGCTCAAGACGATGCGCCCGCGCCAATGGGCTAAAAACGCCTTTGTTTTTGTGGGCATCTTGTTTGACGCGCAACTGTTCACGCTGGACGCGCTGTGGCGTGTATTGGGAGCCTTTGTGCTGTTGTGCCTCACGGCCAGCGCGATTTACCTGATTAACGACCTTGTGGACGTTGAAAAAGACCGTCAACACCCTAAAAAGCGCACGCGCCCGATTGCTTCTGGTGATCTGCCGGTGGGGGTGGCGCGGGTAGCATCGGTGATTTTGCCGATCCTTGCCATTGGGGGCGCGCTGTCCTATAGCGTGCCGCTGGCAATCGTCTTGATAGCCTACTTCGTCCAGCATGTGATTTACAGCTATTGGCTCAAGAACGTGGTCATTTTAGACATCTTTGCCATTGCCTTTGGCTTTGTACTGCGGACGGTGGCGGGGATCGTGGTCATTTCGGTAACGAACTTTTCCCCGTGGCTCTATGCCTTCGTCGGGTTGCTGTCGTTGTTCCTTGCCATTGGCAAACGCCGCCAAGAGTTGATCCTCTTGGGCGAAGAAGCCGCCATCCAGCACCGCCCGGCCTACAAAGACTATAACCTGCCGTTCCTTGATGATATGTTGCGCTTGAGCTTCACTTCGGCAGCCATCACCTACACGCTCTATGCCGTAGAAGCAGAAACCGCGCTGGTGCCTTCCCCCTACATGCTCTTGACCGTGCCGTTTGTGTACTATGCCCTGTTCCGCTACTTGTACTTGATCCATGTGCGCGGGGATGGCGGCGACCCGACCGAAGTGCTGTACACAGACCGTCCGTTACAGGCCAGTATTGCGCTGTTTGGGGTCGTGATTATTGTCTTGCTCTACAGTGCGCCGCGCTTCTTGATGACGGGCGGATGAAAAAACCTACTATACCCTAATTGCTGATTTTAACCCCACAAAAACGGACGACACAGGTGTCGTCCCTACAAAACCGTCGGAATGCGACCTAATCCTGTAGGGACGTGGCCTGCCACGTCCGCAAAACAGCCGTTACGGGCTGAGTGCAGAATCTCTAACAGATTCCCAATAGCGCGAAAAGCGTCTTAAGTCCAGTGCGCTGGATGGGGTAACGATCTGGGGCGCTTGTAAAATCTGCACAGGGTAAGACGCTTCAAGGGCGCGCACAATGGCGCGAAAGCGCGGGCTAGGGCTATCCATCGTCACGATGCCGTCGGCCTCATACGCTTGAGCGGCTTGTGTCAGTTGCGTTGCCACATCACCGCGCCGCAATTCTGCGCGGGTTTCGAGCAAACTTTCGGTGATGAACACCACACGCTTAAGGCTCAACCGATAGCGCTCTAAGAGTTCGTCGTCCCACACCCACACCGCCGGGGCGTTGGGATATTGTGTTAGCGCTTCGTTGTGTGGATTCAGGTTGTCGCCATGCACCCAGATCAACGGTTTATGCATCTGGCGCGGCGGCTTCGTCGGGCGTGGAGCGTCTGGCGGCACACGCCGTAAGCGGTCGGTCAGAGTCTGTTTGCCGCCAACACTACCGACGCCGTTGGGGAACAAGCGCACGTTGATCTCGTCATAGTCCGCGGCAAAGAGGGGATCATTGTTGCGCGTGCAAGCCTCAAACCCGCTCATGTAGTCGCGCATATTCTTCTGATTAAAGACATAAGGCTTGCTGCCAAAGGTGCTGGCAACCCACTGCCAAGACAGGTTATTGCTGGCGGGGTCGCCATCTAGCAAATGCTCTAAAAACCAGTTTGCTCCCGCTTGCCAGCGTACCCGCCGCCAATGGACGATATACGCCGCCAAATACATCCGCAGGCGGTTGTGCAAGTAACCTGTTTCATACAGCAGGGTGATGATCTGGTTCATGCACGCAGAAGGGGTTTGTGCAAGACGGATGTCTTCGGGCAAATCCCGCGCATAGCTGCCCGCGCTGAAACCCGTTTTGTAAGCCTCTAAGTCCTGCCAGATGTCATCCCCTAGCACGCGGTAAACCCGTTGCCAGTAGTCCCGCCAGCACAATTCATTGATGAGCTTTTCGGCATGGGTGGGGGAGGACACACGCAGCGCATGGTCGCGGACTTCAGCCAACGACAAAATCCCATGCCGCAGATAGGGCGAAAGGTGGGTTACAGCCCCGTCTAGGAAGTTGCGCGTTTTGGCATATTCTGACGGGCGGATGATGGTAAGGCAGGATTCTGCGGCACGCCTGCCGCCGTGTGTTTCAGAAACCGCCGGATCATGGGTGCTGGCGGGGAACTGTTCGCGCAAGGTGGCGATGAGTTCAAGGCGGGTGTTGAAATCAGGTTGTAGGGTCATTGGGCGTTCCGTGTGCGCTGTTGACGGGTTGACGGTGGCGGCGACAGCGTTCACTACAATATTTGACTTGATCCCAGTCTTTTTCCCACTTTTTGCGCCATGTGAAGGCGCGCCCACAGGTCACACACATTTTTGTGGGGAGGTCTTGTTTTTTCTTGCCGCGCATGGAGGGTGATCTCTGTTTATGGATTTACGTCATTTTAGCGTGGGTAATTGAGTCTAAAATGGGTGACGTATGAACAAAGCCTAAACCCGTGATTGTTGCTTGTACCCTGATCCCTAACCGTTGAGGTTCGGCAGCACTTCTGCCCAGAAGCCGAACAGTGCAATGCCAATCAGCAACACCCCAGAGGCGCGGGTCAGTAAGACATGATGCACATTCATCCAGCCGATGAACTGCTTTTGAGCGGCGCGAGCCAAGAAGGGGAGTAGCACCAGCGGCCAGCCAAAGCCTAGCCCAAAGGCCAAGAAAAACAGCAATCCGTTGACGAGTTCACCGGTGTTGCCCACACCCAAGATAAACACGCTGGTGATGATTGGCCCGGTACACGGTAACGTCATCGGCCCGAACAACAGCCCATAGACATAGGCCGTTAGGTAGGGGTTGCTCAACATTGGCGCTTGGATCGTCGTCATGCGCGCAAACGGATTGTAGCCGAACAGCATCACCGCGCCGAGCGCAAATACAGCGATATAGATAATGGGGAGCAGGACGGGAAGGAGCGATCCAAACGATTGGTTGAGCAAAAATAGCACTAGCCCGATCAAGACCATTGTCGTTAAGACGCCCGCCAGCACCAATAGCCCTAGCCAGCCGAGCGCGGCCTTTGCGCGCTCGTTGCCGCTTTGTCCCGCCAAGAACGCCATCAAGCCCGGATACAACGGCAGCAGACAGGCGTTGGTCAAGATTGCGCCGTTGCCAAGCCAAAAAGCCGTCCATAGCTCATTCAATTAGGATAGATCGCTTTCTGTGTTGATGAGTTCAACCAGTTGCGCGGTAGACAGAATTTGCCCATAGAGCAGTGGGGTATATGTTCCGTCTGGCCGAATAATGAGGTGCGGCGTGGCGGGCGACGCGCTGACCGTGCGCCCAAAGGCGTCGGTCATGGCGCGTAGCATGTCTGGCGTCATCACCGCGAAGGTGTAATCAAAGCCTTGTGCGTCGGCGTAAGCAGCAAGATCGGCGGCGCTGATGTTGGTTTCGACACTCAAGGCGATGTAGACCACGTTTTCTGGGTTGTTAACCTGTGTGGTAGCGTCGCGTAGGTTGGTCAATTGGTTACGGCAGTTGGTACACCAAGTCGCCATTGGCTCAATGAAGACGGTTTTGCCGCTGAAGTCAGCAAGGGTGAAGCTTTCCCCTGTGCGAGCGTTCACCAACGGGAGCGTTTGCCATGTTGAGGCGGCGGCGACTGCGGTGGGTGTGGGAGCGTTATCGGCTGGCAAGGCGCTTTCCAATAGGGCGGCAAGCGTGGCTTCGCTATCATTGGGCGTGACCATCATGGGGGCTTCGCTAGTGGCGGTTGCATTGGCAGTCGGTGGGGGGAGTGTGGCAGTAGGGGTGGGGCTACCGCAGGCGGCAAGGATCACAACACAGGTCATCCACAAGTGCAGTCGTTTCATAAATATTGGCGCTCCTCGATAAACGAAATGAAGAAATATGCTGAATATAAGACAATCCCGATGAAGCATTTCTTACCGAACGCGGGTTGTCAAGGTAAATTTGTTATGTTGGCAATAGAAAATGCCACCTGATAATCGGGTGGCATTTGAAGGTTCTATTGTGTGGAC
>JBMOFU010000248.1:0-6086 GCA_049318725.1 Phototrophicaceae bacterium | reverse complement strand
TCACTCGCCCCCAACTGTGCAAGGATTGCTGCCCCCCACGCGGGATGATGTTCCGCGACGATGAACGCCCGCGCCCACACGCTGCGCTGCGGGTCTTGACGGCTGCCATAGCGATACAACGGCGGGATCAAGCGCCGAACAATCACCGCCAACGACTTGCCAAACACCCCTTGCGGATAGCAGACCTTGCCACAATCGTGCATCAGCGCCGCGATAGCCAAATCATCGGGCGTGGTGGCGTCTTGTGCCAACACAGAGCGCAACACCCGCAAACTATGCAGTTGCTCGCTGCGGCTCATCTGTTGGAAGGCGTCAAAAAGCGGCGGCGTCAAAAAGCGCTTGGCAGGGGTATAATCTATCGTTTGCGCGTAGGCCAACAGCGCCCGAACCCCCTGCGCGATGCGATAATGCGTGGTCATTGCCGTTTACCCACTAGCCAAGCAATAGCCGAATGATGGCATTCACGGGGCCACCGATGATCTGGCCGATCACGTTAAGGCGTGGGTTGACGAAGCCAATCAAAATCGAGCCGAACAACACGTAGGTGCTGTACTGCTTCCAGCGTTCCCAAGTGTATGCCAAGTCAGCCGGCAGTAAGGTATACAAAATCGTCCAGCCGTCAATCGGGTAAAGCGGCAACAGGTTAAACACGAACAAAATCACGTTCAACGTCACCCCTAGCCGAAAGAACAAAAACAGGTTGCTTGGCACATCTATCCCGCTGAAACCCAGCAATTGAAACGGGATGGCAAAAATTACGGCCAACAGCAGGTTAGAAAAAGGCCCCGCCGCCACTGCGTAAAAGTAGCCCCAGCGTGGGTCGCGCATGGCACGCGGGTTGATGTAGGCGAACCCTAGCGGCGCAAACCCAATAATGATAAACATCAAGAACCCCTGCCAAGAGATGTGCGCCAGCGGGTTGAGCGTCAGCTTTCCATCACGGCGCGGGCCGGGGTCGCCCATCAACACGGCCACGTAATTGTGCGCGAACTCATGCACCGTCACGGCAATGACCAACACAACAAGGTAAATGATAAATGTGATGGGATCATTGATGCCTAATAACAGCATAGACGGCGCTCCTTAGTATTGGGGTGGCGAATGCATAAAGTATAACATAGCGGCTATATGAATCGTATCGGATTGTTGCAGGGGGATTGCATTCTCGAAAACTAGACGATTTCACGGTAGGGGCATGATGCATCATGCCCCTACGGAGGGTAACGATTCGGTAGGGGCGCAATAGTTTGCGCCCCTACTGGTGTTAACGGTTTTTTGGGGGGGATTAGGTCAACGGGACTTGCAACAACAACAAGATCACGTACACAGCGGCAAACGACACGGTGCCGAGGTAGCCGGTGTATTGGATCATGCGTTGCATACGGAGCGAATCCTTATGGCTGTCGCCTTCTTTACGGATCCACATTTCAAAGCCGACCAGCCCGCCCACGAAGTAGAGCGCGGCCAAAGCGGGGATCCAAGATGGGAGCATGACTGCCCCAAAGCCCATCGGGAAGAAGAACGACACAGTTGCCAAAATGCCACCGAGCAAGAAGGTGATTTGGCTGAAGCGCAAGGTCGTTTGACGCCCGTGCATCACCGCAAAGGAAATATCGCCGCGGGCGGTGTCTTCTTCAATTTGGTGAACTTGCATCATGCTGTACACCGACGCCTTGAAGAACACAGCGCAGAGCGCGCACAGCAGGATCGGGGTTTGGCTCATCACGCCGTTTAGCAGGCCAGTTCCGGCTGCAGGGTTGCCGATGTCTGCCATCACTGCCGCCCCAAGGAAGATCGTGCCGCCCACAAAGGCGTTGATCGAAACGGCTGCGTAGCCGTTACGCTTCCAGCGTGTGCCTTCATAGCTGTAGAAGAAGTAAACGAACACCGTCAAAAACATGAAGAAAACGTACTTCCAAGCGCGGATGTCCATCGCTGTAAAGGCCGCCCCAATCGCAAAGGCGATGAAGATCACTGCCAGCGCGCCCCACAGCAGCGTTTCATTGACGGCCATCGGGTTTTGCATCCCGCCCACGGGGGATTCGTCTTTGTCATAGTAGGAATTGAGGATCGTCAAGCCCGCGACGATGCCTGTGGCGGCCAACGCGCCAACAATCAACACCCAGTCAATGGCGTTGAGCGCCATCACCGTAGCGAAAAAGAACCCCAATGCCACGTAAGATTGCACAGGCCAACGGGCGTGCGTCCATAGGCGCTTGGCTTCTGTCGTCCACGTCCCACGCGGTGCGCTTTGAATTGTACTCATACTGATGCTCTCCTCATCCACATATCGAAGTCTTCCCCTCACCCCTAAGCCGAATGCTCAGATGAAGGTTTCCAAAGAATTTACCACACAATTGCAACCAAAGCGACTGTAATTCTATTAAAATTTGTGACAAAATTTGACACGCCTATTGATCGAAAAGTGCTGTAAGCGTCGGCGGACGAGGCAGGCCTTGTCCCTACAAAGGCGTTTCTTGGCGGCCACGCAAGCCCACCCAGATAAAGATCAAGGCCGCCACGCCGATCAACGCGCCAAAGCCAATCAACCCCAACCCCCTGCCGCTGCTATCGGGGGCGGGTGTGGCGACGGGCGGCGGGGTGGGCGTGGCGGTGAATAGGCTGCTGGTAGGGCGCGGCGTGAAGGTCGCGGTGGGCGGGGGGGGCGTCAAGCTGGCGGTAGCCGTCACGGTGGCCGTCGGGCGTGAATCGGTGGCGCTGGCCGTCCAAGAGGGCGTCAGGCTAGGGAGCGGCGGCGTTAGGCTCGGCGTGGCGCTTGGGGTGGCGGTGGCGTCTAGGTAAAGGTTCAGGCCAAACAAGCTGGCGGTACGTGGGGCAAGCATCCACAATTCAAAGTTGGGGAGCAGCGCATTAAGTTCGTTCCCGCTGACGGCGCTGTAGGCCGCCGCAAAGTCGGGATAGTCGCCGACTTCCCGCGCCAATTGGAACAGCGTTTCTAGCCCGCTTTGGTCGGCCATCCACAACACTAGCCCGTAGGCTTGCGCGTCCCATTGCGGATTGGGGTCGGCGGGGCGTTGCGCCAACGTCGTCAGCGGGTATAGGCGCTGGTTCCGCACGGCGTTCAAGGCCGCCGCTAACTCTGCGGACTTCGGCGCGGGGTCGTACAGCCCTTGTAGCCCAACGGCAAACCATGCGGGAACATCGGCACTGCTCCACAGCGGGGCGTAGGCGCGGGCGACGTAATCGGCAATCAGGGCGCTTTGCACCGCCTCTGGGGTGAAGATCGAAATCGGCAATGGTGTATACCCGCTATCGCTGAGGATGGCCGCTGCAATCGTCGGATCGCACGGGAACGGCTCCAGCATCATCGGGTCAAGCGCTATCGGCTCGCCGTCGGCGTTTTGGTCGCAACCGAGCGTCGTCTTCGCTGGATGCAACAGATAGGCGGGGGCGGCTTGTGGCGCGCCTGCGTTGGCGTTGATCGTTAGGGCAATCGGGCGGAGGGCGGCCAGCGTATCGGTGGGGTTAAGCCCTTCAATTGGCAGGCTAAGGGTAATGCCGGTTTCATCGTCTTGGGCGCTGATCCACGGCGGCTGGCGAGTATCGGTAAAGACAAAACTCGCGGCAACAATGCGGTCTAGCCCGCGTGAACCGACAAATTCCCATGTATAGGGGACTTCGCTGAACAGTGCGGGGACTTCTGTAGCGTCTGCAAAAACCCAGCGATACAACACACTCACACCAGCGCTGTTGACCTGTGCGATGGCTGCGTCATTCAAGGGAATGTTGATCCGTGTTGGGGGGCGGCCTTCAGGCGCAATCGTCAATGTCAGCCGAGACAGTGTGGTGTTTGGTGGCAATTGAGCGCCGATCGTAAAGACCACCCCGCCGGGGAACACGGGGGAGGCGCTATTATAGCGGATGGGGTTATCTGGGGCGGGCGTGGTGGTTTGCCCCCAGACGTGACTAGGGACGGCAAGCGTTAAGGCGGCCAATAGCACAATCCAGAGGCGGGTTAGTGGCAACTCCATCATTCTACGTAGCCCAACGCCCGCAGGTGATTTAACACGCCGGGGTCAATGTCTTGTGAGCCGCTGGTCAAGCCGCCGCTGCCGACCTGTGCGCGAAAGCGTTCCAGCGCGCCGTACAGTTGTGCCGTCCGTTGCGGCTGTTCGGCGGCCACGCTGTTGACCTCTTGCGGGTCGTGCGTCAGGTCAAACAGGCCATCCACCGCCCCGCCGATGGTCGTCAACTTGTGCGCCCCGTCGTACAGGCCGCGCCGCGTTTCGGTCAAGCGCAGCGCGTCAATCATGTGAGGCGCACGGTGGCGCATGACCGATAGGAAGGTCTGCGGCGGGAAGGCTTCGCTAAACGCCATCCCGCCTTCGGGGTCTGGGCGACCGTTGACGCTGTTTGCCAGCGTCAGTTCGCCAACGGCAGCGTTCGGGTCTGCTTCATCCAACGGCGGGATTAAGCCCGCAGCGTCCAGCACGGTATGGAATATGCGGCGGGTGCTGACGTTGGTCATCACGCGCTTGCCATTGGGGAAGCGCTCTGGATAGCGCACAATCAGCGGCACATGCACCAACTCTTGATAGACGACAAAGCTGTGACCGATAAACCCATGATCGCCGTGCGACTCGCCGTGATCGGCGGCGATAATCACCATTGTATTGTCTAATAGCCCGCGTTGCTCAAGGTCGGCCAAGAATTGCCCTAGCAGCGCGTCTTGTTCGCGGATTTCTGCATCGTAGGCGTCGAGCAAGGTTTGCACTTCCCAATCTTGCAGTGGGGTGTCTGGTGGGGATGCCCAACGGGTGGCTTGGCTATTAAAGCGCTTGAGGAAGCGCGCTTCGGCGTTGTTCTTCAGCAGGTAGGGCGCGGTCTGTTGCAGCGCGGCCTTTGACGGGTGATAGGGTAAGTGCGTCCCCATCAGGTTGATAAAGCTGAACAGCGGTTGCGCGTTGCCGCCGCTGGTGTGGCTGACAAATACATTCAGCGCGTCTTGCAGTGAGTAGGCGGTGTTGCCCTTATAACGGATGAAGCGCGTCCACAGCGGCACCAGCAACGGGTTCAATGTTAGGTTAAACAGCGCGTCGGAGTGGGCAAAGCTGTGTTGTACCGACGCGGCGAACTGTCGCCAACGG
The DNA here is from genome assembly GCA_049318725.1 of Phototrophicaceae bacterium. GTDB lineage: Bacteria > Chloroflexota > Anaerolineae > Aggregatilineales > Phototrophicaceae > CAIRDJ01. Next base: position 978 of record JBMOFU010000248.1, on the reverse strand, counting down.
GCGGTCATCGCCCGCCGCAGGGCCGGGTGATGGGCGTGATGTGGGCGTTCTGGCGCGGTTCCGGCGTAATTGTAGAAGGCGTCAAAGCCCCGCGTAAAGCCGTTTTCCAGCAGGCCGACCAACGGATTGTTGCAAAACCCAACCGTGCGGTAGCCGCCCACCTGCAAGATTTCCGCCAGTGTGGGGTGTAGGCCGCTTAACACATGGCTGGCTTCAGTGACGCCGTGCGCGCCTGCGTAGCGCCCAGTGAAGATCGAAGCGTGAGACGGCACCGTCCATTGGGCGGGGGCGACGGCGCGCTCAAACACCGTTGACTGTTGGGCAAAGGCATCTAGCGCGGGCGAATTTTCGCGTGCGGCGCCGTACAAAGACAGGCGGTCACGGCGTTGGGTATCTAAGATAATCAGTAGGATGTTGGGTTGAGTGCTGGACATAAATCTTCACAACTGCGTGTAAGCCAATACAGCGTCTAGCATAGCAGTATGCGCGGGGTGCGGAAAGTGAGGATTTTCACAACGCCGCTTGCACCTTAATCACCGGATGCTGTTTTGAGGCGGTTTAGGTCACGTCGCCTGTTGGAGCAAGGCTTGCGTGGCGGCGTCGAGGGTGGGGCGGTCAAACAGCCTGTTGCCCGCCGCCGCGAGGCTGGCGCGCCATACGGGGTCGCGCAGGGCAAGCAGCGCGTTGACCACGCCGCACACATCGCCCGCCGCCAGCAGATGCTCGCCGTCTACCAGCCGATAGCCCGCCAATGCCCGTGCGCTGGTGATCGTGGCGAATCCACGACGACAAGTTAGCTACGGTATATACCTATGCTCGGGGGTAAATATGGTTGGGCATAAATCAAAAACAGCTTCATTTAACAGGATGTTTCCCGTACGTATGCCATAAAGGAATTCGACAAAAGTCTTTGGGTATCTCCCAATAACCATTAGATACCCTGATTGCTAGTGACGGATTGTAACGCCACAGAGACGG
>JBMOFU010000247.1:0-6112 GCA_049318725.1 Phototrophicaceae bacterium | reverse complement strand
TGAGATGCAGCAGCGATACAATATCTTGAGTCACTGTAGAAAGATAACGACGTTGTTCGCTCTCAATTGCAGAAGCCGCCTGCCTTGCAAAAGCAGAAAGCAAGCGAATATTGTCATCCCCAATCTTATGATCTGCAATTGCAATTAAAATACCAACTTGCTCTTTGCGCCATGTATTGTTGTATTCAGCAAATTGAAAGAAGGGAAGGGCAATAATTTCTGTAATACCAAAGTATCGTTGAATGTCCTGAACCATACCTGCTTTCCCATCGGGTACGTAGGGGGTCAGGAGGTGAAATAAATGATCTGTTTTACGAATGGTCTGCATTTTCGACGCTTGAATTGCTAAGTTAGGGAGGTATTCCTGATCTATGAGGTTCAGTGGGCGGTCATTGCTCATCAACAGATCGAAATATTGCCCAATTTCATTACGCCAGAGCGTCATTTGTGCTTCGCTGAATCGGTTCTGGGCAAAGTGATAAGCGCGTATAGGGAGTTTTTCGCCTATCTCTACGGTAGCGACTACCGCACCAATGTATCCTAAGCCTTCAACCACATCTATAGTGACATCTTTCAGAATCTCATTGATGTTCCGAGATCCCATTGCAGCAGGGCGGCGTATTGAGCTAGGGTTCGTGACTTCTGCATCATCCTTTAGTGAAACTTGATTACTATTGCGAGCCAATAAACGAGCTAATGGAGACCAAATCATAGCGATAATTGCCTTAGAATATCATCAACCCTTCTCAATAATATAAACTATAAACAAACCAAAAACCAGTGATCTGCAAACAAAATAATGACAATATTCAAACAAGCAGCTTAAAGTATAGTGGGATGATTTTGTGTGTACAGTCGTAAGGGCGGGCAGATCTGCCCGCCCTTACATAGTTACGGGTAATTGCGGCTCAACATCCGTGCGTAGGGGATCGTCTCGCGGACGTGCGGCAGGCCGCAAATCCATGCGACAGTGCGCTCTAGCCCCATCCCAAAGCCGGCGTGTGGCACACTGCCGAACTGCCGTAACTGCAAATACCACGCATACGCCTCACGCGGTAACCCGATTTCAGCCACACGCGACTCGATTAGGTCAGCGTCCCAAATCCGCTCACTGCCCCCTGCGATTTCCCCATAGCCTTCTGGCGCGAGTAAATCCACACTGCGGCAAACCTCTGGGCGGCCTTCAACGGGCGTCATGTAAAACGCCTTGATCGCCGTCGGGTAGTGATAGACGAATACCGGCTTGTCGAACATCTGCGTCAGCGCGGTTTCCTGCGGGCTGCCCAAATCATCGCCCCATTCGACCTTGAGCAGTTCGATTTGTTCCGGGTCGGTCAGCGTGGCGACGTGCGCCTTAAGCCGCTCTACGGCTTCATCGTAGCTGATGCGGTAAAACGGTACCGTCGCCGCCTGTAGCTTGCTGGTGTCGCGCTCCAAAATTTCTAGCTCACGCGGGTGCTTGGTCAATACGGTATGGATGACGTGCGACAGCAGCGATTCTTCTAAATCCATCAGTTCTTCTAAAGACATAAACGCCACTTCTGGCTCTAACATCCAAAATTCCATCAGGTGGCGGCGTGTTTTGCTCTTTTCGGCGCGGAACGTTGGCCCAAACGTATACACGCGCCCAAAGGCCATCATATTGGCTTCGTTGTACAGTTGTCCGGTCTGCGCCAAGTACGCTTTTTCGCCAAAGTAGTCAATCTCGAACAGCGTGGTGGTATCTTCGCCTGCCGCCGGGCTGATGATCGGGGTATCTACCAACAGGTAGCCGTGATCGTCTAGCCAATTACGCAGTTCATGCACAATCGTGGCGCGAATGCGGATGATTGCCCATTGGCGTTGGCTGCGTAGCCACAGATGGCGGTTGTCCATCAAGAAGTCTACACCGTGATCTTTGGGCGTGATCGGGTAATCGTGGGCAACTTGCAGCGCTTGAATGCTGGTGATGCCGATCTCATAGCCGCCGGGGACGCCCGGCGCGCGCTCGTCAGCGCGCACGGTTCCGGTAAGGATCACTGAAGATTCTTGCGTCAGCGCTTGGGCGGTGTCAAAGTCGGCTTCGGGCAGGTCATTCTTAAAGGCCACGCATTGGATGATCCCGCTGCCGTCGCGCAGTTGGATGAAGTGCAGCTTGCCTTTGCCCGTGCGGGCATACACCCAGCCACGCAGGGTGACGCTTTGGCCGATGTACGCGGCCACTTGTTCAATCTGAATAATGGGAGCAGTCATAACGGTATTTTCCTGTAAGGCGTTTGGATGAAACGCGGTGAACCCTGAACATCAATCCATACATCAATCAAGGGCATGATAACCCATGCCCCTACGCTTCACAATGGATTTTGTAGGGCGGGCGTTTTATCCGGTGTAAACATTTTTCGCTGCGGGGGGACAATCGCGTTTTCCAAAAATGCGAAATTTTAGGGTAGGGGCGCAGCGCGCTGCGCCCCTACCCAATCGTGAATCGTTATTGCAACGCGGTGCGGATGGCGGTACAGGCCGGGCAAGCCCCGTCTGGCCGCACAACGGCATAGCCGGCTTGCGGGTCTGCGGTGTAGCTGGTGCTGTCAATGTTCCAGACGATTAACAGCCGTACCCGTCCGCTAGTGCGGGCAAGCCGAACAGCATCCCCAAGCCACTGGGCATGTTCGGCCACGCTGGTATTGGCCGCCCACTCGAAGCCCGCAGGCAAGGCAGAATAGCCCTCTGGCGAAAGGTAGCCCAACTCGGTGAAGCACAGCGGCTTGCCGGGGAAGGTACTGCTATAGAGGTTGACCATGCCGTTGTAGTAGCGCGAATAGTGGCTGCTGTTGCCGCGCGGGTCGCCGCTGGTTTGGCTTGGCGGGACGATGCCTTCATTGTAATGGAGGCCCACACAGTCCATGAATTGGGCTGCGCCTGCGTTTGCCATATCACGGATGAAGACGTTATCGTCACAGCCGTTGGTCGCACAACGCCCACCGAAGAAGCCCGTTGGGGCGGGCGCGCCGCTAATCACCAGCACGTTGCTGTTGCGTGCTTTGATCGCCTGATACGACGCACTGAGCATTTGCGTGTAGGCTTGACCGCTGATCTGTCCGGCAGGCCATTCACGGTCAATGTTTTGTTCGTTCCACACTTCGATGGCGTCAGGGCCAAGCGCGGCAACATTGCCTGTAAAGGTGGCGAAGTTCTGGTAGTACTGGGTCGGGTTGGCGGCAATATCTGCCGGATCACCGACGATGCCCAACAGTACCTTAAACCCGCGCGATTTTGCGGCGTCAATCGCCCCTTGGGCAATCGAAGCGTCGGCGCTGCCGTCCCAACGCACTTGTACCTTCACCCAACGCATTCCGGTGTCGCGCATCAAGTCTGGATAGGCGAACGACAACACATGCCCGCCGACTTCAAAGCTGCTGTTGCCCGTCGCAGGGGGGGGCGTCGTGCCGCCGCCAGTGGTCGGCGGTGGGGTGGAGCCTGTGCTGCCGGGAACTTGCAACACTTGCCCAACATAGATCAAGTTCGGGTTGGTGATGCCGTTGGCTTGAGCAATCGCCGTCGTAGATGTGTTAAAGCGGCGGGCGATGGCCGCAAGCGTATCGCCGCTAACCACGGTGTAGCCACCTGTGGTGGGGGCAGGGGTTGGCGTAGTCCCCGGCGCAGGGGTCGCGGTTGCGGGGGGCGGGGTTGTGCCGCCTGTGATATTCAACACTTGCCCGACATAGATCAAGTTCGGGTCAGCGAGGTTGTTGGCTTGGGCAATGGCTTGGAAGGTCGTCCCATAGCGGCGGGCAATGGAGCCGAGCGTGTCTCCGCGCACAACGGTATAGGTCTGGGTGGTCTGGTTGCCCGCGCCGCCCGTTCCGGTGGTTGGGGTAGCGGTGGCGCTAGGGGCAGGCGTGGCGGTGCTGCTTGGCGTTGGGCTGGCGCCAGCGGGCAGGGTCAACACTTGGCCGACATACACTACCGAAACGTCGGTGATATTGTTGGCGGTGGCGAGCGCGCTCACGTTGGTATTGAAGCGCAAGGCAATGCGGAATAGGTTATCGCCAGACTGTACGGTATAGCTGCCGGGGCTTGCAGCGGCGGCAACAGGGGCTACCGCCGTTGGGGTGGGGTCTTGGGCAAAGGTTACTGGGACGAGCATCAACAGTGCTGCCCCCAGTATTAGGGTGATAAAGCGTCGCATAGGGTCTTTCACCTTCCGTCCGTATGGGTGCAGATCGAAATCAACGATAGACCGTAACTATAGCATGAATGTTATCTTTGTGCCGCACACACGGGAGTGGCTAGACGATTTCACGTAGGGGCGTTCTGTCGGGACGCCCCTACCCTAAAATCACTCCGTCAGTTTATGGACTGTCGTTGCAAACCGCGCAGCCACTTGATCTGCGCTGAACACCTGTAGCGCACGGAGCCTGCCCGCTGCCCCAAACGTGCGGCGGGTGTTCGGGCTGTAGAGCAAGGCAATCACCCGTTCGGCAAGCGCGGCGGGGTCTTTCGGCGGCACAAGGTAGCCTGTTTCACCGTCAATCACCACTTCACTAGGCCCGCCATGATTGGTGCTGACGACGGGTTTACCGCAGGCCATTGCTTCCACGTTGACCATGCCGAAGCCCTCAAAGTGTGACGGACATACGACCACATCCGCCGCCGCGAGAATATGCTCAACATCGCTGCGATGCCCTAGATAATGCACAGCGGGCGTAAGCTGTAACGTGTCTAACAGGGCGAGAATGCGACGCTTGTAGTCCGCGTCTTGCGCGCTTTGCAGGTTTTCCCCCGCAACGATGAATTGCACGGCTGGCAAGCGTGCGCGCACCTGCGCGGCCATCTGCAAAAACGTATCATGACCTTTGACATCCTGAAAGCGGGCCACCAGCGCCACCAGCGGTACATCGGGGGCAATCCCCAGTTCGGCGCGCACGGCATGGCCGTCTGCCTGCGGACTAAAGCGCACAGTATCCACGCCGGGATACAACACCTCTAGCGCGTCGGGCGGCATAAACGGCGGGTTGCCCAAAAATCCGCGCTGGATGGCCTGTGAGTGGGCAAAGGTGGCGCTGGCACGCTTGAAAAATGCCCGTTGCCACACTTGCGGATGAAACCACCAGCCCATACACGTCCACAGGCACGGGATTCCAGCGGATTCGGCGGCGGGCAGGGCAAACGGCAGCGCGTGATATTCGGTATGAACCACATCAATGTGCTGCTCACGGATGAGGCGCGCAATCTGGTAGCGGATGGGGAAGTGCGCCCACAGCGACGGCACAAAAACCACTGACGCGCCCCGAAACGCGGCAAGATGCACCACCCCGCCGATGTTGCGCCACGCGGCGGCAAACGCCCCGTCGTGCGGCACCAGCAGGTGTACCTCATACCCCTTGAGGTGTGCCGCCAACGCGACGAGCGCGGTTTCTCCGCCGCCTAGCCCGCTGTAACTGCTGATAAACAAAATGCGTGTGGTCAAGAGGATTCCCCAAAGCGTTTTGGGGGGATTATCGCACAGCGCGGCGGCGGGATCAAATGTGAGGGGCGACCTTACCCTCAAGCATCGTCCGCAAAAGACCGCCATGCAAGCGATGCTAGACAGATTTTGGGTCTGGCGTCAATTCATCAAGGGCGGCTTGACGGGTTGGGTGAATTTCCACTGGCTTTTGGAGGATATTCTTTAGCAAAACCATTAGGACATTGGCAAAAACCTGCACATTCTGCGATAGCCCATATATAGAGAGTGAGGCAATATTACTGGCTTTGCCAAACTCAGTGATGTCTTTGCGAAAGGCATCAGTAACTTTAACCTCTATTTTTTCTAAACGATCTGCCCCAAACAGGATGTGAACACCCGTTCCCTGTGCGGCATTCAACATATCCGTTAACCGTTGGCTTACCGTTTGAGCATCCTCTAGGCTATAACTGCCTTCCATAATCACTTCAATCACTCGGTTTTCTTCCAGCCACACAACACTAGCCGCCATTATTATCTCTCCCCCACCCGTATCAGTGTAAAATCTAAAGCTAACTGGATTGAATCCTAACGGATTGCCAAGCAAATGTACATATTCCAGCCGCTACGGTTAGGGCAATCGCGTTCTGTAAAAACGGAGGATTTCGCCGTAGGGGCATGGCGCGC
>JBMOFU010000246.1:0-6116 GCA_049318725.1 Phototrophicaceae bacterium | reverse complement strand
CTTCTTCATGGATCCGCTAGGGCCGAGGCAAACGGCTACCGTTATCGTGCGGACTCGCTTACGACCAGAAGCGCTACGCACAACATCCATTGTCGTTAACACCGTTAGGCTTAACATCCCTTACAAGGGACAAGCACAGGCGTCGTTATTCGTGGTGACTTCGCTCCCGGCAACAGGGGAACCCGCTTTCTGGTGGCGAATCCTTCTCATCGGTGGGGGAGTCGTTCTTGTGACGGGGGCGTTGGGGGCAGCAGCATTCCAACGCTACCGCCGTAGCTTCTAAAACAGTGCGGCGGATGGGATTATTATCCCATCCGCCGCCGCGCACTATGCCCTAAATTTCAATAACGGCGGACGCCATAGGTGGCGCCCCTACAAACGATATATGGCGTGTAGGGACGGGGATTGCCTCGTCCGCCGAACTTATTGCCTTTACCCCTTGACTGACCCCGCCAGCAAACCGCGAATGAAGTAGCGCCCCAACAGAATGTAAATCAACAGCGGCGGCAACGCGGCGACAATCGCCCCGGCCATTGGCAGGTTCCACTTGACCGCTTCACCGCCCGCCAACTGTGCTAACCCAACCGTGATGGGTTGATTGGCGTTGTTGGTCATGGTCACAGCAAACAGAAATTCGTTCCAGATTTGCGTGAACTGCCAGATAATCACCACAACAAAGCCGGGAATCGAAAGCGGAAAGACAATATCGGTGTATAGGCGGAAGAAATCTGCCCCGTCAATGCCGCCGGCCTCTAACATCTCGTTGGGGATGTCTACATAGAAGTTACGGAAGATGAGCGTCGTAATCGGCAGGCCATACACGGTATGGATCAAAATCAGGCCGATCAGCCCACCATAGAGGTGAATGCGGCTCATGAAGTCGAACAGCGGGATCAAGATTGCCTGATAGGGGATGAACATCCCAAACAGCATGAGCGGGAATAAAAACTTCTCGCCGGGAATTTTCCACTTGGCAAAGACATAGCCGTTCAGCGACCCCAAAATAGACGATAGGGCAGTCGCCCCAATCACTAGCACCACGCTATTTTGAATGCGCGGGCCAAACTCTACCAACACCTCACGGTAGCTATCAAAATTTAAGGATTGCGGCAAGTTCCACGCTGTTGCAAGGTTGATGGTGTCTGGCGACTTGAGGCTGGTAATCACCACCATGTACACTGGAACCAGAAAAACTGTCAAGAACATCAACAGCACCACATGCACGGCCACCCGTGCGGTATAGCGTAAAAATAAGCCCTGTGCGGTCATGCGCTATTTTTCCTCCCGAAGTTGTGTCCACAGGTAAGGGATGATAATCAGCGCCACAAACACCAACATAATCATGGCAATGGCGCTGGCCTTTGCAAAGGCGTTGGCGCGGAACCCTTGTGTATAGACCAACAGCCCCGGCACAACCGTTTGAGCGTTGTCTGGCCCGGCCATTGCAAACACAAGGTCAAAGATTTTCAGCGAAATATGCCCCAAGATAATCATGGCACTGAGCAAAATTGGGCTGAGTTGGGGCAAGATGATAAAGCGATACACGCCGATTTCACTACAGCCGTCTACCCGTGCCGCTTCGCGCAATTCGTCGGGGATGCCGCGAATGCCGGCAATGAACATCGCCATCGTGTAGCCAGACATCTGCCACACCGCCGCAATTAATATCCCGATCAACGCGACGTTAAAGCCCTTCGGCGCAATCGAAGGCTCCACTTCTGGCGAATCCAGCGGTAACCAGATGTAATCCCATAGTCCTGCAAGAAAGACAATCAGCAACACCGCAATGCCAGCGATGGTGTAAGCGGCGGCTGTGCGCCGCGCACGCAAGGCATAATTGACCGCAAGGAAGGCCAAAATAGCGATCCCGACATAGGTTAAATTGCGCGGTACGTCGCCCCATTCAAACTGCCACCATACTGTGCGGCTGTTCAGCCAACGAAAGGGGATCGGGTCGCCGCCGAAGAACGTCGGCAAAATATTCACGCCGCCGCTCGGCTGGAGCATCCAACGCCAAATCGTGCCGGTGACGACAAACGACAGCGACATGGGGAACAAAAATACCGTGCGGAAGAACGCTTCTCCGACTACTTTTTGGTCAAGCAACAGCGCTAACAGCAGGCCGACAAACAAACAGCCCCCTACAAAGAATACAGTGAAGTAAAAAGTGTTAATCAACGCCGTGCGGAAGTTAAATTCCAGCAGGTCGGTCATGATGTTTTCGTAGTTCTGGGTGCCGATGAAGTTACGCGGCACATTAGCTGCAAGCGCCGTTGAGGAATCCACACCCCAATCACTTAAGGATGTCCATACCGTTTGGCCGATAAAGCCATACACAAACACCGCCAGCAAGATAAGTGAAGGCAACACCATCACAAAGGCGATGGCGCGGTCTCGTCTACTGTGCATAAAAATCCTCCATAGCGAGTAAGACAAGAGGCGGCCTTGTTTAGGCCGCCTCTCGAATCTGATAGCCAGATTTTATGTGGGCGCCCGTTAAGGCGCGCCCACCATGCAGAAACTAGATACCGCAGGCGTCAGATTGCAAGCACACTGCATTCATAGCGCTGGCAGCTGCTGTGCTGTTGCCGCTTGCCAAGTAGATTTCCATGACTTGGTTGAAGTCGCCCATGAAGCGTTCATTGGCGGCAGCGCCGTGTACCAAACTGCCCACGAGGTCGTCTTCTGCCCAGTTTGCGGCAGTGTCTTGCAAGTAGGTGTTGTACAGGTCAGGGGCAGCAGCTACGGCTTCGATGTTTGCCGGGATTGAACCCTTCAGCGGGTTGAAGGCGTTTTGGCCGTCTACCGAGCCGAGTATCGTCAACCAAGCAAGGGTTGCATCGCGGTTCGGCGCGCCAACGGGCAAACCGAAGCTGTCGCTCAACCAGAGGAAGGAACCATCGGTGTCTGGGGAAGCGTTGTAGCCGAAGCCTTCACCCGGGGTCAAGCCGAGCGTCGTCACCATGTAACCCGCAGCCCAGTCGCCCATGATGTTGAAGGCGGCATCGCCAGCAACAACCTTGTCAATGGCTTGTTGCCAAGACAGGCCAGCGGCGTCTTCATTGATGTTAGAGCAAGCCAACACTTCACCGAATTTGTCCCAGACCGCGACCATTTCTGCGCCAGCGGGGTCAAGTTCACCATTCCAGAGGGCATTCCAGCCATCAGCACCCAAAACACCGAGCGCGACGCTTTCCCACAGGTGGTTGACTGTCCATGCTTCACCGACAACCAACGGGATCACGCCAGCTTCTTGGATGGTTGGGCAAAGTGCCAAGAACTCGTCCCATGTGGCTGGAGCTTCAAAGCCCCATTCGGCCAACTTAGCAGGGTTCGACCACAACACGTTAGAGCGGTGAATGTTCACCGGCACGCTGTAGATGCCGCCTTCGTAGGTCAAAGAGTCAATCAAGTCTTCTGGGAAGGCTTCAAACCAACCATTGGCTTCATATAGGGGAGTCAGGTCTTCCATGCGGCCAGAGATGACCCACGTCCCGGTGAGTTCTTCACCTGCGTGAACTTGGAAGCTATCTGGGGCGTCGCCACCCAACATACGGGTCTTGAGAACGGCACGGGCGTTCACGCCAGAACCACCGGTAACCGTTGCGTTGACGATTTCAACGTTCGGGTATTGTGTCGCATAAAGCGCAATCAAGGCTTCCAACGCTGGGCCTTCATCGCCAGCCCACCAAGAGAAAAGTTCAAGTTCGCCAGAAACTTCTTGTGCTTGTACAACGGGGAGCGCTACCATCAACAGCAACAGAGCAACAATAAACAGCTTCTTCATGTGAAGAAAACTCCTTGTATAGGGGTAAAAAGATTCTTCGACTAGAGTGTAAATTTAGGCCAGCAAATGCCCGAAACTACGAAAGAAATTATAACACACAGGTTTATCGAAATAAGACGAAAGCCAGTTTGCGGGGATATTTGAACTTTTTTGAATTTAGTACGACTTACCAAATCAATGTGCTACAAAGGTACAATGCCTTATGCTATATAGCGTGCCACAGCGTCGCAGCGTGCAACCGATTGGATAAAACTTTGTGCAACTTGCACATGCCTACCCGCGAACTGCATCATAGACGGCGGTGAGTTTTGCCGCTAATGACTCCCACTGGAACTGTTGCCCATAGGCACGGCCTGCTGCCCCAAATTCTGCGCGCAACCCCGCTGAACTGAGCAAGCGGCGGGTATAGGCTGCGACCTCTGCTACAGAGCTTGCGCGATAGCCGTTGACGCCGTGTTGGACGATCTCGCGCACGGCGGGCGCGCTGCCGGCAATGATCGGTTTGCCGTAGTGCCACGCCTCTAGGTAGACCATCCCAAAACTTTCTCGTGCAGAAGGCATACACAACAGATCACAGGCCGCCAGCGCATCAGACTTGGTTTGCAGGTCTACCGTGTCTAGCTCCACAATACGCGGATCTTTCAGCTTGGCAAACACAGCATCAGACATCGGCTTGCGCGGCCCGATAAACACCAGCCGCGCAGTGGGGAAGTCGCGCCAAATGGCATCCGCCGCCCGCAACAAATAATCAAAGCGTTTGTAAGCGTATTTTTGCCCTAAGAACAACACCAACGGCGCGTCGGCAGGGATGTCATAACGCAGACGAAATCGTGCGCCGTCAGCATTCGGCGCGACCAGCGGCGCGACGCCAATCACCTGAATATGGTCTGGTTTTACACCCATTCCAATCAGGGCTTGGCGCTCAAATTCTGTATGGGCAATCACATAATCCGCCTGCTGCATCATCTGGCAATAGTGGCGGTAAAGCCATCCGTGCCAGTGATGGTGGTGGTTGGTGGTGAACACGAACGGCACATCCAGCGCCCGCGCCAGCGCCAATGATGCCGCCGTTAGCCCCTCTCTGCCCACGCGGAAGTTATGCACCACGCTTGGCCGAAACGCGCTATCTTGCAACATCGCACGCAAGTTCTTCATCAGGCGGCGCGAAATCTGCTCAATGGCAACCCCCTGCAATAGGCGATAGGCGTAGACATAGGGGCGTAGCGCGGCGCGTTGCTCATCGGTCAAAGACAACCGAAACGCGCTCACCTCGTCATGGATGAACGGGCCGCCACCGAGCGGCGCATTAAGCGTCGTTCCTAGGAGCCAATCGGAGCGGTTGGTGTCCCACTGATAGACCACCTGCACCGCTTCGCGTCGCTGTACCTGCCGCGCAAACTCGTGCAGATGGTATTGCGCCCCGCCTACAGACGGCAAATAGGCCGTAATCGTATATAGCACAGTCATTGCAACACGTCGCCAATCCACCCCAATAGATTCATCAACAGCCCTGCCAACACATTAGCGCAAATTGCCCACTAGCTCTGATGGGGCGCGACAATCCCCGCCTCACAGACCGTGCCGTTGGACAAAGTTGCCGTGACGGTAAACGCAAACCGAAACGCCCCCGCTTTATCTAACAGTACACTGGAACTGGTTTGGTTGACATGCAGCTGGTCTACAAAGATATTCTGCCACTCATCAGCATTACGGATGACCAAGCGATACGAAGTTGCCCCTTGTAACGCCGTCCAATTGACGCCCAACAAGCTGAATTTATTAAAAGCTACGCCGTCATACGGGTAAGTGATCGCAAAACCGCTACAGGCCGCCGCTATCGTAGCCCCCGTATTAGCGGGCAACGTCGGGGGCTGTGCTTGTACTTGTGCGGTCACTGAAGGGGAATCCATCGGTGCGCTTGTCACGGAGACGCTACCCATCAACGTTGGCGGGCTGACATCGGGCAATTGATTGCTATCGCCGACAATATCCACATTAAAGCTGCTCAGCCAGCCGCGTGTACCGTTCAACTCCACATATACCCACCCCGTCCCACGATCACTAATCCCCAACGCCTGCGCCTGCTGACCGGGGTATAAGACCGTCACTGCATCGAAGTTGGTACTATCCCCCTCACGGATATTGACACCGCCCGTTAGCCCAGTCACTACATAGATGTTGTCGCTGGTGGGGGGGCGCGTTGGTGAGCCTGCCCGTTGTAGGGCTCTGGTCGTGGAGATGGGCGCGACAGGGGTTAGGCTTGCCACCCGCCGCGTGGCGGTTGTTGTAGCAGTCGCAGATGGGGCGAAGCTCGCTGTGAGTGTAGTTG
>JBMOFU010000245.1:0-6129 GCA_049318725.1 Phototrophicaceae bacterium | reverse complement strand
TTGAACGTTTACAATACAGGCCATGAGCAAGAATTTGTTCAACCCCCGTTTTACGGGTGAGACAGGTCTTACCCCTACAGGGTCGTGGTCTGTAGGGACGCCACAGGTGGCGTCCGCGAGGTAGTTTGCGTAACGTGAAAGCATAAGACAACGCGGTGGATTTTGTTAATCCACCGCGATTGCATTACGGCAGGCGATATTCTGGCAGGTCGCGCCCATCGTCGGGGCGTTGACGCAGTTGCAGTTTGCCTTCTTCGACCAACGTCTTCAACGCGCCAATGCGTGCTGGATTCAGGTGAACGGATTCCGTCCCCAGTTGTTCAGCAATTTGGCGGCGGCTGAACCAACCGTCTGGGCGGCGGGTTTGGAGCTTTTCTACGGTACTCAGTAGAATTTGTTTGAGTTTTCCCTTGTGTGGCATCGAAAATGTCCTGACTATGCAGACTATCTTGACTATCCACACAGGATAGCACAGCGCAAGCCCGTTGCCTACGGGCATCACAGGCGATTGTATGAAATACATGGGCGTGTTGTATTGCCGTGCAATTGGTAAACTACTTTCTCGTCCCTCACATGAAAATCATGTACAATTGTCGCAAAACTTCCCATCCAGATTGAGCCGCGCCTATGTCCTTTCCCCCCATCCGCGTTTTAGTCGCAGAAGATAGCCTCACCGTGCGTCATTATCTCGCTGGGCTGATTGATGAGTCTCCATTGTTTCAAGTGGTCGGGATGGCGCGGGATGGCCTAGAGGCGCTGGCACTGGCGCAACATCTGGCGCCGGACGTCATCTCGATGGATGTCAACATGCCCATTATGGACGGCCTAGAGGCCACACGGCGGATCATGCGCGCCAACCCGTTGCCAGTGGTGATTGTCTCTAGCTTGGCCGACCAAGAGGTAGAGTTATCCTTTCGGGCGTTGCAAGCGGGGGCGTTGGCCGTCATCCCCAAGCCGCCGAACCGCACCGATCAAGGCTTTCTTGCCCATCGCCAGCAGTTATGGACGACGCTACAGGCGATGGCCGGTGTCAAGGTCGTGCGCCGTTGGGCATCGGTCTATGAAGTGCAGCGTCACGAGCCGCGCAACTATGACACGCAACGTGTGCGCCCCAAGCCCAACCTTGTAGCGGTGGCCGCCAGCGCGGGCGGCCCTAGCACGATAGCCACTCTATTAGGGGCATTGGGTAATAATGTGAACGTGCCGGTGGTCATTGTGCAGCATATGCCCGCTGAATTTATGGCGGGGTTGGCGCGTTGGTTGTCCAGATTCACCGAACTGCCCATTACCCTAGCCACCCATAACAGCATTTTGCAGCCCGGCACAGTCACACTTGCCCCCGGCGACGCACATTTGCGAGTTACCCAAGAGGAAGACCTGTTGATTGCCCAACTTGACCCAGTGATGGGCAAGTACCTGCACCAGCCTGCCGCCGATGTGTTGTTTGAGTCTGTGGCGCAAGCCTGCGGTGTGAGCGGGATTGGCGTGATCCTCACCGGGATGGGCAATGACGGCGCGCAGGGCTTGTTGACCTTACGCCAGCTCAACGCCCGCACTTTTGCACAAGAGGAAGCCAGTTGCACCGTTTTTGGGATGCCAGCGGCGGCGATTGCCTTAGGTGCTGCCGAGCGTGTGCTTTCGCCAACACAGATCGGCACAACATTACGTAAACTGGTGTAGAATCTAACCATTCATCGTATACACAAGGTTCGTGGTCTTATGGCGCTTGAAGCCTTATTGGTTGAAGACAGCAAAACACAAGCCCTCCAGATTAAAGAAATTCTGGAAAGTGTTGGGTTGCGCGTGCGGGTGGCCTATGACGGCCCAGACGGATTGCGTGAGGCCATCGAGAATCCACCGTCGTTGATTGTGTTGGATGTGAAGCTACCAAGCATGGACGGCTTTCAGGTGTGCCGTCGGCTCAAGCGGAACCCTGTGACGCAAGACATCCCCGTGATTATGCTCACAGAAAAGACCGGGCCGCAGTCTACGATGTCTGGCTTGCGTGCGGGCGCAGACGATTACATCTCTAAAGATGTGTTTGCCTCAGAGCATTTGATTACCACCCTTAAAGAACTGGGCTTGTTGGAGTAATTGTGACCACGCCACCGAAGCACCCGTATTCCATGACGCCGCCGGTGATGACGGTGCGCGTTGAGGACGCCATGGACATCATGATTGTGCGCGACACTGCCCGCCGTGCAGCGGGGTTGGTGGGCTTTGCCCCTGCCCACCGCGCTCAACTTTCTACGGCGTCGGCAACGCTCGCGGAACTTGTCCTCAAATCTGGCGAAGTTCACACCATCCAAATGACGGGTGTTGCGGATGCAGGGCGGCGCGGGCTGCAAATTTCCCTCACGACGCCGTGGTTGGCAAACGTCAGCGCCAACAATGTCTTGGTCGCCTTGCGGACGAAGTTGGGCGAGCTGGTAGACGAAATTTTGCTGGTCGGTGACCATGAGCCAACGATTATCATGGTCATGTGGTTGAGCGCCCAACGCACCAGCACCCTGCGATGAACAGCCTAACGCGCCCATTCCTCGTTTTCCGTGTGGGGGAAGCCCACTACGCGCTTGCCATTGAGGAAGTCACCGAAGTGGCGGCCTTGATGACTGTCTTGCCGTTGATGGGGGTAGTGCATCCGGCCTTGTTGGGGATGGTCATCCGTCAGGGAGAGCCGTTGGCGCTGCTGGATTTGCGCCGCTTGTTCGGCGTGCCAGCCCTGATTGACCGTAATACGTTGTTTGTCGTGGCGCAACACCCGCCAATGCCGCTTGGGTTTGTCGTAGATGCAGTGCAAGGCGTGGTATACTTTGAGCAACATGCGCTTCACTCGGCGCCCAATACAGGCGGGCAAATTCGTGGCTTACTCCGCCACGACGCTCAGTGGGTGCAGTGGTTGGCGCTAGAGGCATTGAGCAACCTTGTACTCGCTGAACCAGCAGACCGATCATAGACGGACGCCCAACGATGAAAACTGTAGCCCGCAAGGAACATATTCTGGTGGTCGCTGCTGATGAGATACTGCGCGACCAACTGACAGAGACGCTCGTCGAAGCCGCCGGCTACCAAGTGAGCCAAACAGGGACGTTTGAGGACGCCCTCAGCGAGATTTTGCTGACCAAGTTTGACCTGATTGTGACCCAAGCCGAACTGCCCGACCTCAGCGGTATGGACTTGTTGGCGGTGATTGGCGGGTTACGCCCCAACGCCAAAGTCATCATCATTGACGACGACCTCAGCCCCAAAAGCGCAGTGGCGGTGTACCGCTTAGGCGCGGTAGATTACCTCTACAAGCCGCTGAATATGACCTTCTTTTTGATGCAGGTAGAGCGCCAACTCGAAATCCAGCGCGATAGTAAGCGCTATGCAGAAGCCCCGCCGCCAAGTGCCAACCGTGAAAACGCCTTGCAAGCCCGTGCCAAGCGGCTAGACCCCACCACCCGTTCGGCGGCGCTCGTCCTCACCCGCGAACAGTTCAACCAGATCAACCGTGAACTGCAAGACCTGCTCAACCATGTGCGGGCGAACTTTGTCGGGCTGGTAGACACCGACGGCAATATGGTCGGCGCAGCAGGCACCCTTGAAGATTACGACCTGCAACTGCTTTCGCAGGCGTTGAACATTGACCATTCTACCCAGCGTTCGCTCGCAACGATTCTGGACGAGAACAAATTCCACTCCACCTACTACGAAGGCGCGCGCAACGGCGTGTATATTATTGAGTTCGGCGCGCCGTATGTCGTTTCGCTGGCGGTGATCTGCATGGCAGATGTCAAACCGGGGATGGTCTGGCTGTACAGCAAGCGCAGTGCCAACATGATTAACAGCATTTTGCAGAGCATCCCGCAGCCCAAACGACTCCCCAGACTGGGCTAGAAAGCACACTGTTGCGATGAAGCGTTATACTCGTTGGATCGTGTTCAGCGTTGGCCTACTGGTCAGCGCCCTTTTTTTGACCTTCGCCTTCGCAGAGTTTGATCTGCCTGCGGTGCGCGCCAGCCTGCAAACCGCTAACCTGTGGCTGATCTTGGCGGCGATGTGCGTTTACCTTGTGGCAATGGCGATCATCGCGCTGCGCTGGAGCTTCTTGCTGCGCGCGGTCAAGGCCGTGCCGCTGGCGCGTTTGTTCGAACTGGTGGCGATTGGCTACTTCGGCAACAATGTTTATCCGTTCCGTGCCGGAGAAGCCCTGCGGATTTATCTGTTAGGGCGCAACCATGCTGTACCGTATGCGCGTGGGGCAACGACGGTCTTGGTGGAGCGCGTCTTTGACGGGCTGGTGATGTTGACCTTTGTCATCGTCCCGTTGGCGTTTTTGAATGTCGGCAGTGCGGCGGTGGAGCGCGTCGCCCTATGGACAGCGCCGCCGTTTTTGATCGCGCTGGCGGTGTTCTTCACGGTGGCCGCCCGCCCGCACTGGCTTCATACCATTGCTGAATGGGTCGCCAGCCATTTGCCGCAACGCTTAGGCACGCTCGTGCGCGGGTTGAGCCACGACATCATCGCCGGGCTAGAGGGCTTACGCTCGCCGTTGGATTTGCTCGGCGCGGTGGTGTGTTCTTACCTGTCATGGGCAGTGGAAGCGTTGGTCTACTGGCTGGTGAGCATCGCCTTTGGGTTAGGCGTGGGCTACCCGCTGATTTTGTTGTTGGTCGGCACGGTCAACCTTGCGGGCTTGATCCCTGCCGCGCCGGGCATGATTGGGGTGTTCCAGTTCTTTACCATTGAGGTACTCACCGCCGCAGGGGTTGCTACAACCAGCGCCCAAGCCTACTCGGTGGCGGTGCATGTCGCCATTTGGTTGCCGCCAACCCTGACCGGCCTTATAGCGCTGATTCGGCAGGGGTTCGGGGTCGGTGTCTTGACCCATACCGAGCAACTGAAACAGACCGAACAGGCCACCCCATGAGCGCAATAGAGTTCATCGCAGCCAGCGACGTAAGCGTGAATGACATTGCCGCCACGCTCAAAGCCGCCTACGCCGATTACTATATTCCGGTAGACCTTGACGGCCAAGAGATGCACACCAACCTTGCGCTGGACTTCATCAGCCTAGCCGATTCGTTGATGGTGCGCGACGGCGGGCAATGGGTGGGCTTGGGCTTGCTCGGCCAACGCGCCGAACTGGGCTGGATCGGTGGAGTGGGCTTGCTCCCTGCGTATCGCGGGCAGGGGATCGGACGGCGTTTGATGGTGACATTGCTCAACAACGCCCAGTCTGCCGGAATCGAGCAGGTACAACTGGAGGTCATCACCCAAAATGCCCGCGCCATGCACCTCTATGAGTCGTTGGGGTTCCGTGCGCGCAGGTTGCTCCACCTTGCCGAAGGTCAGCCCAAAGTCACCCCAGACCGCGCCTATCGCTTTCGGCCAATGCCTGCCGTAGAAGCGCTCCAGCTCCATAGCAGTTTTGGGTTACCCCCCAACCCGTGGCAGCGTGCAGTTGAGGGGATGATGCAAATGGTCAATGAACTGAATGCCGAAGCAACAATCCTTGACGGTCAGGTGATCGCTTACGCTGTCGGGCGCTTTGGCTGGGACGGCATCCGTTTGGTGGATACCGGCTTTGCGGCGGGTCATGCGCCCGCCTTACGTGCGCTGGTGGCTGAGCTTCATCAACGCCACCCCTACGCGCTAGGGAGCATTATCAACATCGCCGACGATGATCCGGTGTGGGGGGTGCTGGCTGCGTTGGGCTATGCGCCGTTTATGCAACAAATTGAGATGGTCAAGCGGCTAACCACAAGTAACTACAGTGATGAGTAAGGGCAGTAAAGTGGGGGCGCCACCTGTGGCGCCCCCTGAAGTTTGGCTGTTTGTGGCGGAATTAGGCTACGCCGTAGACCGATTTAACCGCATTCTCAACGTTTTTTAGCCACATTGCATGGTATTCAGTGCAAACTGCTTAGAAATTGCTGACCTATGCAAAACAGTCAATTTTTTGATAGCTTTTAAGAGTTTTTCTCACTGGCAAATTCCTAATCTACCTCTGAACCCATCGGCCATTTCAGGCGGGTGCGATCTGTCAATACCGAGTCACAACCGCCCTATGAAATGAGTATGGCAGGTTGAATGTGCTTTTTCAAGAAAAGCCAAACTTCAGGGGGCATAATACATCATGCCCCT
>JBMOFU010000244.1:0-6133 GCA_049318725.1 Phototrophicaceae bacterium | reverse complement strand
TGCGGCGGGCGGGCGTCGGTGACCTGTACGCCCAATTTGAAGCGCTCAAGGCACGGCTTAACGAAGAAGGCTTATTTGACCTTGACCATAAGCAACCGATTCCAGAGTTCCCGCGCCGTATTGGGGTCGTAACCTCTGCTGATGCTGCTGCCTTTCAGGACGTGCAGAATGTGCTGCGGCGGCGCTACCCGCTTGCAGATGTGATCCTCAGTCATACCCTCGTGCAGGGCGAAGACGCCCCCCCGCAGATCATCGCCGCGCTAGAGCGCCTAGACCGTTCCGCACAAGTGGATGTCATCCTTTTAGTACGCGGCGGCGGCAGCCTAGAAGATCTATGGGCGTTCAACGACGAACAACTGGCGCGTGCGGTCTATGCGGCCAACACGCCGATCATCAGCGGCGTCGGCCATGAAACCGACTTCACCATTGTGGATTTTGTCGCAGACTTACGCGCCCCCACCCCCTCTGCGGCGGCGGAGCTTGCCACGCCGAGCCTTGACGCGCTGAAGCAGGGGGTGGCGCAACGACGGGCGCGGCTACAAAACGCTGTGCGCGATGAACTCAATGGTCAACGCGCCACGCTCAAGATTGCCCGCCGCCAGTTGGCCTATCTCACCCCGCGCCAACGGATCGAAACGTACCGCCGTAGCCTTGACGAGCGTCAAGCACGGTTAACCGCCGCAACGCAGCGCCAGATCACGCTCAAGCGCGAACGGTTAGCGGCCAAGTCTGACGCCGTTCATGCCGCCAGCCCGCAGGCCATCCTCAAGCGTGGCTACGCCATTGTGACCGATAGCAACGGCCAAACGATTTCCAGCGCAGCGGATGCCCCTGCCACCAGCACGTTACACATTCAATTTGCCGACGGCACGCGCACCGTCACCGTTAACCCATAGGGAAACAAGTATGGACGAACTGACTTTTGAACAGGCTTACACTGAACTCAACGAGATTCTGGCGCGGCTAGAATCAGGAACCTTGCCGCTAGCGGAATCTGTAGCGCTATACGAACGCGGCCAACAACTCAGCACCTATTGTGACCGCCTGCTAGATGCCGCAGAATTGCGCGTACAACGGCTTAATGCTGAAGGAACCTTCGATAATTTGGGATAAATTTGGGATATAATACTTGGAGGGCGGTCAATGATGGGTCTATTTCGTGTTTTGCTGGTTGCGGTAACGGTCATGCTTTTTACGGTCACATATGCACAAGAGATCCCCAACGCAGGGGTTGGGCGCTGCATCAACTTGGGGAATATGCTAGAAGCCCCCACTGAAGGCGAATGGGGGTTACGGGTGCAGCCAGATTACCTACCGATGATTGCCAACGCTGGCTTTGATACTGTCCGGGTACCAATCCGTTGGTCAGCCCATGCCGAAACCCGCCCGCCCTATACCATTGACGCGGGGTTTTTCGCACGGGTGGATGAAGTGGTCGCGTGGGCGCTGGCGGAAGACTTACAAGTGATCCTCAACATACATCACTATGAAGAGATCATGGCGCAGCCCGCCCAACATGTGGATCGGCTAAACGGGCTGTGGGATCAAATCGGGCGGCACTACGCCAGCGCCCCAGACGGTGTGATGTTTGAAATCCTCAACGAGCCAAACAGTGGCCTTTCCCCCATTGCATGGAACGCCGTCTATCCTGATGTATTAGCGACCATCCGCCAGAGCAACCCCACCCGCCGCGTGATCGTCGGCGGTGGGGAATGGAACAGCCTCAACGGGCTGGCACAGCTAGAACTGCCAGAAGACACCGATCACTTGATCGCAACCTTCCATTACTACCTGCCGTTTGAGTTCACGCATCAAGGGGCAGAGTGGGTAAACGGCACAAACGCATGGCTTGGCACAATATGGGGCAGCGCCGCCGATCACACGGCGCTGGAAAGTGACTTCGCAGAGGCGATGGCGTGGCAAAGCAGCTATGGCGTTCCGGTACTGCTAGGCGAATTTGGGGCATACAGCAAGGCCGACCTTGATTCCAGACTGGCCTACACCGGCGCAGTGCGGGCGATGGCGGAAGCCAACGGGATGGGCTGGTGCTATTGGGAATTTGCCTCTGGTTTTGGGATATACAACCCAGCGACACTGCGCTTTAACAGCCTTTATCGCGCCTTGATCCCTGAAGATTAAGTGCATAGAGGCTACTTAATGCGTTACAATAGAAGATCATTGCTGGTCAATACTAAAAGGGGGCTTTAGCATGTCTCAAGGGCGTTATAAGAAAATTGTGGTTCCGATAGATGGTTCTGGGCTGTCGCAACGGGCGATCCCCCATGCCACAGACATTGCGCGCACCAACGCATCAGAAATCATTCTGTTGCACGTCTTTCGGCCACCCGCGCACGAATACACCGACATCATCGCGCTGGCCGGGCAAGACCAACAGCTTGACCAAATGCGCGATCAAGTTAAACAATACCTGATGAGCCTACGTAACAACCTACGCGAAGAAGGCATTAACTGCCGCGCCCAAATGATTGAAGGGGCAGGTGTGGCTACACTCATCTGTGACTATATCAACGCAGAGGGCGCCGACCTTGTGGTGATGAGTACGCGCGGCCATACCGGGTTAGCCCGTTTTGTGTTCGGCAGTGTGGCGAATAAGGTCTTGCATGGGGTACGGATTCCGGTCATGTTGGTGTATCCCGACGACGCCACCGACCCAGACAAAACCAATATCAGCGACGCGAACGCATAGCGCCACGCTGCGGGCATGACCGTTGTTCGTTCATGCCCGCAAAAGCCCCTTACCTTAGGCCACCTGCATAGAAGCATCCGTTGCATCTATGGGCGGTAGAGCCTCTTTTTCCTTCTTTTCTCGCGCTTCGGCGGCTTGATCTTGGCTAAGGGTTTCGCGTTTGGTCACATACACCTTACGGATTCTGCGCCCTTCAATGGCCTCTACCCGTAAAATCAAGTCTTCGGTTTCTACGATCTCGCCCGCTTGCGGCACGCGCTCCAGTTGGGTGAGGATGTAGCCGCCGAGCGTGTCTACATCGGTATCGTCTAAATTCACGCCAAGCACCTCGTTGAGGTCGCCCAAGATCACCCCGCCATCCACCATATATTCATTGGCTTTGATCTGGATGATGTCTTCGACCTCATCGGTGTCATATTCGTCTTGAATGTCCCCGACAATTTCTTCCAGCAGGTTTTCGAGCGTTACCAAGCCACTGGTGCCGCCGTATTCCTCCACAACGATTGCCATGTGCATCTTCTTGCGTTGGAACTCTTGCAACAGGCGGTTGGCGGGCATTGTTTCGGGGATGAAGTGCATCGGGCGCATGATTTCGGCCACGGCGCCAACGGTGGTATGCCCGTTATGCCACACGGTAAGCAAGTCTTTGACGTACAGTAAGCCCACGATGTTGTCAATGTTGCCCTCGTAGACGGGCAAGCGCGAATGGCCGCTTTCGATAAACACCTTGCGGGCTTCGGCAATCGTATCTGTTTTTGGAATGGCAATGATGTCAATGCGCGGCACCATGATTTCGGTCACGGCGGTTTCACCCAGTTCTAGTACAGAGTGAATCATCTCACGCTCGTTTTTGTCGAACTCTGGGTCGCGGTCAATCAACGTGAGCAGTTCTTCCTCCGTGATGGTTGCCACGACATCGGTGGTGCCAAACACCCGCCCCAATTCACGGCTGATGGCCTCCAACAGCGCAGTGAACGGGCGCAAGAGCGTGATTAAGGCAGTCATGAACGGGCGTACAATCGGTGCAAGCGCTTCACGGTAGGCGCTCCCCAACGTAGACGGCACGACTTCCCCGGCAATCACCACCAGCAACGTCAACGGAACAAACACTAAAAGGTACACGCCCCAATCGGGCAAGGTTGCCAGGCTCATCAATGGGATCACCCAAGTACGGGTGGCAATCACACCGATTGAAAAAAACAGCAAGAGTGTGCTGAACTGCGCGGTCAGTTGTAATCGTTTGCCGTCACCGTTGCTCTCGTCGGCAGCTAACCCCCGCTCGGTCATCACGGCGGTGTAACCCAATGAGATAAACGCTTTCACAACAATCAGCAAGATCAGCAGGCTTATGCTAGATAGGCTTGGCTCGTCCAAAGTTCCCTTTCCTTGATGGTTGGCGACCCTAACACAAAAAGCCGATGATTCCCCCCAGCAACGTCGGCTAAGGTTCTATCGGCTTCTGGAATATTCTATAGAATTGACCTACCGTCAGGGGTAGGGGGAGGTTTAGGGTCGTCGTCGGACATTGCTCTGTATGTCTAAGATAGTAGACTAGGATAGTGTAACGTCTTCTATAGGCCACCGCAAGGGGGTTGCCCTAACCACAACACAACGTTAACGTAGCGCGTGGCAGTAACACGGAACTTGCCTGCTATCGCACATGCCGAAAATTGCGGCTATACTGGGTGATGAAGCGCACGCCACTTGCAGAAAGGAACGCCACATGCAGACTCAGCGGAACTTCTTTTTAGGCGGGCTAGTGACCTTGTTTGTGGGGTTATTGGCCTTTAGTGCCAGCCTTTACCCGAACTATGCCCAAGATACCTATGGAACCAGTTGGTCTGCGGCCTATTACAACAACGCCGATCTTTCTGGAACGCCAGTTTTGACGCGCACTGAAACCCGTGTGGACTTTAGCTTTGGCGCAAACAGCCCATCAGCAGAAGTACAGGCAGACAATTTTTCTGCGGCTTATGCCACTACCTTCACCTTTACTGCCGGGAGCTACGAGTTTGTTGCCGTTGCAGACGAAGGCGTGCGCGTCTTTTTGAATGGGGCAACCATCATTGACCAGTTCAGCGGTGCGGCAGGCCAAACGTTGACTTCTACCCAAGAATTGCCTGAAGGTGCGGCACAAATCCGCGTGGAATATCGTGAGTTCACGGGGGATGCCAGCATCCGCTTCTTTTGGCGTGCTTCTGCCAGTGCCACCCCCAGTACCGCACAGCCTACGCCGCTCCCAGTAATCCCCGCCGGCGCACAAACGGCCACTGTGGTGCGCGCCGGCGTGTTGATCGTGCGTGATGCGCCATTTTTGGGCGGCAACCCTGTTGGGCGCATCCGACGCGGCGAAACTTACGCCGTTGTCGGGCGCGACAGCGATGCACTGTGGTTTTTGCTGGATATTGGCGGGCGCACAGGATGGGCGTGGGGCTACTACCTCCATGTGGAGGGCAACGAATACAATCCGCCCGTGGAAAATCCGTTTACGAACTTCAGCGCCCCCGCAGATAGCGCAAGCTACACCGTCCAGACCATCAGCGTGATTAAGTTGCGCGCCGAGCCGAACGTGCTTTCACGCCAAATCGGGCGGGTGGATTGGGGCATCGTCTTGCCCGTGCTTGCACGCTCTGATGCCGGGCTGTGGTATCAAGTGGTCTGGGAAGACACGGTTGGCTGGGTGTATACCGAAAACACCGTGCGCCCCTTCGGCGGGGACATTAACGCCGTGCCGATTGTGCAGGTAGGCGCTAACGGCATCGAAGCCGCTGCTAACCCGCCCTACAGCATTGAATTGATCCCCACCGCGACAACTTCCCCCTAACAACACACAATCAAACCGATGGACGAGGTTGGCCTCGTCCATCAGCCTATTTTATGGAACGTCGGGCTGTTTTTTGTTGGGGCTATCAACCGATTGACAAAGGATTTTTCAATGCCTACGCAGTGGCCGAGCGCTTTATCGGTCGTACAAGTGCGTTTTGCTCGCCAAACCGACCAACTTGACGCCATCAAGCGCTTTTATGGCGAAGGGCTAGGGTTGACCATCGTTGGCGCATTCAACGATCATGCAGGGTTTGATGGGGTGATGTTCGGCTTGCCCGGCGCGACCTATCACTTAGAGTTCGTCCAGCATGTTGACGGTAGCCCCGGTACCAGCCCGAACCGCGAAAACTTGCTGGTATTTTACATGCCAGATGCTGAAGCGCTACGCCGCAAAGCCGACCAACTGCACGCAATGGGCTATCCGCAGGTCGCTTCAGCAAACCCCTACTGGGACGAACACGGCGCAATCACCATCGAAGACCCCGACGGCTGGCGGATTGTATTCATGCCCCTACGGGTGGCAACGGTTCTGTAGGGGCGCAAACTATTGCGCCCCATAGGCACCAACTTAAGGATTTGCTGACATTGTTTTTCGCCTGT
>JBMOFU010000243.1:0-6199 GCA_049318725.1 Phototrophicaceae bacterium | reverse complement strand
AAAATGTGCATGATCGTGTTAAGTAGGTACACATGGGACGAGGCAGGCCTCGTCCATACGCCCCGCGAAGGGTTTGTAGAGGCGACCCTGTAGGGCGTCCGCCGTTCACTGTAAGAGGGCTTCCCCTATGCTTGACCAAACGTTACGCATCTACAAAGAGCGCTTATTAGAACCGATTGCCGCCCAAGTGGGGGCATTTGCCAGCCCCTTGCAGATTACGCTGGTGGGCTTTGTGGCGGGGGTTGGCGCATGTTTGGCCGCATGGCAACAGATGTATGGGTTGGCGTTGGTGTTGTGGTTGCTAAACCGCCTACTCGACGGCCTTGACGGGACGGTTGCCCGCAGCACAGGCCGCCAAAGCGACTTTGGCGGCTACCTTGATATTGTGCTGGATGATGTCATTTACGCGGGGTTGGCGTTGGCGCTGGCCTTGAGCGTCAATACCGTCGGGGCGTATATCGCGGCGGGGGTGTTGCTGGCGCTGTACCGCGTCAACGCCGCCTCTTGGATGATGCTGGCGGCATTGCTCGAAAAGCGTGCGCATGGCGCACAGGTACACGGCGAAATGACCTCCGTGACGATGCCGCACGGCCTGATTGAAGGCACAGAAACGATTGTGTTCTATGTGCTGTGTATCTTGTTCCCGACGTGGCTGGTGGCGCTTTACAGCATCCTTGCCGTGCTGGTGGTGGTGATGGTGATCCAGCGCTTGCTGTGGGCGTGGCAAAACCTGCGTTAATTGTTGGCGGTTGATGTTGGGCGGGGGCGAATCACCGATTCGCCCCTACGGGTTACAGGGGGTTGTAGGGGCATGATGCATCATGCCCCTACGGTGGATAAGGGCGCTGCGCCCCTACGGACAGAATCGCGTCATTTTGGCAACCCCGTGATTTGCGGAATTTTACTAGGCGATGAGGACAATCAACATGGTGGATGATCTACATGCAACCCCGATCCCTAACAGACGCGCCCGCGTTGGTGCATGGATACGGGCAAACGCGCTGAAGGGCGTTGCCGTTGGATTTTGGCTGTTGCTGGTGATTGGCGTGTTGCTGTATCAACGCAGCACCGGGCTTGCGCCGCTGGAACTGGCCGCTTCGCTTTACGATCAACTGAAATTGTGGATCGGTGGGACGTGGTGGGGCGTGGGCATTTACGCCTTGATCTATTTTTTGCGCCCGCTGATTCTGTTCCCGGCGTCAGCCTTGACGATTTTGGGCGGCAACTTTTACGGGTTGTGGTTGGGCGTGCCGATTGTGGTGTTTGCCGGGTCGCTTTCGGCGGTGATCCCCTACTTTGCCGGGCGTTGGCTGTTCGGCAACCTTGCCCGCAACGATGATCCCCAGTCAGCGGCAGTGAATCGGCTACAACAGTTCACGGACGCCTTGCGCGGCAATCCGTTCCAGACGGTGTTTATCATGCGCCTGCTGTTTTTGCCCTACGATCCGGTGAGTATCTTGGCCGGGAGCCTCAAAATTCCGTTTGGTCAGTTCTTCATCGCTACGGCGTTGGGGAACAGCATTGGGGCGATCCCCTATGTGGCGTTTGGCGCATCGGTGACGGGGAACCCGTTGCGCGGTGAGCCAGCGTTTAATGGGTGGGTCTTTTTGTTTGCGGGGGTGACAATGGTCGTCAGCATTTTGGGGTCGCGCTTGATAAAACGCCGCAGGGGATAACGGGTATCCCCTGCGGCAGTGTGGCGTTATTCTGCGAGCGTAATCACCGCACGGAGCAGGTTGCCGCCATCGTTGGTGGCGGTGCTGAGGGTGGCACTTTCAAACAAGTTCAACAACGAACGCAGGTCTTCAATGTCGCTAGGGGTAGAGCCACCAAGCGACAAGAGAATGTCTGGCAAGGCGCGCAACTGGTCAAAGTCTATGTAGTAGACGGAAGACGCCTGCGGCAACTGCCCAATGCCTGCCGCGCTGAAGTTGGCAGACTGGTCAAGCGCGGCGGCTACGCCGGGGGCATAATTGGGCGTGCTGATGAAGAACACGTCATTTTCTAGCCCAACCTTGATATCTACTGGGAAGGGAATGTCGTTGTTGGTCAGCTTGAACGATAGCGTATTCCCGTTGCGGCTGACTTCGGCGGCAATTGCGCCTTCGGTCAAGGCGTCAATGCGTTCGGCCTTGAGCAGTTCATCAAAGACGTTGACCAACTCTAGGGCGCTGGCGGGGTCTGCGCTGGCATCAATCAACAAGGCCAAATCAAGCGGGTTCGCGCCGAGTGTGTTGGTGGCGGCGGTGCTGCTCAAGCCTAGTGTAAGCGCCAAGTCGCGCGTCATCCAGCCGAACAAGGTTTGTGGGTCACGCCCGGCGATGGCGCGCACGCCAGTGTCAATATCTTCTAGCCCCTGTTCAAATTCTTCTAGTTCGCCTTCGGTCGAAACCGAACCGACATAGCCGAAGAAGTCTGCCACGAGTTCATAGACGTTGTTGAGTTGCACCACAAACGGGGCATCGGGGATGCTGTTGGTAAAGGCCGGGTTGATGGTGCCGCCGCCGAAGTTCAAATCCCCAATGTCGCCGGCAAAATCTGCGGTGAGTGAACGCCCATTGAGGATCACCAACCCTGCTGAAATGCTGCTGAGTCCACGAATGCCCACCAACGTGCTTTGGGCTTCTGTACGGGCAGACTCCCCTGCTTGGTTTGCCAAAACCTCAATGTAGCTGCGGTAGAGCGGCATATTGAAATAGCCGAGCGCGTTGTAGCCCGCTTCATTCGGCAGGCGGTCTAGCGCGCCTTTGAAGTCTTCACTGTTGGCAAGCGTGGCAAAGTCGCCAGCAGGGATATTGGTGGTTGACCATACGCCGTTGGCGTTGGCGATGATGAGGGCATCTTCACCGAGCGCGATCACGGTTTCTTCAACGGTATAGACGGTAAAGCGCCCTTGTTGCTCGCTGGGGAGATCGCCGAGGCTTGCCCCTTCTGTTTGCGCCAACTTCTCGAAGAAGGCTTCTAGTGCAGCCCGATCTTTGACTGCCAGCACAATGAACACGCCGTCGTCGTCACCGGTTATATTGTCGGGATAGGCAAATTCAAGGTCGCCGCTGAGGTCAAGCGTTGGCAGCACCCCAATCATGGCGCTGTCGCCGAGCCACGGGCG
Source organism: Phototrophicaceae bacterium (assembly GCA_049318725.1). GTDB lineage: Bacteria > Chloroflexota > Anaerolineae > Aggregatilineales > Phototrophicaceae > CAIRDJ01. The sequence continues at coordinate 3,090 of JBMOFU010000243.1, read as the reverse complement.
GATGTCGTTGGCATAGGTGGCGTCAAATTCGGCATCGGCAAAGGTCATATCTAGGCCAGCGCGCAAGGAAAAATCGTCGGCAAGGTCTGGCGAGATTTCTGCAATTGGGGCGATAAGGCCGTCTAGGGTGTCAATAAAGGCTTCATCGGTGCGGATGGCCGCTGCAAGCAGCGTGTCTGCTGGCAGATATTGCGCCAATGCGGTCAATTCTGGCGTGGCAACTTGGGCATTCACGGCAAACGCGCTAAAGCTCAATACAGCCACAAGGCAAACCAACAATAGTCTTTTCATGGGGTTCCTCTCAAATGGATGGGGACGTTCACAAGGCTTATACGCATTTGTGCGGGGGCGGTTGTACAGCAGGGCGAAACACTACAGGATTTTTACGGCTTGGCCGCTGATAAGCACGGAATCGGGTAAAATAGGGGTATCTATATAAAAGGAGTTTTAATAATGGACGATTGGCAAGCGATTCGTGAAAAATACCCGCATCGTTGGGTCGTTGTAGAAGCACTCAATGCCCACACAGAGGGAGACGAACGGATCATTGAGCAAGTCCAGTTGATCGCACCATTTGGCGAGCAATGGCAAGAAGCGTGGGATCACTATAAACAACTTCACCGCGCCGCGCCCTATCGGGAATATTATATGCTCCACACTGATAGAGAAGTTATGGATATTGGCGTGCTTGATGCGTTCGGGCGCACATTGCCATGATTCCGTTAAGGTTAGAAAAACGGCTGCTATTTGTTAGTGTACTGCTGGAATTTGAGGGTAAAACGCTTGTTTGTCCTCGTGTTATGTTGGATACAGGGTCAGTTGCAACAGTTTTTCGTACCGAGTATGTACAACAAATTGGCTTAGAACCTCATCTCACAGACCGTATACGTGTGATGCGGGGGATAGGGGGTATTGAAACAGTGATTGAAAAGTCCGTAGATCGAATCACTGTGGGGGACTGGTCAATGTATCAATTCCCGATTCAACTGGGTTTAATGGATTATGACTCAACACTAGACGGTATTTTGGGGCTTGATTTCTTACTCGCCAGTAAGACCGTCATTGACCTCAACCGAATGGTGTTGAGTCGTTAGTTTATTGCTGCTGTTGCTGCTGTTGTTGTTGCGAAAGCAGCCGATATTGCGGCATTTCGATTTCTGGCGCGTGAGGGGTGGCCTCTTTTGGCGCAGCGTCGCTGTGGGTGACTTTGACGGCCACCTCTAGCGAAGAATCAGCATCGCCACGAAATACGCCGCGTGACGGCGGTACGTCGGCGTAGTCCCGCCCGACGGCGACACGGATGTGACGGTCTGCACAGATCAAGTTATTGGTAGGGTCGAAGCCCACCCATCCCAGTTCAGGGAGCCACGCTTCTACCCACGCATGGCTGGCATCGTCTGCGGAACGGTCACGGTCACTTTGGCCGCGATACAGGTAGCCACTCACATAACGGCAGGGAATCCCCAACCCGCGCACCAACGTAATCATCACATGCGAAAAGTCTTGGCAGACGCCCTCCCTTGAGAGTAAGGCCTCATCAATCGGGGAATCTACCTTTGTGACGTTTTGGCGATAGGTAAAGCTCCCGAACAGGCGCTCATTCAAGAAGCGCAAAGCGGTTAGCGGGTCTAGGGTACGGGTGACGCCAAGCTCGGATTCTAATTGGTGCAGTAAAGTTGTCGTGTGGGCAAACTCGCTGGGCAAGAGCATGTCATACAAGTCTAAAGATTCTTTTGCGCCATCCAGCGCAGCCCATGTATCGCTAGACAGGCCATCTGGCAATGGTGTGTGTTCGTGCATTTCTACAAGCGATTCTGCTCGCACCGCCAATTGTTGATGAGAGCCGGGAATGCCGAAAAAGTGAACCGGGTTGCTGTACTGGTCAAACTGCACGATGGCGCGTGCGCTAGGGCTGGTTTGTAGGTTGAATGTCAAACAGCGCTGGCAGTTGTCTGTCAACGGCTGCATCCGCACTTCCATCATGCTGTCAGTGATCGGGGCGCTATAGGTAAAACGGGTAAGATGGGTGATCGAAACATACATGACGCATTACACCTTCGGGTGTGGGGTGGTTAAGCCAATGCTGATTCAATGGAGTAAGTGACATAGGTGTCGAACAAGGCCTCATGAATGTGAAAGGCTTGATCTCTTAGGTTGTGCAAGTACACGCTGGATTGCGCTGAACGTACATCTTGAATATCGTCGTAGCTTAACATAGATTCCAGCCGCCCTGCAAACCGATTCAGCCGTTGGGCTTTGCCGCGTGGCAGGTTTTCTGCCAAGACTTCTAAAGAGTTCAGAATCATTTGGGTGCAAAAGCGTGCAGAACGCGGGAATTCTGGGTTAAAGAGTAAAAATTCTGCGATGTTTTCTGGCTGCATGGAAGACGTATAGACTTTGCAATAGGCTTCAAACGCACTGACGGATTTTAAGGTAGCGACCATCTCGAAGTAGCTGCGCGGTTGGGTGGCGGCGTCTAGGTGCAGATGGGCGTCTAACAGGCTGGCTAACAAGATCAAGCGCTCTGTGTAGCGGCCAATTTGGATGAAGTGCCAGCCGGCGTTATGGTTCATCGTCGCGTCAGTGATGCCCTGAAACAGGTGGGAGCCTTCTTTGACGTTGACGTAGAAGTTGTGGGGTAAGTCGTTCCAGACTGCGGCAGGGTTGGCTTGATGCACATAGAGGTAAAGGCGGTTGATTTGCATCCACATTTCAGAGCTAATTTGCTCGCGCACTTGGCGGGCATTTTCGCGGGCGGTGGTTAAGCAACCATTCACCGAGCTAGGGAAGGCGGCATCAAACGTGAGCCGCTTCAAAAGTATTTCTTCTTCCAATGATTTCACGTTCTTGAGGGTATCTTGCAGGTCTAGGCTGTGGAGCAAGCGCTCTAGGCGTAGCGGCGCGCCAATGCCTTCTGCGGCATCTAACGATTGCAATAGGGTCACATTGGCTTGGCGGGCGGTATTTTCCGCACGTTCTAAATAGCGGCTCATCCAATAGAGGCTATCCGCCACGCGGGAAAGCATTAATGTGGTCATCTGGCAACCCAACCTTCACGTAAAAGATAATGCTGCAAAAAGTATGCACTAG
>JBMOFU010000242.1:0-6203 GCA_049318725.1 Phototrophicaceae bacterium | reverse complement strand
GGATGATGGCGTCTGCCCAGTCTGACTGGAGCATCCCTAAATCTTTGTGGACGGCGGCGGCGGCCAACTTGATGGTTGCCATACTCCAGATAAACGCTGGATACGGCTTTAGCCCGCTCACAGGGAAGTTCAGCACGGCGCGTTGCGTTTGAGCAGCGTAGTAAGCGTGCTTTGGCACTTGGATTTCGCCGAGGGAATCTGTTTCTGTGCGGAATTCGGTCATTGTGTAAGAAGCTCCTTTGTGAAAAATAATGTGGTAGTTATTCTAAACCCGTTTGTGTGGGCGCGGCATGGTCAATGGTTGCGTGTTGGGCAACTGTAGCGGACAATTTAAGCAACCGATCACAAATGGAGTTCCCTGCACATGGAAGATCAAATTGTTTGGCTCTCGCCGTTGCTGATTCTGCCGGGGGTGTGCCTTTTAATCGTTTCAACGTCGGCACGCTATGGCGAACTTCACAGCGAATTGCACCACTGGCTGGACGGCACAGACAATGCCGCCGTGATTGAGATGTCGCATCTGTTGCAACGGGCGCGGTTGTTTCGCAATTCGCTCGTGAGCCTCTACCTGTGCGTGTTTATCTTTGCACTCGCCAGTTTAACAGGGGCAGTGTTGCAGTTTATTGGCTTGCCGCACGACTTTGCCGTGTTTGTGATTTCGTTTTTGGGTGTGGGATGTTTGGGCTTTGCCGCCTTTTCGCTCATCCGTGAGTCTTTGCTGTCGTTGGCCGTCATTCAAGCCCATGTCCGTGCGGCGCAAAAGTCCCCCCAATGAGTTGCAGCCAAGCGCAGAACGCGCTATCCTACAAGCAATATACGCAGTAGCTTAAACTACGGACAAGGTAGCCGACGCGCTTATGTTAAAGGTCACGCTCTTTGGCGGTACGGGACAAGGCAAAACCACCTACACACTCGCCCTGCTCTATCAAATGGCACAGGGGATAGATGGCTTTCGGATTGAGTCACACAACGCAGACACTGCGACCAAATACCTCAACCCTTGGCGCGATTTTGTCATTGCCCGCAAGTGGCCTGCACCGACCACCGGACGGCGCGAAGATAACTTCAAGCTGATCTTTCAAGATGAACACATCACCGACTTTAGCTGGGTAGACTATCAAGGTGGCGCGATCAACATCCCCACTGACGAGTCTGAAGAAGCCGCCCAACTCCACGCCGATATTCAAGAAAGTAACGCGATTATCATTGTGGCCGACGCCCACACCATCGCCACCCGCTCGACCATTGAAGCAGAAATGCTCACCAGCGCGACGTACATCTTCACGATGTTGAACCGCTACAAGTTCAACGCGCCGTCGGTCAACGAGGGGATCACGATTGCGCTGGTGCTGACAAAGGCCGACGCCATCCCCGACGAGTATAAACAGGCCGACTACTATAAACTGGTGGAAAAAACCCGTGAGGTGTTTCGCGGCGTGGTAGATTACATCCGTGACCAACGCGCTAAAACCAGCAGCTTGCGCCCGTGGCTGTATCCGTCAGCGATGTTGCCTGTTTCGATTGTCGGTGACGGCAACGCCCGTGTTGCTCAAGAGGGCGTGGGCTATGACCTTGCCACAATGGAACTGGTTTCCCCACCCCAACCCAAAGACATTCACTATCCGTTCTTGTTTGCCATTGGCAATGAACTTGACCGCGCCGCGCTGACCTTAGAGGAAAAAGAAGAAGAACTTGAAGCACGCTATAGCAAGCTCAACAAGAACGTGCTAAACAAGCTCTTGCGCGGGCGCACCATTAAACAAGTGCGGCAAGAGCGCCAAGCCCTTGCCGAAACGCTCAAGGTGCTAGAGCCAAAAATCCGTGCAGTGACTTCGACCGCCAATAAAAAGATGAAGTCGTTGATCTAACCGTGAACGCAGAAGCCTTCCTGTTCACGCGCACCCAACAGCGCGACTTCACCGCCTTCTATCGTCCGTCTGGGATGACCAACAAGGATGTGAGCCTATTAGCGGGCGCATTAAGCTATATCAACGATGTAACGTTGCTCACCCCTGTGTTCCCGGCGCTCTACTGCATCGGGATCGGTGAGGTGGTATTAGTCTTACGCCACTACGATAGCGGGCGGCGCCACGCCGGGCGACCGATAGCCGTCATTGAGGGGATTGCCGTCCCCCATGCCCGCAGCCGTCTGTTGGTCGAGTCGTTGTTCACCCTCTTGACTGACCACAGCCAGCACTTGAACATTAGCGCGACCGTGCCAAATATCGAAGCGCTGTTGCCCAACGTCAGCGCCAGCCTCACCCTTGACCTGCCAGACAGTGCGCCGCCTACCGTCACGCCACCACAACAAGCGGTCATCGCAGAATTTATCAAGCGCCAAAGCGAAGAACGGCTGTTTTTACCGTTCACCCGCATTGGGCTAGACTTGCTCTTGGCGGTACTGTGTGAACCTGCCTTCACGCCGTTGCGCTTGGCATTTGGCACCACTTCAGATACCGTCAAGCGCTTGACCGATCACGGTGTACCGCTAGATGTGGTGAGCTACTTCAGCACGACGCGCCCCAGCTTGCGCCACCGCGCAAACAATACGCTATCCCACAACTTTGAAAGCTACCCGATTGCCGACTTCACTCCTTCCGCCACAGTAGAAAGTTCGCGCCCGCTTTCGCTACGCGAACAGGCCGAAGCCATCCGCACCGAAGCCGCCACCCTGTACGATGCCGAAGAAACTGCCCCGTCTGTGACCATAGATGAGGAAGCCCCAATGCTCGTAGACCGTGAAGAATTGTTGCCGCCGCGTGAAATTCGCCGCCGTGCGCTGGAACTGGATGCAAACGCGCCACAGGCATCCGCGCCCAACGACGACAATGCCCCAACGCTCGTAGACCGCGCCGTGCTGACGCCGCGCCAAATGCGCCGCCGCGCCCTAGAAAACGTACAACCCGCTGCCGCCGACCCGCGCCAATCAAAAACCTATCGCTGGTGGGAAAGACTCGTCCGTCGTTTATTTGGGGACTAAAACCCGCTCATGGATATTTTGCTGGCACACGGCTATTACCTGTTCCAAGACCCACACGAACAACAAGTGATGAAGCCCTATCCGCCGCTAGGGATTTTGTCGCTTTCGGCGTACCTTAAGCGTGAAGGCTTCAGCGTGGGGGTGTTCGACAGTACCTTCAGCACTCCAGAAGCCTTTGATGCAATCCTGACCACTGAACGGCCTAGCGTCGTTGGGCTGTACGTCAACTTGATGACCAAGCGTAACATCCTCACCATGATTGCCCAAGCGAAGGCCAGCGGCGCCTATGTAGTACTGGGGGGGCCTGAACCCGCCTATTACGCCAAAGAATATCTCGCGCACGGGGCAGATATTATCGTCAGCGGTGAGGGGGAATTGACGCTGGCCGAACTGATCCCGCACTTGAGCCGCTACGGACTGACGCAGCTAGAGGGCATTGCTGGAATCCAGTATTGCGGCGACGACGGGCAAGTGATCCAAACGCCTGCCCGCGCCTTTATCAAGCACCTGAGCGACCTGCCGTGGCCGGATCGTGAAGCGATTGACCTTGACCGCTACTTGCAAACGTGGAAGACCCATCACGGCTATAGCTCAGTGTCGGTGATCCATGCGCGTGGGTGCGCCTATAGCTGTACGTGGTGCAGCCATTCGGTGTATGGCGTGTCTCATCGTCGGCGGACGCCCCAAGACGCGGCTGACGAACTGCTCTGGATTCGTGAGCGCTACGCGCCGGATATGATCTGGTACGCCGATGATGTTTTTGCCGTCAACCATCGCTGGCTGTTTGAGTACGCCGCAGAACTGGACAAGCGCGGCGTCAAAATCCCGTTTGAGAGCATTTCACGCGCAGACCGCCTCACGCCAGAAGTCATCGCCACGCTTGCCGCGATGGGCTGCAAACGCCTGTGGAACGGTTCAGAGAGCGGTTCACAACCCGTACTCGACGCGATGAACCGCCGCGTGCAAGTGGCCGATGTGCAGCATAAAACGCACCTGTTACAGGCCGCTGGCATCGAAACGGGGATGTTTATCATGCTCGGCTATGCGGGCGAAACGGTGGCGGATATTGTCGCTACCGTAGACCACCTAAAGCGATCCAACCCTGATATTTTCTTGACGACTGTCGCCTACCCTATCAAGGGGACGCCTTACTACGCCGAAGTGGAAAGCGCTATTTTGGCCGACAAAGGCTGGCAAGACCGCAGCGACCGAGATTTAACGGTGGCCGGGCGCTACTCAAGGCGCTTTTATCACTACGCCACCCGCTGGATGGTGAATGAAGTGGCGCTCCACCGCGCCAACACCAAAGCGCCAACCTCTTGGCGGCGTAAGCTGAAAATGCGCGCCAACATTGCCATTGGCCGCGTGGGGATGTGGCTCACCCAACACGAGATCGAACAGCAAGGGCAACCCGTCCACCCCACCACCCATGCCAGCGTTTGACGCCTTCGCCCCCACCTATGACCGCGACTTCACGCACTCCCCAATTGCGTGGGGGCTGCGTCAACGCGCCCAAACAAGGCTTGAACTGTATTTTAACCATTCACAAACTATCCTTGAACTCGGCTGCGGCACAGGCGAAGACGCCGCTTCCCTTGCCATGCGTGGGGTGAACGTCATCGCCACCGATGCCAGCCCCGCCATGTTGGAAGTCGCCCGTGCGAAGGCGAACGGGTTGCCGATCCAGTTTGCGACGCTTGACCTGACGAACTTACCCGACACGGAATTTTTAGGGCAGGTTGACGGGGTGTTGGCGAACTTCGGCGTGCTGAATGTGTTGGCAGAATGGGAGACGTTGGCCGCGTGGCTGGCCGCCAGAGTGCGTGCGGGCGGCGTCGTGGCGTTTGCGGTGATGAGTCCGTATTGTGTGTGGGAATTACTCTGGCACGGCCTGCACGGGGATTTTGCTACCGCGACCCGTCGTTGGCGTCATGCGGCGCACTTTCAAGCCAGCGCAGATAGCCCGCCCATCTTGATCTACTATCCGCGCCCGCGCCGCCTCATCGCAGACTTTAGCCCCTACTTCACCCCCGTTCACCTTGCCCCGCTAGGGATTGCGCTCCCGCCAAGCGATGTCTACGGAGTGATTGAAAAGCGTCCGCGCCTGTTACAACGGCTCACCGCCCTTGATGAAACGCTTTCAGCTTACCCGTTACTGGCTCCGCTTGCTGACCACTACTGGATTGAACTGCAGCGCACCGATGTTCCTGCGCCGTAGCCTGAGCCGCAACACGCTGATTTTGCTGGTCGGCAATACCGTGGGGATGGGGTTAGCCTTTGCGTTCAGTGCGCTGCTCGGTCGGGCAACAGGCCAAACAGGGTTAGGCGTTTATGCAGCAGTGCTGGCGTGGGTCTTCCCGCTCACGCTACTGGCAGAGTTCGGCGTGAACACGCTCATCACCCGCGACCTTGCGCTTGACCTGACCCGCACCGCAGATTACCTAGCCGCCAGTGCAGCGCTCCGTTGGCGGCTTGGCGGCGGTGTGATGATTGGGATATGGCTGCTTGCCCCGCTGATGAGCGACAATCCGCAGGGGGTGATGGGGCTGCGTTTGGCCGCGCCGCTGGTGCTGATCGAGCCGACCTTCGGCGCCTATTCGGCAGTGTTCCGCGCCCGCCAAACCATGCGCCCGATTGTGTGGCTCAATGTGGGGATGTTGCTCTGCCAGATTGTGCTGTGTGCGGCGGCCTTTGCGCTCGGCTACGGGGTGTTGGCGGCGTTGGGGATCAATACGTTTACGTCGCTAGGGCGGATGCTCGCGGCGCGTTGGTGGGTTAACCCCTCCCTAAATCCCTCCCCCTACAGGAGAGGGACTTATACTCCCCCTCTATCCTGTAGGGGCATGATATATCATGCCCCTACAACCCAACCCGCGTTATTGCGGCGGGCTGCGCCGTTCGCATTGGCGGGGGTGCTGGCGGCGGTGCATCTGCGGGCTGGATTCATCTTGTTAGAGGCGCTTCACGGCAGCGCAGCGTTAGGGCTATTGGCGGCGGCGTGGCGCTTTATTGAGGCGGCACGCTTGTTCCCGCACGCCTTCTTTGATGCGCTGCTGCCCACCCTCAGTGCCGAAGGTAAGTCTGCGCGGGTGTTAGGCCGTGCCTACGCGGTGTTGATCGGCTATAGCATTATCGCCGCGCTAGGGTTCGCGCTATTCGGGCGCGGGTTGATCGTGTGGGTCTACGGAGCAGAATTTGCAGCGTCCAGCCTATTGTTGACGTT
>JBMOFU010000241.1:0-6212 GCA_049318725.1 Phototrophicaceae bacterium | reverse complement strand
GCGGCGCGGTACTTGGCAATTTCTTCTAAAAAGTGATTGTGCGCGTTGAAGAAGAACGACAGTTGCGGGGCAAAGTCATCAATTGCCAACCCGCTCTTGATGGTCGCTTCCACGTAGGCCAACCCGTTGGCAAGCGTAAAGGCGATCTCTTGCGCGGCAGTGGAACCCGCCTCACGGATGTGATAGCCGCTGATGCTGATGGGGTTCCAGCCGGGGACGGCTTTGGCACAATACGCGATCATGTCGGTAATCAGGCGCATGGAAGGCGCAGGCGGGTAAATATACGTCCCGCGTGCGATGTATTCTTTGAGGATGTCGTTTTGGGTCGTGCCGCGTAGTTGTGTAAGCTCCACCCCTTGACGCTTGGCGACGGCGATATACAGTGCCAATAACACCGACGCGGGCGCGTTGATCGTCATGCTGGTCGAAACGTCGTTTAACGGGATGTCTTGAAAGAGCCGCTCCATATCCCGCAGGCTACTAATGCTCACCCCGACCTTGCCAACTTCACCGAGCGCCATCGGGTCGTCTGCGTCGTAGCCGATTTGAGTGGGGAGGTCAAACGCGACGGATAGCCCCTTATTGCCCTGCGCCAACAAAAACCGATAGCGTGCATTCGATTCTTCTGCGGTGGCATAGCCGGCATATTGGCGCATCGTCCAGAAGCGGGTACGGTACATCGTTGGTTGGATGCCGCGTGTAAAGGGATATTCCCCCGGTAGACCGTTTTCTGATTCTAAATCTGGCGGTAAATCGCCAGAGCCGTAGACCCGCTTTATGGGAATGCCAGATGAAGTTTCAAAGCGTTCCTGACGTTCGGTTAAGCTCACCATTCACCCCCGATGACAGGCGGGATGAAGGCTTCGATCGGCACGTTGATCCCAACGAAGTTGGCAAAGGTCAAATCATTAAAGTCTAGCTTGAGGTTGCGCTTGACATGGGCAAACAGTTTACTATAGCTGTAAGGGCTTTTAGGCGCACTTTGTAGCCCAAGCTGCTCTAAGATGGGGGTGATGGCCGCTTCATCTGGGGCTTCAATTTCGATGAAGTTGCCGTAGGGCATTTCATCCAACACAATTTCAATCTCGTTGAAATCATAAGTAGTGCGGTATTTCTCATAGGTCATGTAGGGCTTAAAGCCAAGCCGCTCTAGGATCAAGTTCATGGTGTCAAAGTCGCTGACCGACACTTCTGCCTCAAAGCGCTGATGGACGCCGCGTGTGATGGCATCCCCCAAAATCTTATCTTTGAAGGTCAGCCGCACGCCGTTGTCTTGGCGGAGCCGTAAGACAATATCTTGCGCGCTTAAGCTGCGGTTGACGGTATCATAGCGGACGTTGCGCTCAAACACGCGCGGGACGGCTAATTCTGCGCCCATCCGCTTTAGCGCCGGGATGACAGCATTAAAATTGCTGACATGCAATTTGACTTCTACTTCTTGGTAATTGTCATTCTCGGCCATAGTTCACCTCAACGGCTTGTGGAATATACTCATGAAGGCGATAGATTAGCGTCTGGTAGGTATCGGTGGCAAGTTCTGGGGCAAGCAGCACCCGCTTCGCAAAACCCCCGGCAGCCCGTTCGACCAACCATAATAACACGCCGTGCGCCGGAATGTTCGGTTGATCTTCTAAACGGTCAAAGCGCAATTCCACCAGCGCCATTTGAAAGGCTTTGAATTGCTCTTTGCTATAGGGATAGGTGGTGCTGCCTGCTGGTGATTGTAGCCGACAGACCTCTAGGCGGGGGGGCTGTGCCAGCCAGCCGACCAGCGTGCCAACGGAATCTGGCGCGCTTTGGTTGGGGTAGTGGCAGGTGATCCGTATGGCGGCCTGTACGCCGGCTTCACGGGCAATTTGACCGATGTCTGGAATGTGCAGCTGAGTGCTAACGGTGTTCAGTAAATAGTTTTGATAAGCATAATTCGGTGGGGGCATTTTTTTAGTCATCCAATAAGGTGGGGCATCAACGCTTACGGATTATAGCACCTCAAGGCTATAATGCGTTGAAATTGTCGTGGGATAACGCGGAATCGCGCTAGGGATGAGACCATGCCTATCTTGAAGATAGATCATATTGCAGTGGTTGTAGAAGAACTTGACGGCGCGTTGGCCTTTTGGCAGGATGCGCTTGGTTTGACGGTGCGTGCGCTGGAGCAGAACACAGATGAAGCGGTCAACATTGCCTTTTTGCCAGTGGGCGCTTCCCAGTTAGAGCTAATCCAGCCGACTTCGGCAGATAGTGGCGTTGCCAAATACCTTGCTAAACGGGGCAGCGGGATTCATCACTTGTGTTTGGCCGTTGACGATATTCACGCCGCCTTAGCACAGTTGGCTGCACATGGCGTAGAACTCATCAATGACACCCCACGCACGCGCCATGATGGGACGCAATACGCCTTTGTGCATCCCAAAAGTACAGGGGGCGTGCTTGTGGAACTTTATCAATACCCCACGCCAACCGAATAGAACGGAACGATAGCCATGATCGCTCACAAATTCATGCAGTGGGGTAGCGGCATCTTGTTGATGCTGGTGTTGGCGGTTCGCCCGTTGTACGCTCAAGCGGTAGAGCAGGTATGTTCACAACACATCACCAACGGCTTGAATACGCTGATTCGGCAATGTGCAGAGCAACCCACGTTTAGTGCGTGCTATGGGCATCCGCTGGCGGAGGGTGAAGGCTTTGACAACACAGGCGATATGATTGCGCTGGAGGCATTGGAATCGGTCACGCTCCAGCCATTTGACCTTGAAACGGGTGCGTGGGGGATTGTGCGGCTGTTGCCACGCTATAACACCTATGATCTGCCTGTAGCGGTGTGGGCGCTAGGCGCGGTCACCCTAGAAAACACAGGCGACCCGCGTGCAGATGTGGTCGGCCAACCGTTTGAAATCCGCACGCTTCAGGGCGCAAACGTCCGTGCGTTACCAGCGGCTGACGCGCCCTTGATTGGGGTGGCCTATACGGGTGATGCGGTTCGGGTGGTGGGGCGGCTTGCCGACGGGGTATGGGCGCGTGTGGATGTCGGCGATGGGGTATTCGGTTGGATCAATACCAGCGCGTTAGGGAATGTTGACCTTGCTGCACTGGCAGAAGTAGCTCCCGACGATGCAGCGATTTATGGTTCAGGCCAGTCTTTCACGCTGACAACGATCACCGCGCCGCCAAACGAATGCCGCTTTGTGCCGCCTGACGGCGTGTTGATTCAAACACCAGCCGCTGCCGAAGGGTTGCGCTTGCGGGTGAATGCAGTGGAGCTAGAGCTAGACGCCTTAAGCACGGTGTTTTTACGCGCCATGGACGGTGCAATACTTCGTGTGGAGGTCTTAGAGGGCAGCGTTAGCGTGATAGGGGAGCCGCCTATCGAGGTGTTGGCTGGCACAGGGCTAACGCTTCGTGAGGGAGAAAGCGCTGTGCCAGCCGCTTATGACTATAACTTGTTGGCGCGCTTGCCGCTGGCGAACCTGCCACGCACGACCTTTGCCGCGTTGGATTTTGAAACCTTGCTCACCCCACCGGTAACTGATCCGTTGGGCGGGCTAACGAGCGAGTCGGTGTGTGCGGTGGCGGCTGTCCTTGCGGCGGTGAACCTGCGTGATTTGCCCAACCCGAACGGGCGCGTGCGTCATGTGATGCAAGTCGGGCAAAGTGCCGCCCCAGATGGACGGGCAATAGGGACGGATGGGTTAGTGTGGTGGCGCTTGGCAGAAAACGTGTGGGTCAGTTCTAATGCAGTGGCAGCGGCGGGGGGGTGTGGTCTGTTGCCGATGCTCCCGCCGCGCTAGATGGCTCAAGGATGGGCAGGACGATAAGTCCCCACCACAGCAGTTGCAGGGGCAAGAGCGTGTAGGGGTAGTAGTCGAACAGCCCAACGACAGCCCACGCGCACGCCCCGGCGATCAACGCCGCGTTGAGCGGGTTCGGTTGCTGGTGGTGCCGCCATATCCCTAGCCCAATCCCGCCGAAGATTGAAGCGCCATAAAGCGTCAACCCGACAATGCCTAAATCTCCCCAAGCGGCCAAATAGATATTGTGGACGTAGTTGCCGCGTAGATCATACGACGTGCGGATCAATCTTTGGCTGATCTTCCACGGCAGATTGCCTGCGCCCACCCCCCGTAGCGGGAAGTCGCGGATAATGCCCCATGTAAGCGCGGTATACACCCGCCGATCTGACACGGAACGCGCCTCTGTGGATTGGGTTTGGCCGCTTTGAATCGCCTCCTCTTGGAGGGCTATGCCCGTAATCGGTGCGGCGCGTTCAACGATCAGCGGCCAATAGCCCGCTATAAACAGTATGCTTGTGCTAACCATCGCCACCAGTGTGATGATTACACGCCGCCATTGTCGCCAGAGTGTACGCCACGATAGCACCACAAACAGGATAGCCCCTACTGCAAAGCCAAGCCATGCCGCCCGCGAAAAAGTCAACAACAGCGCGTATAACCCTACCGGTGCAAGCATCACCGCTAACCCTACACGTTGCTCGCCAAGTAACCATCCGCCACAAGCCAACAGACAAACCGTCAACACCCCGCCTAAATGGTTGGGATGCGGCAAAAATCCGTAAGGGCGTAGCCAACGAATCCCTGTCGCTGTGAGTACACTGGCGCCGTCTTTATCGGGGTAGGTGTTAAACTCGCCTAGCCCACTTAGCCCAATCGAGTGTTGTTGCCACGCTTGAATCACGGTGATGATGCTGTGTAGTGCCAACGCCAGCAACAGCGCAGCCACCATCCACCGTATAGGGGGCTTTAGCACCGCCACTGCCCACACCCATCCCAACATTAATACCCCTTGAAAGGCACTATTGGCTGCAATTTCGGGATGGTAGTTCGGGCTAGAGGGGGGGAAGTGATTCAAAAATGCCCACCCTTGAGAGGCCAAACTCCACAGCGTCAATGCTGTGATACTAAACCACCAGAACCGCGCTGATTTTGTGATAGGGGCGTTGCTACGCCAAGTGAGCGTTGTACAGATGAGGGCAATCGCTAGGGGGATGAGGTGAATAAAGCGCACCGCGTACCATGTGGAGGGCAAGCCCCATATGGAGAAGGGGCGAATCCACAGACCCGCCAGAATTAACAGTAGGGCAAGCTGAAGTTGCCCTACTGTGCGGATGATACGCATCGGTTAGGGCTTAGGTTGTGGTGGTATGCCATTGGTCAAGGAAGCGGTGGGCTTCCTCCATAGAGTAGACAATCCGCTTGCGTACATTTTCTGGGGGGACGCGCATTGGCCCGCGCAAGATTTCTTCCTGCATGGTATTGGCGACGATCATCGCCACTGGGAATAGGCGTGTTTTGGCAGTGATGCTGATGTTCATTTTGCGGCTTTTCCGCATGGCGTCAATCAGGTTTTCAGTGGTGAACACTGTCACACCGCTGAAATTAAACACCTCTCCATACAGGTGATCTACCCCGATGATGCCGATGAGTTTATACAACCAGTCATAGGCACTGTCACTGGCGTCTGCGTCTAAAATGCCTTTGTAGGTCACATAGGCGATGCGCTTTTCAGCATTGTAATGACATTCAACGTGAACTTTTTCGAGTTGGTCTATAACCACTGACTTCATAAGTGCCGCCCCTGCTATTTTATATCGTATTGTAACTCTAAAGAGCATCTTTAGGGTGTTGCGGTCTTGTTACACGGCCTTATGGGGAATCTGGCGTTTCTTCTTCGGGGTGGCTTTTAAGGGTGCTATGCCATTCGGTAAAGAAGGCGTAGGCTTCATCCTCTGAAAGCACAATCCGCTTACGGCGGTTCTCACGGACGTTCCGCATGGGGCCGCGCAGGATTTCTTCTTGCACTTGGTCACGGACAATCATGGCTACAGGGGTTTGATGAATGTCTACCCGTAAGTTAAGGCGGCGGCTGTTTTTGCGGGCATCAATAAGGTTGTCAGACTGGAACTGCTTAACCCCGCGAAAGTCGAAGATTTCCCCATGGAGCTGTTCTACACCAATTTCCTCAATAATGGCATTGAGCCAAGCGTAGGCAGCGGCGCTGTCTGTGGCCTCTAAAATGCCGCTGTAAACGATATGCGCCACACGGCTTGTGGGGTCATAGTGGGCGTTAACGCGCTCTTGATCTAACGGTTGAACGGTCATAGTGGGGTTGCCCTGCTTTTGATCTTGAAGTATGCCAAAAGCGTAACATCGAAAGCCCCACACGGCTAGTTAGAGGTCGGTTTGGTTTGCAAATTT
>JBMOFU010000240.1:0-6218 GCA_049318725.1 Phototrophicaceae bacterium | reverse complement strand
CCAATAATCCGCTCGTAGATGTTCTGCCCTGCAATATCTTGCTCACGGCGGATCAACATCCCGATTTCACTGCCGCAATCGGTACGGTTGATAATCACATCTTGGGCAACGTCTACCAAGCGGCGCGTCAAGTAACCCGCGTCGGCGGTACGCAGCGCGGTGTCGGCAAGACCCTTACGCGCGCCGTGCGTAGAGATGAAGTATTCGAGTGCAGTCAAGCCCTCACGAAAGTGACTGCGGATTGGCAAGTCAATGATACGGCCAGACGGGTCAGCCATCAGCCCGCGCATCCCAGCCAACTGCGTGATTGGGCCGAAGCCGCCCTTAGTAGAACCTGAAATCGCCATGATTGCGATAGGGCCGTAGGGGTCTAGCGTTTCACGGATCAAATCTTGCAGCGTGTCTTTGGCGTTCGTCCACTGCTCAATCGTGATTTGGTAGCGCTCATCTTCGGTCAATAGCCCGCGTCGGAAGTCGCGTTCGGCGCGCTCTACCACACGGTCGGCTTGATCCAAAATCCCTTGACGGGCTTCGGGGATCGTCAAATCGCTCACGGCAATGGTGGTACCAGAAACCGTCGCATACTTAAAGCCGATATTCTTAATGGCATCTACCACGTCAGTGGTTACGTCTGACCCCGCCACGCTGTAGCAACGCGCAACCAAGTTCTGCAACTGCTTCTTGTCCATCGTGAGTTGCGTATAGCGCAACTCATCGGGCAAAATGCGGTTGAAGATGGCACGACCTACGGTGGTTGGCTCTGGCTCATCTAACGGATCGCCATTTTCGTAGTAAGTCCCTAACAGGATTGGGGTGTGCAACCCAACCGTGCCAAGCCCATACAAGAACTCAACTTCATCCATGTCTACGACCAAGCGACGCTCATGCAGGTTAGACAGCACAAAGCGGTCTGCAATCTTGCGCTTCTTGACCAACTTCTTGAACTCTACCGCGTTGGCAAGCGTGGCGTCTACTTCGCCTTCCATAACAGCCCGTAGGGTGCGGTCAATGGCGCTTTCGACCACCTTGCGCCGCCCATTTTCATCCTCTTGCACGATGTCCTCAAACACGACTGTGCCGGGGATGTCATGGTCAACCGCAAAGTAGTAGCCATTGGAACGCATGGCAATACCAATTTTGTAATCTGGGTTTGCCACATCTTGAATCGAACGGAACTGATTGGCGAGTTCAGGGCGCGTCACCACCTCTACGGTGGGATCCATCGTGAGGTAGTAGCATCCCAACACCATGTCCTTAGAAGGCCCTACCACTGGCGCGCCGTCGGCGGGCTTGAGCAGGTTCTTGGTACTGAGCATCCGTTCACGCGCTTCCTTCACGGCATTATCGCTTAGGGGAACGTGAACCGCCATTTGGTCGCCGTCAAAGTCCGCATTAAAGGCCGAACACACCAACGGGTGAATCTGGATTGCTTTGCCCTCAACCAAGACCGGCTCAAAGGCTTGAATCCCCAAGCGATGCAAGGTCGGCGCACGGTTGAGCAAGACTGGGCGGTCTTGAATGACTTCTTCAAGCACTTCCCACACTTCGGGGCGTTCGCGCTCGATAATGCGCTTGGCACCTTTGACGTTGCTGGCGTAGTTGTGACCGACCAAACGGCTAATCACAAACGGGCGATACAGTTCTAGCGCCATCGTCTTAGGCAAACCGCACTGATAGAGCTTGAGCTTTGGCCCAATCACGATCACCGAACGGCCAGAATAGTCCACGCGCTTACCGAGCAAGTTACGGCGGAAGCGCCCCTTCTTGCCCTTGAGCATGTCGCTTAGGGATTTCAGTTCGCGCCGCCCGCGACGGCTCAATGCCTTGCCGCGCTGACTGTTGTCAATGAGGCTGTCTACTGCCTCTTGGAGCATACGCTTTTCGTTGCGGACGATGACATCTGGCGCACCGAGTTCAAGCAAATGCTTGAGGCGGTTATTGCGGTTAATCACACGCCGATAGAGGTCGTTCAAGTCACTGGTGGCAAAGCGCCCCCCGTCTAGCTGCACCATTGGGCGCAAGTCTGGCGGGATTACCGGCAACATGGTGAGGATCATCCACTCTGGGCGGTTGTCGCTTTTGCGAAGCGCCTCTAGCACCTGTAGGCGCTTGGTGGCCTTCTTCTTACGCTGCTTAGAGCGCGTGGTGCGGACTTCGATCCACAGTTCAACAGCCAGCTTTTCAAGATCAAGGTTGCTCAAAATCTCATGGAAGGCTTCTGCGCCCATGTTGGCGGTGAAGACGCTGCCATAGCGGCTTTTCATTTCACGGAATTGGGTTTCAGACAGGAACTGCCCCACTTCAAGCCGTTCCAGTTCGTCACGGGTACGGCGGGCGCTGTCACGGATCACGCGCATCCGTTCTTCCAACTCGCCCACATGGTCGCTCAAGCCACTTGGCGATGTGCCAGAATAGCTGTCGTATTCCATCCGTAAGCGGTCAGTTTCGTGGCGGCGGTCATCTTCAAGTTCGTTCTGGAGTTCGTTGAGGTACTCGTTCACCAACTCTTGAATATCGGCAATGTGACTGGTTTCGATCACATCCCCTTCTTCAATGATGACATCATCCATACCTTCAAAGCCAATATCTTCTGGTGCAGGTTGCCCCAAAAGCGATTGAATGCGGTTTTGAATCCCGCGTGCCTCTTGGATCAAGGCATCGCTACGGCGGGTAAATTCTTGATCGAAAAACGCGCCGATTTCTACACTGCGCTCGTCAATGTTCCCAAGTGTAGCGACCTTCTCTTGTTCGACAACTTGGCGACGCCCTTCAATTTCACTGGCGATTGCCCGTTCTTTGTCTTCCAATTCACGGGTGATGCGCTTAAGTGCCTTTTGGCGGCCTTCTTCGTCCACAAAGGTAATCACATATTGGGCAAAGTACAGCACGCGGTCTAGGTTGCGGCGGCTGACATCTAACAGCAAGCCCAAATAGCTTGGCACACGGCGGGTATACCATACATGCGCGACCGGGGCGGCCAACGCAATATGCCCCATCCGTTCACGACGCACCGACGCGCGGGTGACTTCTACACCGCACTTGTCGCAGATGATCCCCTTGTAGCGAATGTTCTTATACTTGCCGCAATAGCACTGGTAATCTTTTGTAGGCCCAAAGATGGTCTCGCAGAAGAGGCCGTCCTTTTCTGGGCGAAGCCGCCGATAGTTAATCGTCTCCGGCTTAGTTACCTCACCATACGACCACGAAAGAATCTGTTCTGGTGATGCGAGACTAATCCGCAGGGCGCTGAACTCTTTCGCCTCCAAGGCGTTTCCTCCTAATGAGTGTGATCAGAGGGTAGACAGGTGGCACACAACAAACCGAGCAAGGGTTGGCTTGCCAACAAAGACGCAAAAAGCGCACAGCAGAGTAATCTCTCCCGACGCTACTGACAGCGTTTTATTGGCTCGTGTGATACGCTTGTCGCTTTGTTAAGTATAAGCTATACCCATAGCACTTGTCAATAGGGGCAAACACGGTGTAACCCTCTTGCGGGAGCGGCAAATTAGTCCATTTTGAGGTTAGAAATGTCTTCCACGGCTTCAGTGGGCTTAATCTGGGTCAAAATAGTCTTCAAAATTAACAGGGCAAAGCGGAACAGCGCCTCAATTTGCTCAATCCGTTCAACATACAGCCCGGCAATTTCTTGATCTTTATCGCTCATTTGCGGCAGCGCTTCGCGCAGTTGGGTGATATTCACCTCCAGCGTAGAAATCGCCCGCTCTACATCGCGCATTTCACGCCCGGTTAGAACATTAGTAATAATCTGCCAGAAATCTGTTTCTGCCTCATAGAACTTACGGCGGTCGCTGCTGTCTGATGTCCAGACGCGCCGTACCATGCCAAGATGCTCAAGCGTGCGTAAATTCATGCTCACACTGGCCTTAGAAATGCTCAGGCGCTCGACAAAATCATCAAGGCAAAGCGGTTCTGGGCTTAACAAGACGATGCTATACAGTTGACCCATGACTTTACTAAAGCCAAAGTAGTCTGATAGTTGCCCTAAACCATTGAGCATACTGTCGTGAACTGCCTTCAAATCTGGATTTTGGAGTCCCGACATACCTAATCTTCTTTCTCGGTAAAATAATAAACCGCAAACAGGGGGCATTTGCCCAGCTTGTATTTTAGCGATGCAGTCGGCATGACACAATCCGAGGTTATGAGGTCTTATGCAGATTGCGTCATGGTGATGACAACTCCCTGACGATCTAACGGGAGTATCCATACACGACTGGGGACTTCCTGTTGCAGAAAAGCCGCCTGCATCGCCTCCGCAATCATTACATGGTTGGACTGGGCAAAAGCGACCATTGCAGGCCCTAAGCCGCTGATGCCCACTGCAAAGGCACCTGCCTGACGTGCAGACTGTACAACTTCATCATAGCCGGGGATGATCTTTTGCAAGGTTGGCACTTTTACGCGGTCTTCCAGCAGCGACGCAACGCTGGCAAGTTGATCGCGCTGGAAGGCGTCTAACACGGCTGGAACACGACTGAGGTTCAAGAGCGTGTCTTCATAAGACACCAAGCGCGGCAAGGCGCGGCTTATTCGCTTATTGTACTGTTTCACATCGGGCAAGATAACCACAACATCGCCAGAAAGTGAACTGCTGATTTGCCGATACAGCACCCGATCTTCTAGCAAGATGGCTGTGGCAACTCCCCCAATCATCGAGGCGGTAATCCCGTCGGCGCGCCCCATGATTTGCGCGGCCTCATTCAGAATGCGGTCTCGGCTTAAGTTTAAGTCTAGCAGGTTGCTTGCCCCAATGACCCCGGCGACGGTGAAGGCTGCCTCTGCCCCTAGCCCGCTCATCAACGGGATTGGATTTTCGACTTTGACTTGAAAGCCTTTGGGCGCACGCTCGTAGCGTTGGAACACACGAATGCAGGCAAGCAAGGCAGGGTGTTCCAGTTCGGGATACAGGTCTGCATCTACGCCACCGGCGACCACATGCAATTGGTCATCGTTGCGCTCGCTAAATTCCAGCGATGTGCGGAGTTTGAGCGCAATCCCTAAACTTTGCAGCGCGGGGCCAAAATCTGTCACCACCGCAGGTAAAGTAATGCGTACCCGTTTCATGGCACGCGCCTACTGCTTTTGGGCAGTAGGAACCACAAAGGTAAAGGTACTGCCCCCATCATAGCGGCTGGTTGCCCACAGATCGCCACCATGCCGTTCAATAATCGTTTTGGCAACCGTTAAACCCAACCCCCCCCCGGCGATTTCGCGCACGCGGTCATCTTTTGAGCGGTACATGCGGTCAAAGATTTGGTCAAGCTCATCATCGGCGATGCCAATCCCGCGGTCTGTCACGCTACAGTAGATTTCCTGCTCATCGCTCCATGCGTGGATCATGATAGGTTGTTCAGGGTGGGAATAGCTCACGGCATTGTGTAGCAAGTTGTAGACGACCACCCGCATCCGTTCTGGATCGCCCATCATTAAGGGCATCGGGCGTTGCAACGAAATTACAATGGTGATCTTACGGCTTTGGGCTAACGCGCTCAATTCGCCTACCACGCTTTGGATGATGTCGCTCATCTGGATTGGCCGATGGGCAAGCGGCATACCTGCTTCAATCCATGCAAGGTCTACCAGCGGTTTTGCCATATCGTGCATTTTTGCGGCAGTTTGACGGATGCGCGTCAGGAATTTTTCTTGTTGCGGGTTGATCTCGCCAAACTTCACGACCAGTTCAGCAAACCCGCTGATGGCCGAAAGCGGGTTCCGCAAATCATGGGCGATGGTGTGCGAGAGCGCATCACGCCGTGAATCAAGGTCGCGCTTTTCGGTGACATCTTGCAACACAACGATTTGCGAATGGTCTGCCATGCGCGATGCCACCCCCACCGCAAAGCGTTTACGCGGCAAGCGCACATCTACCGCTTGCTCATCGGGGCGGTCTAGCAAGGTCATCAGGCTAAAGTTGGCCTTAAAGACCACCCGTGCGGGTTGGCCGCGCACGTTGTCTACCGTAACGCCTAACATCGCCGCCGCTGCTGGGTTAATCCGTTCAATCACGCCTTCCGTGTCTAAAACGAGGACGCCATCCCCAGTCGTCTTGAACACGAACTCGTAGCGGTGCTGGATGTCCTGTGCAGAAAGCTCAGGGCTAGAGGCAGATTCAGGGTTGGGCTTCATCATGAGCGGCATCTGCTGTCGTTTCTTGGCCGGTGATTGGCTTAGGGTCTACAGAATTGTCCTGTGATTGG
>JBMOFU010000239.1:0-6238 GCA_049318725.1 Phototrophicaceae bacterium | reverse complement strand
GCCTCGTGTAAGCCGCCGTCTACGCTGATGATTTGGCCGACAGTCTTGCTAAAGGCTTCGCTAGATAGCAAATAGGCGATTTCGGCTTGGTCGTCGGGCGTGATTGGGCGCTTGGTGAGCGTGCGTTGGGCGTAGAAGTTCGCCAACTTACTCCGTAGGGCTTCGGTATCTTCGCTGTCGTCGTGGGCGATGTTGTACTTGGTCAACGAGCTAATCACACGGTCACGCGGGAACATGCTGCTGCCTTCTACAACAGTTGCGGGGGCTAACCCATTGACGCGCACCAGCGGCGCTAACTCTACTGCCAGTTCGCGCACCAAGTGGTTCGCGGCGGCCTTGCTGGTATCGTAGGCCAGCGACCCCTTCTTAGAAACGACAGCGTTCACGCTGGTGGTTAGCACCAACGTCCCCGTGAGCTTTTGCGCGTCCCACAGGCGTTTGGCTTCATCCGCCACGATGTACGCGCCGATCACGTTCACGTCAAAGGTGAAGCGCCATTTGTCGTCGGGAATATACCCGTTTTTGTCCGGCGAAACGAACACCCCCGCCGTGACGATCACATTATCTATCCCGCCGTAGGCCAACTGGATTTGCTCGAACATCGCCCGCACGCTGGCGCGGTCGGTGATGTTGGTCGCTAGGCCAATCGCCGGGCCGCAGCCGCTAATGCCTGTGCCAGCGACGCCGATCCCTAAGCCGTAAATCTTAGTCAGTTCGTCGGCAGTGGCCTGCGCCGCCTCTAGCGTCAGGTCAACGCACACCACATGCGCGGCTTCTTTGGCGACGCGGTGCGCCACTGACCGCCCGATGCCGCTACCTGCGCCGATCACCACCACGACATTGCGCGACAGCGGCTTTTCGGCAGGGGCGCGGCGGAGTTTGGCTTCTTCCAGCGCCCAATATTCAATGTCAAAGGCTTCTTGGCGCGGCAACGCCACATACTGCCCCACAGATTCTGCGCCTTGCATCACCGCGACGGCGCAGTTGTAGAACTCTGCCGTCACCCTAGACTCGCTCTTGTTCTTGCCCCACGCGACCATCCCCACGCCGGGGATCAAGATCACGCACGGGTTGGGATCACGCATGGCGGGCGAGCCGGGCAGCTTGCAGGCGTCATAGTAGGCGGCGTAGTCGGCGCGGTAGGCGATGATGCCCGCCCGCAGTTTTTCCAGCAGCACGGCGCTGTCTTCCGCTTGCGGATTCCAGTCTACGAGCAGCGGCTTGATTTTCGTCCGCAAGAAGTGGTCAGGGCAAGAGGTTCCCAGTTCGGCAAGGCGGGCGGCGTCTTGGCTGTTGACGAAGCGCAAAATCGCGGCGTCTTGTTGTACGGTGCCGATGAAGCGGTTCATTTCAGACACCATCCCGCGCAGGGCAGGCAAGACTTCATTCAGCACGCCCGCGCTTTGCTCTGGCGTTAGGGCTTGGAACTTTGCCCCGCCGAAGGTTTTGTCGCCCAAGTCGTGATCTTCAAGGTAGCGGGCGGCGCGCTCAATTAGCGTCAAGGACAGTTCGTAGCACTCTTTTTCATCGTTTGCCCAGTTGATAAGGCCATGCCCGCCCATCACAATCCCGACGATGCCGGGGTTGGCTTCGATGGCCTGTTGCATCACCAAGCCCAAGTCAAAGCCGGGGCGTTGCCAATCCACCCATGCGACCTCACCGCCGTAGATGTCTTGGGTGATCTGTTTGCCGTTGCTGCACGCGGCAATGGCAATCACGGCGTTGGGGTGGGTATGGTCTACGTGCTTAAAGGGGATGAAGCCATGCAGCGGCGTATCAATGGAAGATGCCGTCGCGTTGAGGTTGTAGACGGTGTGCGGGTACATCCCCACCATTTGATCTTCGATGGGTGTCTTGACGCCGTTGTTGGGCGTATTCTGGTAAATCGTCCGTAAGGCCAGCAGTTTTTCCATATAGAGTGAGGCAAAGTTGTTGCGCTTGGCGGTGCGTAAGTCCCCGCCAGAGCCTTTGACCCACATGACCTCTACCGTTGCGCCGGTGAGCGGGTCTACTTGCTGGAGCTTGGCAGAGGTATTGCCGCCGCCCGTGTTGGTGATCCGTTGGTCGCTGCCGAGCAGGTTAGAGCGGTAAATCAGGCGGTCTACCTCGTCGAGTGTGGCGGCGTGGGCGTCATCCCACAGGTATTTGACATGCTTGTAATCACTTGTGGCATAGCGTTGCATCGGGTTATCCTTTAGGTACGGTTTGCTAAAACAGAGGTTTCATAGGCGGTGATCTCGTTCATGAAGGCCATGCCAACCGGCACGCCCTGCATTTCGCAGTAGTGATCCCACACCGCGCCGAACGGCAATACCTTGAGTTCTTCTTGCAGCGCCAAGCGTGCGGTGAAGTTGCCGCTGGTTTCATACTCGCGCAGGGTATCGCGGGGTTCAAGTAAGGCCAGTAACAGCGCCTTGAGTGCGTTGCGCGTGCCGATCGTCCATGCCGCAATGCGGTTGATGCTGGCGTCAAAGTAGTCTAGCCCGATATGCACCCGCGTTAGCGCGTCGGCGCGGACGACCTCTTGCATGATCGCCTGTAGCTCGTCGGTTAAGGTCACCACATGGTCACTATCCCAGCGCACCGAGCGGCTGACGTGCAGCAACAGTTCATCCACGAACAACAACATCGCAGACAGCTTATCGGCTAAAGATTCTGTAGGGTGAAAGTGACCAGCATCCAGCGTGAGCAGGGTTTTACGGCTGACGGCGTAGCCCATGTAAAACTCATGGGAGCCAACCGTGTAGCTTTCTGCCCCGATGCCGAACAGCTTGCTTTCTACTGTGTCTTTGTGATGGGCGGGGTCTAGCGGCTTGGCAAGCACTTGATCCAGCGCGGCGCGCAGCCGTTCACGCGGGGCGTAGCGGTCTGCGGGGATGTCTTTATAGCCGTCGGGAATCCAGATATTGGTAATGGTGGGCGTCCCTAGTTCGCGGCCAAAATATGCGCCGATTTCGCGGCAGGCGATGCAATGCTCAATCCAAAATTGGCGGATTCCAGCATCAGCGTGGGACAGCGTGAATCCGCTGGCGGCCAACGGATGCGAGAAGCAGGTCGGGTTAAAGTCTATGCCGTGACCGTTGGCCTTTGCCCAATCCACCCAACTGGAAAAGTGTTCGGGCAAAATGGCGTTGCGCTCGATCTTTTTGGGGCTGTCTAAATAGATGGCGTGCAGGTTCAGCCGATGTTGGCCGGGGATGAGACGGTAGGCGGTGTCTAGGTCGCCGCGCAGTTCGTCTACCGTGCGGGCTTTGCCGGGGTAATTGCCTGTCGCCATAATCCCCCCGCTGAGGCCGGCTTCGGGGCTTTCAAAGCCGCCTACGTCGTCGCCTTGCCAGCAGTGCAAACTAATCGGGATCGTTTTCAGGCGCGCAAGCGCGGCGTCGGTGTCTACGCCAAGTTCAGCGTAACGGGCTTTGGCAAGATCATACATTGGGGTCATTATTTTTTTAACCTAAAGGGTGTATTTTACGAGGGTAAGCGCGCTCATTTGACCATATCACAAGTTTTCAACAGAAATCACCAATTTTCAACAGCAGATATTTGACAAATTGGCAATCATTGGGAATAATCGAAAGTATTCAACGAAAATTTCTTGCTAGGCAAAAATTACTTTCATGGATCAGAAGTCTGCAACGGCCTATCGGCGTCATCAACACATCCTGCAAATGCTGGATGAGTTAGAAAGCGTGCGCGTCACAGACTTGGCCGAGCGGCTGAATGTGTCTGAAAGCACCATCCGCACCGACCTTGAAGAACTGGACGAGCAAGGCCAACTGACGCGGGTACGGGGCGGCGCGGTGGCGAAAGTCCCTTCCTCTACGATTTCGTCAGACTATCTTGACCAGAAGATTTCGCGCAACCGCGAGCAAAAAAGCTGGATCGCCCGCTGGGCAGCCAGCTTGATCGAGGACGGCGACGCCATCATGCTGGACGCCAGTTCTACCGTGATGCACATTGCCCAATACCTGACCGACCGCCGCGACTTGGTAGTGTTCACCAACGGCGTCAAGGTCGCGCAGTTGCTCGCCAAAGAGCGCTCCAACACGGTGATTTTGCTCGGCGGGATTTTGCGCCCCAACGGGAACGCGCTCACGGGCGGGATTAGCGAAGGGGTGCTGCGCGACTATCACATTCGGCGGGCGTTTTTGTCGTGTAGCGCCTTCGTGCCAGAACTCGGCTTCTTTGAAAGTGACCTACAAGAGGCGCAGATGAAAACGCTGATGCTCAAGGCCACACAACAACGGGTGATCTTGTGCGACGCCAGCAAAATCGGGCAGGTGGGGCTAACGACCTTCGCCACGCTGGAAGACATCAATTACATGGGCGTTGATGCGCGTGTGACCCCCGCCACCATTGAAGAAATCCGCAGCGGCGGGGCGCATGTGGTCGTGTGTGGCGAACAAACCACGCGCAACTATGCCCCGCGCAACAAGGCCGCCGATGTGGTGCGGGTGGGGTTTGCCAACCTGAGCGAACATACCCCCTTTAGCCGTGATGTGCGGCGCGGCCTAGAGCAAGCCGCCCAACAGCACGGCGGCGTGGAACTGGTGCTGGCCGACAACCAGCTAAACTCCAACGTGGCCTTGCAGGTGGCCGATCAACTGTTGACCCAAGCGCTTGACCTTGTGATTGAATATCAAGTAGATGAAGACACTGGTAACTTGATTGCCCACAAGTTCCAGCAGGCACACGTCCCGCTGATTGCTGTAGATATTCCGATGGTCGGCGCAACGTACTTCGGCGTAGACAACTACCTTGCAGGCAAGCTGGCAGGCGTAGAACTGGGGCGGGCGATCCTTCGTGATTGGGGCGGGGCGTTTGACACCTTGATTGTGGTCGAACAAACCCGCACGGGCAAACTGCCTGCCATGCGGATTCACGGCCAACTGGAAGGGCTGGCTTCAGTTCTGGGCAGCATCCCCGCCGAAAAGATCGTGACGCTAGACTTTGATAACACCGTCGAAAACGCCTATGACACGCTCTATGCCACATTAGGCGGCCTGCCACCGTCGGCACAGGTGGCGATCATCTGCTTTAACGATGACGCCGCCGTTGGCGCACTGGAAGCGGCGCGGGTCAGTGGGTGGCTTGACCAAATCAAGTTGGTGGGGCAAGGGGCAGACCGCCGCCTGCGCCTAGAAATGCGGAAGGATCACGGCGCGCTGGTCGGGGCAACGGCGTTTTCTCCAGAGCGCTACGGCCAGCAATTGCTTCAGTTGGCCTTTGATATTTTGGGCGGGCGGCAAGTCCCCCCGGCAGTCTATATGAGCCATTTTTTTGTCAGCCCGTCTAATGTAGATGTGCATTACCCAACCGATATTGAAGAAGTAACGCAGTAAGACCCAAACCCCTGTAGGGGCATGGCGCGCCATACCCCTACGAAAAATGACGATCTTGTAGGGGCGTCCCATGGGACGCCCCTACGGAATGACCCGTTTCGGCGGGGATAAATGATTTTTCTTTTTCTTGGAGACTTTTTTTGATGAATGCCAAGCACGTTATTGCAGTGGATTTAGGCGCAGGGAGTGGCCGCGTCATGGATGTGGCCTTTGATGGCACATCGTTCACGCTCCAAACGCTACATCGCTTCAAAAACGCCCCTGTGCGCGTGCGCGAAACGCTCTTTTGGGATGTACTTGGCCTGTGGCGAGACATCCAAGAGGGGTTAACCGCCCGCCCGCCCGCAACGGCCTCCATTGGGGTAGATACATGGGGCGTGGACTTCGCGCTGTTAGACGCGCACGGGCAACTGTTGGGCAACCCAGTGGCCTACCGCGACCTTTCCCGCGTGCAAGGCTACGACTGGCTGTTGGGGCGCTTTGACCGCCGCCAGATTTTCGACCACACGGGCATCCAGTTTATGCCGATCAACTCGCTGTATCAGTTTGCCGCGTGGCTGCAACAGGGCAACCCCATCCTAGAGCGGGCGAGTACCATGCTGACCATGCCAGACCTGTTCCATTACTGGCTCACGGGGGAAAAATCTAGCGAGTTCACCAACGCCACCACCACGCAAATGCTCAACCCCGCGCTGCAAGACTGGGATCGTGACCTGTTGGCACAAATCGGCCTGCCCACCCAATACTTGCCGCCGATCATCCATGCAGGCGACCGAATCGGCCACTGGGAAGGCATCCCCGTCATTGCCCCGCCCACGCATGACACCGGTAGCGCCGTGATCGCTGTGCCGACGACCACCCGCGACTACGCCTACCTCAGCAGCGGCACATGGAGC
>JBMOFU010000238.1:0-6244 GCA_049318725.1 Phototrophicaceae bacterium | reverse complement strand
GTCACGCAGCCGGTTTCGATCAAGCGCGGCGTGTCTGCCTTAGTGCCGATCATCCACAAGACGAATATCCCCTACACCCGCCACTTGATCTACAACGGCCTGAAAGTGCCGAACCACCCCGTAGCGACGTTGCAATTCGTCAATGCCACTGGGCTAACCCTAGAGCGCGGCCCGGCAACGCTGGTCGAAGGTGGAGACTACAAAGGCGAAGCCGTGATCCCCTTCACCCGTGACGGCGCAGCGATCTACTTGCCCTACGCCGTCGAGCGCGGCATCAAGATCAGCGAACAGCTAGAGCAGTTCACCGAAGACGTGGGGACAACGCTAGAGGGCGAAAAGCTCATCCGCAAAATCCATCACACGCAGGTGATCGGCTATGAAGTGCAAAACCTGACGGCGCGTGACCTAACGGTGATGATCGAGCGCACGCGGGAAGTCGGCTATGACTTGTTTGAATCTGAAGCGCCGCTGGAATCTACGGCAGAATATTGGCGTTGGCGGGTCACGGTTCCCGCCAACAGCCGCATTACATGGGGGATCAAGGCGCGGCTGCTAGTCGAAGATATTCAGGTGATTGGGCAGGGCTGTAACGGCCTGTGGTGGCTGGTACGCCGTTGGCCGCCGCAGGTATGGCAGGCGTTACGGCGCTAATGGGCATCCCAGACCGGAATACCTTCTACCACGCGGTACATTTGACCGGGGAACGATTGCCAGCCCATAGGCTTGGCAATAAACCCATCAAAGCCAGCGGCCTTGCAGCGTGCCATCACAAACATCGGTTCAATGGCACTCATGGCGATGATGCGTGTATTGGCGAGTTCGGGGTGTTGGCGTAAGTCACTCAGCACCTTATAGCCATCTGTACCGGGCAGGTGCAAGTCACACAAGATCACAGCGGGGATTTCTGCCAGCGCGTGTGCAATGCCCACTTGCGGCTGTGGGGTGATGGTGACGCGCATCCCTAAATGCTCAATCAGCGCCTGCAAGATTTCGCCGCCATCTTCATTGTCTTCAATAACAATTACATTGAGATCAGTAAGTTTGTTCATTGGGGTTTAGGCATCTTTATCATCATCAACAATGGCTGTAAAAACAGGAGTTACGGTGATTGCTGTTTTACGGACAAGGCAGGCCTTGTCCCTACAGGATGTTGTTGTATTTCAACGGTTATGTAGGGAGGACAGCTGTGTCGTCCGTCTTTGTGGCCTTAAAATCAGTCACTAGCAATCAGGGTAGGACTTATTTCCTATTCAATATTGCTAAAGTATAGACAATACGGGGGAAGATGTCGAATAGAAATCGGTATGGATTGCGTTAAAGAAGGGTTACTATGATTGCTAGTTGATGTTTTTATACGGTTTTGCGGACAAGGCAGGCATTGCCCCTACAGGATGTTGTCGTATTTCAACGGTTATGTAGGGACGACACAGTTGTCGTCCGTCTTTAAGGCGTTAAAATCGGTCACTCGCAATCAGAGTAAGGGTTATGTTGTGGGGCATGACGTAATCTGGTCATGCCCCACAGTGCGTTTAGCCGCCGACTTCTAGCTTGACCTCATCCCACAGGTCGGTGTAAAGCTGTTCAACATCGGGTAGCTCTTGCGTGCTGTAAAGCCGCATCATGGTTTCTTCGTTGGGGTAAATGCCCGCGTCGGTGAGCATGGTTTCATCAATCAAGCCGGCGTCAATGGAGGCTTGGTTGGGGCTGGCGTAACTGGTGAAGTTAGACAGGTCTGCGCCGACTTGCGCGTCCAGAATATAGTCAATGAACACCTGCGCCAGTTCTGGGTTCGGGGCGTCGGCGGGGATGACCATTACGTCTACCCAGATGTTGGTACCTTCAGATGGCACTGCATAGGCGTAGTCTTCACATTCACATTCAGCGATGATCTGGTAAATATCGCCGTTGTATTCAACGGTGGCGTCTACGTCACCGCGTTGGAGCAAGGCTTGGCCGTCATCGCCAGCAATGGCAACGACGTTATCGCCGTTGTCAATCAAGTATTCAGCCGCTTGTTCAATTTCGGCCTCGTCAACGGTGTTGGGGTCATAGCCGAGCATCAACTCTGCGGCGCCGAACATCGGGCGGATGTCTTCTAGCCACGCTACCGGGCCATCATGCGTGAACAGGTCTTCCCAGCTATCTACGCCGTCAGGGAAGGCTTCTACGCTGTAGCCGATGCCAATCGTCCCCCAAAGGTAAGGAACGCCATACCAACCTTCCTCGTTCAATGCCAGTTCTTGGAAGGCGGGACTCAGGTTGGCAAGGTTGGGGATCATCGCTTCATCCATCGGTTGGATGAGTTCTTCAGTAATCATGATCGCCACAACATAGTCAGACGGGACAGCCAAATCGTAGCCGGGGTTGCCTTGACGCAACACGGTTAGCGCTTGTTCGGCGCTTTCAAAGATCGAGTAGCTGACGGTGACACCGCACGCTGCTTCAAAGTTGGGGATGGTATCCTCGGCAATGTAGGTAGACCAGTTATATATACTGAGTGTTTGGCCGGCAAACCCTTCGGGGCATGTCCAGCCTTCGGCGTCCTGCGCGGCCAATGGGAATGATGCTAAGGCCAACAACAAGACCGTCACCATCAAGAAAAATTTCTTTTGCATCTGTGGGTCTCCTCGTGAACAATTGAGAAACAAGAAACTCACTGCGTTTGTTGCGATCAAGGCATTTGCCCTGTTGACAACCTCATTTGTGGGGGGATGTTCGCTCATCCCCTTGCCATGTTTACCGTGATTGCTAGTGACAGAGTTTAACGCCACAGAGACGGACGCCACAGGTGGCGTCCCTACAAAACCGTCGCAACGCGACCTCATCCTGTAGGGACAAGGTAGGCGTTGTCCGCAAACCTAGCAATCACCGCATGTTTATCTTTCGGCAGTGCTGCGCCCCTGAAACGCTAACGACACCCCAATCAACACGGTTGAAATGACCAACAAAATCGTGCTGATGGCGTTGATCTCTGGCGAGATGGTCGTTTTGAGCAAGCCATAGACAAAGATCGGCAGGGTATTGGT
This sequence comes from Phototrophicaceae bacterium, assembly GCA_049318725.1. GTDB lineage: Bacteria > Chloroflexota > Anaerolineae > Aggregatilineales > Phototrophicaceae > CAIRDJ01. The sequence goes on along the minus strand of JBMOFU010000238.1, from coordinate 3,218 downwards.
ACCTGCCCCGCGGGTGAAGAACGTCACGACGTAATCGTCTAGCGAGACGGTGAAGCCTAACAGCGCGCCCGCCAAAATGCCGGGGAACAGTAACGGGAAGGTCACGCGCCAAAAGGTGCGCCACGGGTTGGCGCCAAGATCGCTGGCGGCTTCTTCAAGGCGCGGATTCATGCTGGCGAGCCGCGCCCGCACGACAATCACCACGTAAGAGATGGTAAACACCACATGGCCGATAATCACGGTAATGGCGCCTTGCTTGATGTCCGTCCCCGTTAGATTATTGACGTAATCAAAAACCGTCTTGAAGTATACCGCAAGTGAAATGCCCTGCGTAATTTCAGGGATCACCACGGGCAAATACAGCACGCCGTCTAAAATCCGTTTGCCGGGGAACTCTGTCCGTTCCAGCGCTAAGGCGGCCATCGTGCCGATGATGGTCGAAATGACGGTGGTTGCAAGCCCGATCCAGATGCTTGCCCAAAACGCTTGGAGCATCAGCCCAGTGCTGAAGCTGGCATCTGTACCAACCGTGTTGTTAAAGATATTCACGTACCAGCGCCACGTAAACCCACGCCAAACCGACACCCCGCGTGAGTCGTTAAACGAGAAGATCACCAAGAGCAAAATGGGCGCCCACAAGAAGAAGTAGCTGAAGATGGGGTTGAGCAACAGGCCAACGCTCCCCACCCGCCGAATCAACAGGTCAAGCTGAATTTTGCCCGGCTTCAACTCAAAGGGCGGCAAGTTGGTTAGGCTTGGCCGTGCATCCGTTTGGGATTGCAAAGTTTGTTGCGCCATTAGTTGCCCCGCCCTTCAGATGCTTCCTGCCCAAAGCGCAGGTAAACGAACAATGACCCCAACACAATTGCCATCAACACCACAGACAGCGCTGACCCACGCGGATAGTTGCCGGCAGAGCCGCCAAACTGCTCCGCGATCAAGTTGCCGATCAACACGCGGTCTCCCGCGCCGCCGCCTAGCAAGTCTGGTGTGACGTAAGAGCCAATACAGGGGATGAAGACCAGAATACAGCCCGCAATCACCCCCGGCAAGGTTCCCGGCAACACCACGCGCCAAAAGGCAAACCAATCGTTCGCGCCGAGGTCGTTGGCGGCTTCGACCAGCCGAAAGTTAAAGCGAGACACGCTGGCGTAAATTGGCAAGACCATAAACGGCAAAAAGCCGTACACCAAGCCAACGATCACCGCGCCCTGTGTGAACAACAGTTGCAACGGCTCTTGTACCACGCCCGTGTTGACCAATACCGTATTGATGACGCCCTCTGTGCCAAGCATCACCCGCCACGCATACGTTCGTACCAAAAAGTTCGTCCAAAACGGCAGCACAACCAAGAACAGCGTAAAGACGCGGTATAACTCGCTTTGCCGCGTAGCGATATAGTACGCCAGCGGGTAGCCCAATACCAAGCAAGCAACCGTAGAAACCAGCGCAATCCACAGCGAACGTACCAAGACCCGCGCATAAGGGTTATCTGCTTCAAACAGATCACCAAGAGCGCTCAAGCGGTCTGCGCCGCTTTCGGCAGTTAAAACGGCTTGCCAACTTTCTTGTACTTCGTCGGCTTCGTAAAACTCACCAAACACATCATCATAAGCCTTAAGCGTCAGTGGCAGTTCGCCACCGCTGCGGGTGCGCGTCAAAAAGCTCATGACCAAGACAATCAACACTGGCAAGATAAAAAAGAATATCATCCAAAAAATGGCCGGTAAGGCCAACCCAAACCCGTTTAACTGGCCGGGTTCACGCGATTCTAAAAAGCCCCGTTTGCGTTTGGCCGTAGAGAGCGTTGCCATCTTGTGCCGCCACCCCCGTTTCTATATGTGATCTGTTGCAAAATGATGGGAAGATTGCCAAAAGGCAATCGAACTGTTTATAGTTTAAGATAACCTACCCTAAAATGTAGGGCGAATTTTGCACAGAAAAGAGGCATCAGTCTTTATGGACGTGATTGTAATCGGGGCAGGGATTGCCGGACTCACCGCAGCGGCGACGCTCCAGCAAGCGGGCTTGCGCGTGATGATCCTTGAAGCACGCGGGCGCATTGGTGGGCGAATCTTCACCCGCCGAGATTTGGTGGATGGCGTACCCGTTGAAATGGGCGCAGAGTTCATTCATGGCGAATATGCGCCAACATGGGAACTGGTCAGCCCTGCGGGCTTAAACGTTTTCCACTGGCAAAAGGGCGATGAGTCTTTGGTGCGGAGCGAAAATGGCGAGCTACACACTATGCGTGCGCTCCGTAGGGTAGATGCCGCCTTCAATCAGACCCGCACTTGGGATTTACCCGGCGTGATGGTCAATGACCAAGATGAAGATTTATACCTTTACCTTAACCGACTGGGCTTTACCCGCGAGCAGTTGCGCTATGTGCGCCGCACTTACGCCAACGCCGCTGGCGGAGACATCCATCATTTAAGCGCAAAGGCCACGCTAGAAGAAATTTACGATGACACACGCGGCACGCAAGATTACCGCATCCTAGAAGGCTATGACTCTATCCTTTCGCCATTGAGCGCTAACCTTGATATTCAGCTTAACACCCCCGTTATCGGCGTGGATTGGGGGCAAACGCCCATCCGTGTAGAGGCGGCAGGCGGGCAAATGTTCGAGGCGGCGCAGTTGCTCATCACTGTGCCAGTGGGGGTGCTGCATCACAAAATGGTCACATTTAACCCCGTGTTGCCGCCTGAAAAGCATGAGGCCATCGCCGATATTCCAATGGGGCAGGGCTTAAAGCTGGTCTTCTTGTTTGACCAGCCCGTGCTGCCGCAAGGCGTTGCCGCCTTGTACAGCGCGGGCAACCCGCCGATGTGGTGGTCGCCGTCGGTCGGGCGCGCCCACCCGACGGCGCAGTTCATCCTCACTGGCTTTGCTACTGGGGATTGGGCGAGTCGGCTAGTCGGTTTAGGCGAGCGCGGGATGATTTCGGCGGCGCTGCGTAGCCTGCGTGCGGAATTAGGGGAAGCGGCAGTGCCTCATCCTGCCCGAACGGTGGTGATGAACTGGTCAGATGAGCCGTTTACACGCGGCGTCTACAGTTACACCAGGCCCGGCGCAACCAAGGCGCGCGAAATCTATGCGGCACCGACGGCCAACCGACTCTTTTGGGCGGGGGAAGCAACGGCTTCTAATGCGTGGGCGGGGACGGTTCACGGTGGGTATGCGTCTGGTTTGCGTGCCGCAGGGGAGATATTATC
>JBMOFU010000237.1:0-6296 GCA_049318725.1 Phototrophicaceae bacterium | reverse complement strand
TCAACGCTCCCTCACCAGAGCGGTTTTGAAAGGCTTGCCATAGTGCTTGCTTGCAACGGCGATATCACTATGGCATTCCCTAAGACAAACCTCACACCCTTTGACGGGGTGCTGGGTCTGTTTGCATTGTACTTGAGAATGCCGTGCGGCGCGGAGGCTGCTTGGGATGGATTCATGTTGCCACTTATTCATTTGGTTTGGCGTGTTATTTCCGTTTCATTACGCTTGGGAAGTCCGAGCGTGCATGAAAGGAGAAAAAACCCATGCACCCATCAACACCCTGCACCGAGCAGGCCAAGCGGCTCTTGTCCCTCATGGAATTGCTACATGAGGCACTGGAATCGGATTCATCATCGCCTACCCCTACCCCATCCACTCCCGATCAACCTTCAAAGGAGAATGACCATGCGGAAGAAAACTAATCCAATCCCCCTTCAACCCGGTTGGGTGATCTATTTGCGGACGAGCAGTAAGGAAACACAGAACCCCAAGAATTCGCAGGATCGCCAGCGCCATGAGATTCACAAACACTTGCTTGCGGGGTCGGAACTATCGGTCATCGCTGAGTATGCCGATGTGGATTCCGGTTTCAATATTGACCGCCGAAGCTATAAACGGATGTTGAAAGATGCCCATCAGGGGAAGTTTTCACATGTGGCGGTGGAGAACGCCGAACGCTTTGGCCGCAACGACGCTGAGGCGTTGCAGGCGATTGACGAACTGGACGAATTAGGGATTAAGGTGCGCTTTGCCGATTATCCTGACATTGATCCGGTCGATGCCGATGATCGGTTGCTGATTGTCATTCGCTTTGCCATGGCACGGCGCGAATCCATCAAGATCAGCGAACGGGCGCAGCGGGGGATCCATACCAAGCTGCGGAGCGGCGGCCACACGGGTAAATCCCCCGACGGATACATCAATCGGCAAGAGGCCGTCAGTGGCCCAGAACACGCCATCATTGGGCGCAGTCGCCACTGGGTCGAACCGGATCCGCAACAGTTCAAGGTCTGGCGCGAAGCATGGGAGCTATTGCTCACCGACAAGTATACCCTAGAGCAAATCTGTGAAGAACTGGATGCCCGGGGCTATTGCCTACGCTCAGGTGCGCCGTTTGTAAAACAGCGCGGTCAACGGACGCACGCGACCAATGCCCTGTCTGCCGTTTTCCATAACTGGTTCTATGCAGGCTGGGTGGTCAGTGAACCCGCAGGCATTCGTCCAAAAGCGGTGCGCGGTCAATGGCAACCCACCGTCACCACGGAGGAGTTTGAGCAAGGATTGGCAATCTTGGAGCGTCGCACCCAGAAGCGCCACCCAGAGCGCAAACACTTCTACCTGCTCAAGCGCATGGCCTATGTCGAGATCGATGGCAAGCTGACGCGCCTGAGTGGTTCCACCTCGAACATCAACCGACCGACTGGGGGCAATCGCTACTACTGCGTCCCCAATTCCAATATCAACCTGCCCTGCGAAGCGATTGATGAGCAGGTGATTGCTGTGCTTGGGCAAATTCAAGTGCAATCTAAGGATATGGTTTGTTTGCAAGCGATTTATGCACAGGAAGTCACGGCGTTAATCCCCAATCAGCATAGCCTGCTGGAACAACTCCAAGCCAGTCTAGCCGATGTGGATGAGAAGGAGCGGAAAATGATTCGGCTCTATCACAACGGCAAAGTGGACGATGAAATGTGGAATGACGTTTGGGAGGAGTTGAACGCGCAACGGCAAGCGATTCAGCAGCAAATCCAGATGATCGGTACCCCTCGTTCACAAACGCTGGCGAACCTTGACGAGGCCGTGGCGATTTTACACCAGCTCCCCGTGTTGTATGGTAAACTACCTCAAGACAAACAACGGTTTCTTTTACATCTGCTGATCCAGCGGGTGATCGTTGACCGAGATGGAAAGCTTGTACGACTCGAATTGCATCCCCCTTTTTCCTATCTGGTAAGCCGTAACCGGTGGGTGCAATGGTGGCATAAAATGCAAACAACCGCCTCAAATTGGGGCGGTTGTGGTGGGGAATGTTGTTCGGAACATGTCCAAGAAAGCTGGGAGACCTGGATTCGAACCAAGATTAACGGAACCAGAATCCGCTGTTCTGCCGTTGAACTATCTCCCAATGATGGCAATCAGTGTAACAACAGATCACGCGGATTTCAAGGCTTTTTTGACCTAGCCGTATAGGGGTATGTGTAGGCGCATGATCCATCATGCCCCATGTGTACCCACTTAACACAATCACATTTTACGGTTTCGATTTTTCGTCGTCGTGCGGACGTGATAAGTCACGTCGCTACAGGTTACAACGGTTGTGTAGGGACGCCCCACCTGTGGCGTCCGTTAGGGTTTAATTTGTTTCTATCATTGATAACACTGAAGGCCTAATTCATGCACATTGTCGCTTTTTCCATGACGCCGCTGTTCCCCAACCGTGTGATGGGCGGGGCGCAAAAGCAACTGTACGCCGTTGTGATGCACCTTGCCGAGCGCGGCCACCGCGTCACGCTTCTGTGTACCCGTCGCCCGCCAGACTTGACCGAGCCGTTTTATTGGCACGAAAACGCCCAAATTGTGCCGATCTTCCGCTTTAAGCAGCCGTACCCCGAACCCTACGCCACGCCGATCTTCAACATCGCCAACGCCATCCAAGACTTGAGCGAGTATCTGGCAACGGCAGATGTGTTTTACAGTCATGACGGCGGGTTCATCTTCCCGTATGTGATGCAACACATCCCGACGGTGGTATCGTTGCGGAGCTTGATCTTTTCTGAAACGCTGCAAAGCGCCTTCTTGTTTCAAGGCGACGCGCTGATCTTGATTAGCCACTACCAGCGCGATACGATCCTGCAAACGGTGGGGCGCTTCTTCCCAGATTTAACCGCCCGCACCCCCGTAATCTACAACGGCCTGAACTTTGACCAGTTCCGCCCCACCGACTACAGCACTATCTTGCATAAATTTCCCACCCTAGACCCCACCCGCCACACCATTGCATTGTTCCCGCACCGCCCTGAAGCCGCCAAAGGCATCTTTGAAACGATTGAGCTGGCGCGGCGCTTGGTCTACGAACAGGGAATGGCGCATTTGCGCGTCCTCGTGCCGCGCTGGATCGAAAGCGCGCTCTCGCCCGAAGACCGCGCCTACTATGACGGCCTACTGGCGACCATCGCCCAGAACGGTGTGAGCGAAAACTTCATCTTCCATGAATGGCTGTCACAGGCAGAAATGCCCGCCTACTACAGCATGGGCGGGGTAACGTTAGCCATTGGCCGCTATGTAGAAACCTTCGGCAACGTGCCGTATGAGTCTTTGGCCTGCGGCACCCCGGCGATTGTCGCCCGTGTTGGCCCGGCGCGGGAGCTATTGCCCGACGCGCTGCTGGATAAAGTAGACGCGGGGGATGTCGCCGCCGCGGTGGGCATCGCCGCACGGATTTTAAGCGCCCGTGAACGCACCTCTGTGGCTACGTTAGACTATCTGCAAGCGCGTTTCAGCCTAACAGAGATGACGAGCGCCTACGCCGATGTGATCCTCAACGCGGCCAAGCGCCCGCCAATGCCCTATCATCCCGCGCCGTTGACCGACGCCAGCCGTTTAGCCATCCCCGCGTGGGTGACGATGCCTAACGGCAAGCGGCTGTATCACGACCTGACCGAGCAGATTACGGACGCGCCTGACCTATTGTTATTGCATCGGCGGCTGATGGCAGGGGAGTCAATCACACTGGGGGAAGCCGGCGCACAGGCGCGTGCGTGGATTGCGGACGGGTGGATTGTGACTTAACACAATCCCCGCTTTCGATTTTTCGGCGTGTACCTATTCATGTATCCATGAGAGGGTTGGGGTTTGACGTTTGGCGTGGGCAAGACATGTCTTGCCCCTACAGGCAATAACGCTATTGTAGGGACGCCACCTGTGGCGTCCGCGCCACTTAATCTGCTAACATCTGCAAATTTGCAAAGCTCGCCATCAAGCGCTTGATCCCGACACCTTCTTCTTCAAACGCCACGACCACTTCTTCATCGTCACCATTTCTTTTCGATTCTATGACAATGCCTTCGCCAAATTTACTGTGCAATACGCGCTGACCGCTGCGGTACTTGCTCGGTTTCGGGAACGGAACAATCTTCGGGTCGGGTTTGGCCTTTGGTTTGGGGGGAACGTAGGCGCGCTCTTGGGGTTCACGCGATGAAGGGGCATTCCATTGCATAGATTTATTGTAGCTGGTGATTTGCTGTTGGCTGGCGGTGAGGCTGTTCGTCCCCTCAATCAAGGTGGCGGGGAGGTTGTATAAAAAGCGTGAGGCCTCGCTCGGTTCGCTGTAGTTGCCAAAGCGCCGACGGAAGGCGTGTGTGAGGTACAGTTTATCGCGGGCGCGGGTGATTCCCACATACAGCAGGCGGCGTTCTTCGGCAATGCCGTCAAGGTCGTCAATCGAGCGTGAGTGGGGGAGTAACTTTTCCTCTAGGCCGGTGATGAACACGGCACGGTATTCCAGCCCCTTGCTGGCGTGCAAGGTCAACAACGTCACCCGCGCTGTATTGTCAGATTCCGTCGCCTCACTGTCCGGCGTGAGCGTGGCGTCAGTGAGCAAATCCGCAAGGCTTTCAAAGTCGGGTTCGCTCAACACCGCTTTCAACTGCTCAAGGTTGGCCTTACGCTCGTCAAGGTCAAGCTCGTTTTCAGCGACGCCGGCAAGGTGTGCCAGATACCCCGTCCCGATGAGGATCGCGTCGAGCAAGTCCACATAACGCTCTTGCGTGGCGAGGTCGTGCCAGTCACGCAATTGGCTGCCGAGTGTCGCAAAGGCGTTGAGCGTCTTGCCAGTGATCCCCGGCGGATTCACGCCATTAGCAATACGGACTAAAGCATCATCCAATGATAGCCCTTGCCCATTTGCCCACGCCTCAAAAGTCGCCTGCGTTTTAGGGCCAATCCCGCGCTTAGGGATGTTGATAATGCGGTTGAAGCTGACCTCATCCGCGCCGAGCGCCACCATCCGCAAATAGGCCATCACATCTTTGATTTCGCGCCGTTGATAGAATGCGATGCCACCGACCAAGCGATATGGAATACGGTTCGATTTCAGCGCGTCTTCTAACTGGCGAGATTGCGCGTTGGTGCGGTACATCACAGCAATTTCGTCTAACGGGATGCCGTCAATCCGTAGGCGCTCGATCTCTTTCACCACAAAACCCGCCTCTTCGCGGTCGTCATAGGCTTCATAGGCGTAGATTTTCGCGCCGCCTTTGCGGTCAGTAAACAACGATTTCGGTGTGCGGTCTACGTTTTCGCTAATCACTGCGCGGGCGGCGTCTAGTACAACCTGCGTCGAGCGGTAATTCTGCTCTAGCAGGATGGTCTTGGCGACGGGGTAATCCTCACGGAAGCGCCGCACATTGCGGTAATCTGCCCCACGAAAGGCGTAAATCGCTTGATCTTCATCGCCTACCACAAAGATGTTGTTTTGCGGCGCACTCCACAGCCGAACCAGTTCATATTGCGCCATGTTGGTGTCTTGGAACTCGTCCACCAGCACGTAGGCTAAATCTTGCTGAAGTTGGGCGCGGATGTCTGGGTGGCGGCGCAACATGACGACCATATTCATAATCAGGTCGTCGAAGTCCATTGCGTTGTTAGCTGTCAAGCGCATTTGATAGTGTTCGTACAGCCGCGCCACCACTTCATCTTGATAGCTGGTGTTGGGATATTCCTTGGGGGTGATGAGTTCGTTCTTGGCGTCAGATACCCGATACAGAACGTTGTTCGGGCTGTTGAGCCGTAACCGCTTGAGGTCAATCCCTTCATCGGCCACAACGGCGCGCATGATCTGTAATTGGTCGTCGGTGTCATAGATGACGAAGTTGCGGTCATAGGGCAAAACTTCGCCTTTTTTCTCGCCCAACGTCTGACGCAAAAGGCGGGCGCACAGCGCATGAAAGGTGCCAATTTTGAGGCCGCGCACCTTGCCACCGATCAGTTTTTCGGCGCGCTCGCGCATCTCTGCGGCAGCTTTGTTGGTGAACGTCACCGCAATGATATTCCACGGGGCAACCGCCCGCTCTTGAATCAAATAGGCGATGCGATGCGTCAACACGCGGGTTTTACCGCTGCCGGGGCCAGCCAACACAAGGATTGGCCCATCAGGAGCGGTGACAGCGGCGTATTGCGGGGGGTTCAAATGAGAAAGTTCCACAGGTATTGCTCCCACAGGGGACTGGTGTTGCGGTCAATGATGGCGAATTGTAGCAGAAAACCCAGTGTTTGATGCAATTGCCCTGCTTCGATGG
>JBMOFU010000236.1:0-6301 GCA_049318725.1 Phototrophicaceae bacterium | reverse complement strand
AGCCGCACAAAGGCGTTATGGGCGCAATATACCCACGCCTTTACCGCCGCCGATCATGTGCTAATCACCGATATTTACGCTGCGCGTGAAGCCCCACTGGACGGCATCAGCTCTGAAGCCATCGCCGCCGATTTTGAACATCCCGACGCGCACGCCAGCGGTTCAGTGATGGAAACGGCAACGCGCCTGATTGCTGAAGTACAATCCAATGCGGTGATTTTGATCCTCAGCGCTGGTGACGCCCCCCTCATCGGTGTAGAATTTTTACGCGCACGCGGCATTTATCCGCCGCTGTAAATTGTTGCATCCAACGCATAAGGGGGCAGACCGTGCAACTATCCCAGCTTTTAGGCAATGACCTGCAACACCATGCATCACTTGCCAAATACACAGCGGCACGCTTGGGCGGCAATGCTGAAATGCTCTATGTGGCAAAAGAAAACACCGAACGGCTGGCAGAGGTCGTGCAAACCGCATGGGCAGACGGCATTCCCGTGCGCGTGATCGGTAGCGGCGCAAATGTGTTGATTGCCGATAGCGGAATACGCGGGCTGGTGATCGTCAACCGAATCACGGAAGTACATTTTGGCGAATGGCACGACGGACGCACAGTCAGCGCCAGCGCTGGAATGAGCCTTACAGGGTTGTCGCAGCAGGCCGCCAGACGAGGCTACAGCGGTTTCGAGTGGGCGGTGAGCGTGCCGGGGACGCTCGGCGGGGCAGTGGTCAACAACGCCGGGGCGCACGGCGGCGATATGTCTCATAGCGTGTGCGATGTGGTGTTGCTGGATGCTGAACGCGGCGCACAGATGCTTTTCACCTCAGACTTAGCCTATGACTATCGCACATCGTCGTTAAAGCAACGTGCGGACAAGCGCTTTTTGGTCTTGTGGGTGAATTTGGCCTTGCCGCTGGGTGACCCCGTGAGCATCCGCGCCCGCATGGAAGACTATCAAGCCCACCGCAAGCGCACACAGCCCGCGGGCGCGAGTTTAGGGAGCATCTTCAAAAATCCACTGGGGGATTACGCAGGGCGCTTGATTGAAGCCTGCAACCTTAAAGGCTATCGAATTGGCAACGTGACAGTTTCTGAAAAGCACGCCAACTTCTTTATCAGTGAAGCGGGTGCAACAGCCACGGACTATCGCGCATTGGTGGAATATGTACAGCAGGCGGTGCTAGAGCGCACTGGGACGCAGCTTGAAACCGAAATCGAGCTACTCGGCTGGGAAGGGTAAATCCGTGCTAAAATAGGTATACAAAAGTGAGTGAAGGATACCCCCGCATGACTGACAATATCCTTACGTTGGACATAGATCATCTGCTCGAATCCCCGTCATTCGTAGACGAGCAAACCTATCTGGACAGTTACGCTGCCCATCACTTTGAATGGGTTGAAGGAAGGCTGATTCGCTTGTCCCCACTGGCACGCGCACATCATCAACTCGATGGCTATCTTTTCATGCTCTTGACCGCGTATTTTACTTTGCGCCCGCTTGGAGAGGTGCTAAGGCATCCCTTTATTTTGAAACTGTCTAGCATGAAGCGTTTCCGCGAGCCTGATCTGATGGTCATCCTCAAATCTAATCCCAATCAAGCCACCAACACCCAAATGATCGGCGCGCCCGATATTTGCATTGAGATCATTTCACCTGAAAGCGTGGAACGCGACACCGTAGACAAACTCCGCGAGTATGAGGCGGGCGGGGTAACGGAATACTGGCTGTTCGACCCGGCCAAACAAACTAGCCGTTTTTATCGCTTAGACACCAGCCGCCACTATCAAGAAGTCTTGCCCGACGCCACAGGGAATTACGCTACGCCGCTGTTGCCCGATCTCAAATTACATGTACCAACGCTTTGGCAAACCCCGCTACCGGACATTTTCGCCATTGTACGTATGGTTGAAGGGATGCTAACGTCAACTCTGCCCAATAATGCGCCGTAGGGTGGCAATTGCACCCTACCGATTTCTTCGCTAGGATAGAGCCTCAAACCACCTGAGAAGCGTAGGGAAATCATCGCTTGACTGCCACCCCCCGATCATCTAAGCCACGCCGTAAAGAGCGCTCGCCAAGCGTTTGGTATGGGGATGCCCCAACCGCGACCACTCCCCGTACAGGATTGGTTAGCCGCCGTAGCGGAGACCCGCGCTGGCGGATCGTCAGCGGGCTATTGTCGTTGGTGTTGATGGGTGTGTTGGTTGTATTCTTGATCTCAGATGTGTTTACGGTACGGGGCGTGGCGGTGAGCGGCTTAACCACCATGCCACGCGAAGAAATCATCCGTTTAACGGATGTCTTAGGAACAAATGTATTCCTGTTGCAACCCACAGCGGTTCGTGCGCGCCTTTTAGCAGACCCCGCTATTGCCGATGCCAATGTTCAGGTTGTTTTAGGTAGTATCAATGTGTTGCTCGACGTGCAAGAGCGCGAACCTGCCCTTATCTGGGAACGCGCAGGGTTGCAATCTTGGGTGGACATTCACGGGTATGTCACGCTCCCGCGCAGCGAACGCCCAGAGCTATTGCGGATTGTGGACGATTCGTTGAATCCTCAACCGCCGCTACAGCTTTCTACAGATGTGGTACAAGGGGCATTACAGTTACAAACCCTGCTGCCAGAGCAAAATCAATTGCGCTACTCAGAGGGTTTTGGGTTAGGGTATACCGATCCGCGCGGGTGGCAGGTGTGGCTGGGCGTAGGAACGGATATGCCCAATCGAATGTTGATCTATAATGCCATTGTGACGAACCTTCAGGCACGCGGGATTGTCCCTAGCCTGATTGATGTCTCTGATCCACAAGCGGTTTACTATGCTGTGGGGTTATAGCTAGGATATTATGAGCGAATTGGTCGTTGGGATAGATGTAGGCACGAACAAAATTTGCACCGTTGTGGGGGAAGTCCGCGAGGAGGACATCTTTATCATTGGCGTCGGGATTGAACCGAGTCAGGGGATGAAGAAGGGGGTCGTCAATGATATTGGGCAACTGACGGCAGCCGTGTCTAGTTCGGTGCATAAGGCAGAAAAAAGCAGCGGCTACGATATTGGCCGCGCCTTCGTGAGCGTTGCCGGGGGGCATATCGCCTCCATCAACAGCCGCGGGGTGACCGGCATTGCCAGCCAACGTGGGGTGGCACAGTCTGACATTGCAAAGGCGATGGAAGCCGCCCAAGCGATTGCCATCCCCCATAACCGTGAAGTGCTGCATGTGGTGCCGCGCAGCTATTCGCTGGACGGGCAAGACCGCGTGCGTAGCCCGTTGGGGATGCACGGCTTTCGGCTAGAGGTCGAAGCCCACATCATCACTGCCGCCACAACGAGTGTTGCCAACCTTGAGCGGGCAATCGAAGCCGCGGGTGTCTATGTAGACCGTTTCATCCTCAATCCGTTGGCGTCTGGCGATACGGTGCTGACGCCAGAAGAACGCGAGATGGGCGTAGTTGTCGTAGATATTGGCGGCGGCACTACCGATTTAGCGGTGTTTATTGAGGGTACGGTTTGGCATACCGCCGTGATTCCAGTCGGCGGTGACCATGTCACCAACGATATTACCTATATCATGCGGATTCCGTATACGGATGCCGAAGCAGTGAAGATTAAATATGGTCATGCTATCCCGCGCCAAATTGACCCAATTGAGGTATTCTTGGTACAACCCTTCGGTGAAGGGTATCCCACAGAGATTAAACGGGTAGAGTTGGCAGAGGTCATCGAAGCCCGCATTGAAGAAATCTTTGAGACGGTTCAAAAAGAGATCAAGCGCTCTGGCTATGATGGCCTATTGCGCGCTGGGGCAGTGATTACGGGCGGTGGAGCGGCGTTGCCCGGCCTCAGAGAGGTTGCTGAACGGATATTGGGCTTCCCGGTACGTATAGGCAAGCCAGAAAAGCTTAGTGGCATGGCCGACACGCTCCGTAACCCGGCCTACAGTACCAGCGTAGGCTTGTTACGCTTGGGGCTGGATATGGACGCTGGCACTCCCACCGCCCATGCGGGCAATACCCCTGCTAATGGCAATGGGTTGGCCGCTTTGCTGAGTAATTTCTTCAAACGGCTCATGCCAGATGGGTAATGCGTCCTACTGAACATAAAGAAAACTTGCCAAGCGCAAAAGCGCGCCTACAATGTATATCAATTTGTAATACGGCATTCAATCCACTTGAGGGGCTAAAGGCAAACGGCAATGAGCGATTTCACACCCGGAGAGAGTTTTGCACAGATCAAGGTGGTTGGCGTTGGCGGTGGCGGCGGCAACGCAGTCAACCGCATGATTGAGGAGGGCTTAGGCGGTGTGGACTTCGTAGCGGTCAATACCGACAATCAAGCCCTGATGACTTCTAAAGCCCGCACCCGCGTGCGGATTGGCGACAAGCTCACACGCGGGCTTGGCGCAGGCGGCAACCCAGAAATTGGCAAACGCGCTGCCGAAGAAAGCCAAGAAGAACTCTATGAGGTCTTGCGCGGCTCCGATATGGTCTTTATTGCGGCAGGCATGGGCGGCGGCACGGGAACTGGCGCTTCGCCAATGGTCGCGCAGATTGCCAAAGAGCTAGGCGCGTTGACCATCGGTGTAGTGACCAAACCCTTCACCTTTGAGGGGGGGCGTCGCCAACGCTCCGCAGAGGCCGGCATTGAGGCGCTCAAGGCGCAGGTAGACACGCTGATCGTGATCCCCAATGATCGCCTGCTCCAAATGGCGGACAAACGCGCCACGCTGCAACAGGCGTTTTCGTTGGCCGATGATGTGTTGCGGCAAGGTATTCAGGGGATTTCTGAACTGATTACCGTCCCGGCGTTGATTAACCTAGACTTTGCTGACGTGCGGACGATTATGTCTGAAGGCGGCGCAGCGTTGATGGCCGTCGGTCACGGCACGGGCGATGACCGTGCGCGGCGTGCGGCAGAAAATGCCATCAGCAGCGGCCTGTTGGATGTCACCATTGACGGCGCACGCGGCATCCTATTCAACATCACGGGCGGCAAAGACCTGACGCTGTTTGAAGTGAACGAGTCTGCGGCGATCATCAAAGAAAGCGCGCACCCTGATGTGAATATGATCTTTGGCGCGCAAATTGACGAAACGCTTGGCGATGAAATCCGCATTACGGTTATTGCAACGGGCTTTGAGCATAGCCGTGTACAAACGCGGCTTCAACAACAACAGCCGCCTACGCCTACCTCATCGCCACAACCGACGGTCTACGGGTCGGCGCGGCCACAGCAACCGCCGTCGGCGCAATCCCGCCCACAGCAACCGCCGATGGCTAATCAGCAACCGCCACAGTCCAATGCGTTACCGCCTGCGCCGCCACAAGCGCCTGCTCGCGGGGGATTCAACTACTACGATGCGGCCAACGCCACCCCTGAAGAAGATATGGAAGATGCCGATTTGCCGTCCTTTATCCGCCGCCGTCGTAACAAAGGCAACGGTTAGCAGACTTAGGATGATTGTGGAAGTCCGATTTTTGTGATATTCCACAACCGAATCCTAACGCTTTCATGCCGAAAATCTGCCTCGAAAATCTGTCGTTCGTGCTAGAATAGAGAGTAGTACAGCGCGACGAATTTGGTGTGAACTAGGTCAGCTGGCTCGGTCAATACGTACCATCAATTTCAACTTAAAACTATAAATCTAGGTGGCTTGTCTTTTGATGCAGGCCACCCATTCTTTTCTTTTTGCTAGTGTAAGTTTATGTTAGGTTGTTACGGAGGCTGTAAGACGTATGGTAAAGCAACATACTCCCCAACGGAACGCCCTCAACGAGTTGGGCTATAAAATCTTCCTTGACCGTTACGCCCTTAAGGACATGACCCGCGAGACGTTGGCTGTTGGGGACACTGTGATTGTGGTGGTCAACGGCAAGACCGGCCAGCGCGAAGTGGGTAAGGTGACGGCACTCCAATTGCCGCAGGTGACGATTGAACTGCTGGATGGCGAAGTCGTCATCCGCGATATTGAACACGTAGACAAGCCGCTCGAAACGCTCCCTGAACAGATGATGGCGCGTGTGGCAGCGGGCATTGCAGCAGCCGAACCGAATGCAGCGCTCCAAGCTGAATGGACGAAAAAATTTGAGTGGCTGCTGGATGACTGGAAGTTCGTCCCCGGCGGGCGTATTTTGACGGCAGCGGGCACTAATCAAGAGCTTACATTTTACAATTGTTATGTTTTGCCCATTGCTGGCGACTCACGCGGCGGCATCATGAAAACGCTCGGCCAAATGACCGAGATCATGTCGCGTGGTGGCGGCGTAGGGCTTAATCTCTCGTTATTGCGACCACGTCATGCGTATGT
>JBMOFU010000235.1:0-6392 GCA_049318725.1 Phototrophicaceae bacterium | reverse complement strand
TTCTCCCTTTCTCCCGACGGGGGAAAGGGTCGGGGATAGGGGTAAAACGGACAATCGCGATCCCGTTCGGAAAGATTAAAACCCTGTTTTTACAGGCATGGGGCGCAATAGTTTCCGCGCCTACAACACCGTTATCGTCCGTAAGGCTCAATAGGTCGGCACGGTGTTAATGTCGCCTTGAATGGTGATGAACGGCGCGAACAACCAGCCGACTTGATCGCCGTAATACACCTGAAACCAATGATTCTCGCGGGCTTGGATCGTCCGCCCGACGATTTCTACCTCTGCGCCCCAATCCAAAATGGCAAGCGTGGAGGTGCGGTAACTAGCTCCCGCCCGTAAGCGCATATTGGAGCGCAACACCCCCACCACCCCAGTCCGTGCGGGGGCGGTGAGCGTCTCGAAGATCGTCGTTTCAACCGGAATTTGCGCGTCGGCCACATCAATCACAAAATAACGACCAGACACCCATCCATTGCGAATGGGGCCGCTAGGCGTGCTGATCGTTTCCCCAGTGATGTCGTCTACCACCGCCACGCTGGACTGTACCTGAATCCGATACCATGTAAATTCACCTTCCGCTGTATTGCGGGCAAACAGCGGGTATTCCGTGCCGGGGGCGATGATCGTCACACGCGACGCGCCCAAGAACGGCCCACTGCGGACGGTCAAACCCTCTGCGCCGACGACCTGCCCCGTTCCAACTTGCCCTTCAGGGAGGGGGATGGCGGTGGGCGCGGCAGTTGCAGCCGGGTTGGCGGTGGCGCTGGTTTGGGTCTGGTTGGTGGCGCTGATTTGTTCCCAAGAGACGCGCAAGCGGGCATCGCCGTTGTTTTGATAATACTCCACTTGAACGTTGTGCGCGCCCGCCGTCAGGTAGACTTCGGCTTGATCTTGGCCTTGCACATACCCGCGATCTATAAAGGCGGTGGTCAAAATCACCCCGTCTACATAGAGGCGCAGGCCGTCGTCAGAGCCAGATGAAAAGCGGTAGGTTCCTGCTGCAAAGTTAACCGACGCCTGCGCCCGCAACGAAAAGCTGTTGAGGTCAATCCCACTGGGGATGACGGGCGTGCCTGCGCGGAAGTCAAAGTCAATGCGGTCTGCGTTGGTGGTCGCCACTGGCGAGCCAGAAAGCGCGGTGTTCGGGTACCAATTCAGCGTCCAGCCAGAGCCAAATTCCTCAGCCGCCAGCGGCACTGCCCACAGCATCCCTAGAATCAAGAACAACAAAAGACCAGCGCGGTTGAAACGGGTCATTTTCAGTATCCTCTTTCGGCATCCGCTTTCAGTATCCCCGAAATGGATCGAAAGGTTACGATGCACTTAGCGACTAGGTTAATAAAAAATGTTATTTTGTCAATGCTGGTTTTGGGTGAGGACAATGGCATCCCACGCAGGGTTGACAATATAGAATTGCATACGGGGATGCAACCCCGTGGCAAAATGAGTAGGCAATTTTTTTTATTGGCTACCAAAAATGTTATAATCATCCGCAAAAAGTGTTCATGCTAAACCAGCTTTGGAGCCAACCCCACATGAAGATCGTTACCGACAATGGCATTGATATTGATCCGCGTTACCTAGAAGGGCTTGAAGTTACCGTTGTTCCGCTCACCATTCGGCTCGATAACCAAGATTATCGCGGCGGGATTGACATTAGCGGGCAAGCATTTTATGAGCGCGTCCGTGCTTCTAAAGACTTCCCGACCACCTCTGCCCCTGCACAGGGCGAATTTGCCGAAGTCTATAAGCAGATTGCCCAAACCGACCCAGACATCATCTCCATTCACATTTCTGCCAAACTGAGCGCCACCTATAATTCAGCGCGCTTGGGCGCAGAGCTTGCCCAGCAGGAATCTGGCGCAAACATCACCGTCGTAGACAGCGGTAGTGTGTCTGGCATTGAAGGCTGGATGGTAGAAGCTGCGGCGAAGGCGGCGAAGGCCGGCTGGCCGCGGGAACGGATTTTGAAACTGCTCACCAACATCCGCGCCCATGCGGATACGCTGTTCGTGCCAGAAACGCTCAAATATTTGGTACATGGTGGGCGGGTGAGCGGGGCGCAGGGGATCGCTGCTGGACTGTTGAACATTAAGCCGATTTTGAAGATTGACCACAAAGAGGGGACGCTCGGGCGGGTGACGGCGGTACGTAGCTCCAAGAAGGCTGTCAAACACATGGTAGAAATCATCGAGATGCAGTATAAGCGTGGGGCAAGTTTGCGCGTACAAATCGAATACAGCGACGCGCTAGACATGGTGATGTACGCCGATGAACTGCTACGTTCCACCTTTGACTGCCATATGATGCCGACCACCACCATTACGCCGCTGGTCGGGGCGCACCTTGGGCCGGGCGCCATTGCCGTTGTCTATGCGCCCAACAACCTGTTTGATGAACTGCGCTAACGGCGTTGCAAGAAGTCCCAGCCCACATAGACGGTAGCAATCGTCTGCACGGCCTGAATTTCTCCGCTACGGATTTTGTCAAAGACGGTCTGTAGCGGCAACAGCACCACTTCAATTTGTTCTGCCGGGTCAAGGTGTTGGTTGCCCGCAGGTTGCGCCCCCGTAGCGACCAACATATACCCGCGGTTGTTCAGGCGGCTTGGGTGACGCATGTGGGCGCCCAACAAAAACGATTCGCGCACGCTGTAACCGGTTTCTTCTTGGAACTCCCGCAGGCAGCCCGCTGCGGGGTCAGCGTCGCGGGCGTCAATGTAGCCGGCAGGCAGTTCTAACACCACTTGGCCGATGCCGTGCTTATATTGGCGCACCATTACCACAAGGTTGTCGTCGGTCAGCGCAAAGACCATCCCGTAATCTGGCTCTTCAATCACATAGTAGTCAGGGATCGTCGCGCCGCTTGGCAGCAAACATACATCGCGCCGCAGGTTGACATACGGTGTTTGCAGCAAATACTCGCTAGACAGTACATCCCATGCAGGCATCATGAAGTCACCGCCTGTTCTGCCACCACGACAAAGCGTTGTTCGTAGCTATTGCTGATAAAGCTGTAGTCAGAGCAAGTAATCAAGGTCAACAAGGCGCGCCCGTTCTGCGGCTGGAGGATGCTCAGGTCGTCGGGGGCAACATACTTGGTTTCTAGCACGGTGTAGGTGTAATTCATGCCGTTTTCGCTCAACACCACTTGATCGCCCACCTGTACGCCCATCAACGGCGCAAAGACCCCCTGTTGCCCGCCCGCCAGCTCCACATGCCCAGAAAGCACCACGTTCCCCGCTGCACTGCTCCCCGTGATCCAGCTTGTGCCTTGCAGATAGCCGACGCTCGTCCCTAAATGCGTGACATCCCATGTGCCGCCGCGAATAAAGGCCGTGATGACGGGCGCATAAATCCCGGCAGAGGGGATAAAGAGCGTGCTGTCTGGCGCTGGCGTGGGCAAGTTGACCGAAAGCGGCGTGGGGGCAATGGTCGGGAACCCTTGCGGGTTAGAAGCGATGGCCGCCTCTGTTGGCAAATCCATGATGGGCGTGGGGGCAACCAACGGCCTATTGGCGCGCAATAGGTTGTCATAGATGAAAAACCCAACCCCGCCGATAATCCCTAGCACGACCAGCACAACAATCGCACGGGCGGTAAACACTTGTCTTTGACGATACATAGGCTACGGCACTTCCCAAAACTCTGTCGGTCAAATTCGTGATGATGGTAACACGCCTTGCCGTGTGGCGCGATAGGTTGCCGTGCAAGGGCATCCCGTTATTGGCTCAAATAGCCCATCAAACTTTGGTCAAACGTCGGCGCATACAGTTGATCCAGCATGGCGAGGCACTGGGCGCGGTGATCGGTGCCGTGATTGACCAAATGCCAGAGTAATTCCCATCGGATGTTGGCGTAGCTCACCCCATGCGGATTCTTGTACTCGACGGGTTCCATCAGCGCGGCGTCAGTGATCGTTTCTGCATAGGCGGTCAGTTCAGCAAACACAGACTGCGGATCACCGCCAATGCCCGCGCCCGTCACCCGTTCTAGCCAATAGCGCCCGCCGACCAAGATATGCGCCAGTTGGGCGCGTAATGTGCGGTGGGAATAGCCTAAGTCTTGGTCGAGTTCGCCTTCATCCAACGCAGAAAGGCACTCTGAAACCAGCGTAGTCGTGGCGTACACGTCATAGTGGATCAACTGCCGCAAGATGCCCGCGCTAACGCTGATGAATCCGCGTGGAGGCAGTTCATCGCGCAGGTAGTAGACAAAATCTTGTTCGGGCGTTTTGACGCCCAAACGGTGCAACTTATACAGCACTTGGGCGCGCTGGTCGGTGCCGTGATTCAGCACATGCAGCAGCAACGTCCAGCCCGGCAACAGGCGGGTATTGCCGTCATCGTCCAAAAAGCTCACTGCATCGCTCACTTGCCCGTCTTGGAGTGTGTCTAACATCAGGTCACAGTCCGCTGTAACCACGCTCCATAGGCGGCTAACGGCTTCGACATCGGCAAAATCGGCGGGGACGAACACCAACGGCACAGGCAACCCGCTAAGGCGCTTGAGCCAGCGGGCATCTTCAGAAATTTGATAGACCAACTGGTCACGCACAGAGCCGTAAGGGTCATCAAACGGCTGGATGAACTGGTCGGGGCTTAACCCCGCCACACACTTCCAAACGAGGGCATTCGCCCAAGCGTGATAGTCAAACAACACCCGAATCGCAGCAGCGTTCATTCCGCAGCATCCCTTTCAACACGCCAAATATCAAAGCCTGTATCACAGCCGATGGCAAGCACCGTGCCGTCGTGGTTCATCTGGATCATGTCTGGCGTGCGTCCACAACTACGATATTCGCCCAACGATAGCATTTCACCGCTGGCAACCTCCCACGCCACTACTACAGGCGCAAAATCTACATTGACCCCAACCATCACATCTGCCGCAGAGCCAAGCAATAGCCCTTGCACGTATTGCCCATCCAAGCGCGCCACCTGTTGATTTTGCCCGGTGGCAAAGTTGAGCAAGTAAAGCGCCTCACTCATTGGGTCGCGCCACGCCAACCAATCTTGATTGGCGCCGTTCATGTGGCCGAAGGCAGGCATCACCGCGACGTTAGCCGTCGCCAACTGTTCACCCAATTCTAAATCCCACAGGTGGACGGTGCCATCGGGTGCTGCGGTGATCGCCAGCGGTGCTGGCATCCGCCCTAAACGTACCTGTGAGGTGCGGTCTGCTTCGGCCACAGAGGGCAAGCGCTGTAAAACCTGCCCATCTGCCAGCGCAAGGTTGAGGATGTAAGGCGCGTCGTTCGGGTTGTTGGGGATGACTTCCACCCATGTACTCAAGGCGTCATCATCTGCCCACACGCGCACCGGAATGGCGTCATCCAGCGGAATATTGACGATGTGGGTTAACTCGCCCTGTGCGATGTCGTACACGCCGACGACAAAGCGTTGTCCGTCGCCGTGTAAGGTGTGTAACACAGGGGACTGTACCGCCCAACTGGCGTCAAAGAAGTTCATCGGGCGGCCATCCCCCGCGACAATCTGATACGACCCGACAATCTCGCCGTCGGTGGTGTCCCAAACGATCATGTGTTGCTCGCGCGATGCCCCAACGAGATATTGGCCGTCAACGTTGAGCCGCAACCAGCCCGACGCCATGAGTCCAGTGGCCGGGGCAGGCTGAGTGTCAAAGTCTATCGTCAAGGCCGAACGTAAGCGGCTGACCGTATCGGCGTTGATCGGTAGCGCGTCGGAAGATTGAGCCAGCGCAGACGCGCACCATAGGGCGAAAAACAGCGTACAGATCACGGTCAACAAGCGCTTTGGGGCATCATACATCGGGTTCACTCACTTCATGGGTGGCAGGTTAACGCCGATAGTAAAATCTATCGCGTGCGCGTTCAAACAAGACTTCAATCGGGTTACGGTCATCGGTGAGCAGTACGCCGTCCGTTGGCAACACGTTCAGCCCCAGTATGGCTAACGGCGCATTGCTCCCCACCAACAGGATATTCTGGCGTTCGGCGGGATCATCGCGGGTATGCTGTGCGCCGCTGTTGGGGAAGGCGCTTGCAAGCGTTGTCGCTACAGCGCGGTAGGCGTCACTGTTGCGTCCGGTTGGGCTACCGACAAAGTTCATCATAAACACGCCGTCGGGCGTGAGCAACGCTTGGGCGCGGGCGTAAAATTCGCGGGTGGTCAGTTGTGGCGGGACGCCTGTGCCGCTATCGAAGGCGTCCAGAATCATCAGGTCGTAGGAAGCCAGTGCCGCCGTTTCGACAAAGGCGCGCCCGTCAGCTTGAATCACCGTGCCGTTGATCGCGCCGAAGTACCGATCTGAAAGCGCGATCACCAGCGGGTCTAGCTCGACTTCCGTCACTAACGCCCCGCGATTTTCCAGCCCATGCGCCAGCGCGTGACCTGCCCCGCCAATGAT
>JBMOFU010000234.1:0-6408 GCA_049318725.1 Phototrophicaceae bacterium | reverse complement strand
CCCATTGACGCTCAAGGTTGGTGATGTGTACTTCGTCGGTGGCTTTAGCGCCGACGGCGAATGGGCGCGCCTCAGCGTCGGTGGGCAATCCGCTTGGGTTCGGGCTTCGGACGTTTCACTTTTCATTCCCTAATCCGTAATATAGCATCAAAAGCGGGGCAGAAAATCTCTGCCCCACTCCTTACATGCACCGTTCTGCTACGCACTCTCGCTATTCTGCGGGATGCTCGGGTCTACCGAATCAATTGAACTAGCAGGCGCTTCAGCAGTCGTCGCGGCTGCATTTTCATCGGCTTGAGTTCCCCAGCGTTGGGTAAAGCCAACCCGCCGTTTTTCTGGCTCTAGGTGACTAATCCGCAAACTGAGGCGATCCCCCTTCTTCAAATACGAGTGTGGCTCTTTGAGCGTGCCATCGCCCATTTCGCTCAAATGGAGCAAGCCCTCTAAGCCATCATCCAGCGCCACAAATGCGCCAAAGTCAACCACATTGGTCACTGTGCCTTCCACCAATTGCCCTTCGTGATAGTTCTTATGAGCGTTATCCCACGGGTCAGACAACAACCGTTTACGGCTGAGGGCGATACGGTTGGTTTCACGATCTAGGCTGAGAATATACACGTCAATTTGATCCCCCACCGAAAGCACATCACGCGGATGGTCTACACGGTGCCATGCCAGCTCACTGACGTGGATCAAGCCATCTGCGCCGCCAAGGTTGACGAACGCGCCAAAGTCACGCAACCCTGTAACCGTTCCCTTCACGCGGTCGCCCTCTTTTAGCTCTGCCAGCAACTTGGCCTTTTGTTTGGCGCGCCACTCTTTTTGGGCTTCCCGCTCACTAAAGATTAGGCGGCGACGGTCTTGGTCAACTTCAATGACCTTGACGTTTAGCTCATCGCCCATCAGTTGGTTCCACGCATCACGCCGTTCATTGCTGTAGCCCGCAGAAATCAAGTGCGAACTAGGGATAAACCCTTCAAGGCGGTTCCAGCGGACAAGAATACCACCGCGATTGTTCCCCGTCACTTTCACCTTGACCACATCTTCACTGGTGAGCAGTTCGCGCGCTTTTTCCCAGTCGTAGCGCTGCAACCCCATGTTGATAGAGACGATCAAATTTTCCTCAGGGTCACGTGGGTTCATCACGTAAACCGGAATTTCTTTGCCAACCTCTAGCGAAGCGCGGAACTCTGGGTCAAGCCGTTCAAGGTCTTGGGAAGGCACAATCCCATCGCGCTTGGATCCCATATCCACAATAACTTCGCGGTCATTGATTTGCAAAATGGTCGCCGTGCGGATTTCTCCGCGCTGAGGTGGAGAAAAGTTATAGGAAAAAGACGATTCCAGCAGTTCTGCAAAACTGAGGTCGTTTTCCGGAGTTGCGTTAAGTTCCGCCATAAATATTTATCGAGTATCGCTTACGTATCATGTGAGCGATACCTTTCTCCTTTCGCGTTGGGGTGGAATTCTAGCTGCAAACCTGCCCTTTCTAACCGACAGCGGTTAAATTTGATGGGGTACGGATGTGCAACCTACTCTATGATTTCGACATGCCACCATTATAACAGAAAAGCCTACACTAAGCCGCGTTTCTGGTGATCTTTTTAACCGAGCGAAGGCGTCATGAAAGGAATACCGCGCAATCCGCGGTCTACTTCCCACGGGTAGACAATATAGGCATCTGTAACCGCGCCATAAAAATCTGGCTCTGTGCGGCTAAACAGTGAACGATAGGGGTTAAAGTGAAAGACACAGGTGAACGGGGTTGCCCCTGCCGCCTCCACACGCCCGCGTACCGCTGTGCTGGTGCGCCCACTGCCCCATACATCATCAATAATCAACGTGCGCCTGCCGCGCAACAAGGACGTTTCAGGGAACTGCAAGAAGGACGGCCAAGTGACGACCCCCTGCGTACTACTAGGGAAGTCTACAGCGGCGGTGAGCATATGCTCAATCCGCAAGATTTCTGCAACGATCCCCCCCGGAATAACGCCGCCGCGCGTTATCATTACCATCGCCTCAAACGTTCCGGCTGTCCGCAACTGAGGAATCAACACATCCACCAGCCTATCAATATCTTCCCACGTCAACACTAAATTGCGAGACATCCGAGGATCATCAACCATAGCGGGTTCTTTGCCTTTTCGCCTTCGGTGAACAAAAATACAGAGCGGATCATTATACACGCTCACTGAATCGCCAAGCTATAGAGCAATATTCTAGCAACATCGCTAGAATTTGCCCACAAAACCGAGCAGTTTATGACGGATTCAGCATCGCCTCAACCGTCCGCACGATGGAAACCGGGCCGGGAAGCGGCGTTTGCCAGAGCGTAGCAACGGGTAATTTGAGGTCTGGAAGCAATGGGGTAAGGTAATACCCGTTGGCGTCGGGGTAGACAAATTGATAGCGGCCTGATGCGTCTAGCCGATGAAAACGCACCTGTTGGCGGGTGTAATCAATCAACCAGTATTCTTTGACGCCGCCCTGTTCATACTCTACCACTTTGTCGGCATAGTCACGCTCTACGCTTTCTGGCGAAACCACTTCAATGCAAATATCTGGTGCGCCGCGCACCCCTTGATCGCTGACAATGTTGGTATTGTCGTTCAGGACAACCAAGACATCTGGTTCACGCCAATTCTGGATGCTAGGCATACGCACCGGAAAAGTCTGCGAGAATGCCCGACCTATGGGGCGAAATTCAAAGTAGGCATCCAAACAGTGAATGAAAAAGGTTATCAAGAGTACGTGTGGCAGTGAACTTGGCAATTTGACTAGCTCCCCGTTGATCCACTCATAGTGTTGCTCGGCATATACGCGCAAATACGTTTCTTCATCTACGAACTGCGGTACGTCTTGCTCAGTTTCACGGGTATATAGCGAGACAAGCGTCATGGGTTACACCTCAAAAGTTGGCTTGATCTAGTACCATTATAACGCAAACACGCCGAAGCGATTTCGGCGTGTTTGCAGGCTATTCAGTTGTAATTGCGTGCGTTGGATTAACGCAGGCGACCAGCCAACTCATTCAGGCTGCGGCGGACGCTGCCGTCCACCACGTTGTCACCACCACGAATAATCAAGCCGCCAAGGATGTTCGGGTCTACTTCGTAGGCATAGGTATTTGCCCCAACCTGCTTTTCGATCTGCGATCTTTCGGCGTCTTCCAACGGCATCGCGCTGACGACCGTAACATCCCCTGCAAGGCTCACAGCACCTGTTGGGACCTTGGCAAAGAAGTCGCTGATGAGTGCCTTTTGGCGCTTTTCGTCCAACGCTTCAACGATCAAACGATTAGAAAGCGCCACAGCGATATTCGCCACTTGGCTACGCAGGCCAGCCAGTTCAGCATCACGCTCTTGTTGACCAGCAACACGGGCGTCTGACCGAATCTTTTCGGCGTCGGTATTCGCCACACCGCGCAGGCTGACTTCAAGTTCTTCAGCGCGCTTGCGGCCTTCTTCAACCAACCGTTGCGCTTCTACGCGGGCTTCAGCACGAATCTTTTCAGCGTCGGCTTCGGCGTTACGGCGGGCGTTAGCAGCTTCGGCAGCATCTTCTAAACCTTTTTGAATCTTGGCAGCGCGGGAATCCAGCATCCGACCCAACGGGCCGATCAACCCAAAGTACAACGCCACACCAATCACCAAAAAGTTAACTGTCTGTGACAGCAACAAACCAGCGTTGATACCCAACGCCCCGGCAGGGCCAGTTTCTTCAACAGCAAAGGCCGCTGGTACGAACGTCAGCAAGGCAGCCAGTACGACGAGCAGCGTAACCTGCTTGAACAGGGAACGATTCCGCATAGCGATTTTCCCCTTCAACATTAAAGCACGAACAAAATAATCAGCGCCACCACGAGCGCGTAAATCGCAATCGCTTCGGTGAACACAATCGCCAAAATCATGTTCGTCTGGACGATGCCGGCGGCGTCTGGGTTGCGGCCAATGGCCTGCATTGCACCCTGCGCCAACATACCGATACCAATCCCTGGCCCAATCGCGCCGATCATCACGAGACCAGCACCGACTGCCTTCAAACCGATTTCCAAACCTTCCATTGTGAAGCTTCTCCTTAAAGCGTGTGTATAGATACTCGCAATGTGAACTGAATAAGATTAATGCTCATCGCCGTGATCGTCGTGGCTGTCGTGGTCGTCGCCGTGATGCGCTTCCATCGCCTGTACCGAGAACACGAGCGTCAAGACCGCAAAGACCAAGGCCTGCGCCAAACCGATGATGACTTCCAGCCCGATGATGATGCCCGGAACAAAGAAGGCCAACAAGAACGAGAACATGATTAGCACGATACCGCCTGCGAAAATGTTCCCGAACAACCGGAAGGACAGCGACAGGATTTTACCAAGTTCAGAGATGATTTCAATCAGACCTACCACGAAGTCAATCACGCGGCCTTTGCCAAGCGCCGTCAAGTTGACGAACTTCTCGAAGTATGCCGGGCCAACACCGATTACACCATACACTTGAATTGCCACCACTGCGAAAATCGCTAGGCCGATGTTGAAGCTCAAATCGGTAGAGACCGCGCGGAAGAACGGCGCCAACGTGAAGATATACGGTTGGATGCGGTTTTCAGCCAGTTGCTCGGCGCTCATGGGGAATGCCGCGCCGGGGTGGATCATCAACGTCACCGCACAACGCGCTTGTTCAAGCGCTAAGGCGCTGATTTGTTGGTTATCATAGGCGGATTCAGCCTCTAGCAGTTCAGTGTATGCCACTGCAACAGCCTCTGGTGAGGCGGTTTCGGCGCTATGAGCTTCTTCAGCCGTACCATGTTCGCCTTCAGCCTCTTGATAGAAAGAGAGCGTTAGGCCAGCCGAACCGTGTGGGGCTTCTTCGGTAGGTGCAGCTTCTTCGCTGTGTTCCCCACCTTCAGGGTTGCCACCGCCCAGTTGACCTTCCAGCGCAGCCGCGTCGCCAGCCAACACTTGCTCTGGCGTCAGGCAGATGCCGGTTGCTGGCTCGTTGGGAACAGCAGCGACTTCTGCTACAGGTTCTTCGCTGTGGGTTTCTTCAGTTGCAGCGTTAGACATCAACGTCACTTGACCGCGTGACGCCTCACCAGCTACACCTTGGATGGCTGCAATGCGCGCATTATAGGCTTCATTGGCTTCTGCGTATGCGGCAGGGTCATACTCGCCATAATACGTCCCGTTGGCCTTGAGTGCGTCCGCACAAGCGTGTTCAGATTCTTCCGTTTGGGTTGCCCCAGCAAACAGCGGACGGTCTACCCATTGACGCCAAGTGTCGCCAGCGCCTTGAATGCGGGGGTAGCCCGAAAAGCCAACGTGAGCGCAGTGGATAAAGCCGACAGACTCAAAGCCCGGCGCCAGCTTACCCCAGTTGCCTGCCAACAAGAAAATGAAGATCGCAGCCACAATCGGCCACAAGAACGGCGCCGTCCGAAGACGATCCCCCGCGATCCCCTTACAGAAGTTGTAGAAGGTCTCTACAAAGACTTCTGCCCAAGCCTGCCAGCGGTCTGGAATTTCGCGCGTCCAACCGTTTGTGCTACGGTAGCTTAAACCTACCCATAGCAGCACCAACGCGCTCGCCCACAAACCCCCAAGCAATGTATTCGTTAGGTCAAAAGAACCGATCCAATTGTAGTAGACGATTTCACCCGGCACCGTAATCACCGGAATGGCGATAGAAAGGCCAGCCCCCGGTAATGCGATGTAGGGGAGAAATACGCAGGCAAACCACGCAAAGATTAGCCCGATGACCAGAAAGACCAACCCGCGAATTCTAGGGTTGCCCATGCCGGTGACCTCCTTGTTGAATAAAGATGTACTTCACAAAACATCCTCCTCACCTTGCGGTGTGTGTTGCATGGGTGCGCGGGGGTTCGCTGGTTGGGGAACGATCCGGCGCACCATTTCTATCACAAGTTTCAGCATGGTGAACAAGCTCACTGGAACACTCACCACCAAAGCAATCACGGTAAACGTGCCGTTTTGTTGGGTGCGGCTGTCTAACCACAGCCCAGCGAACAAAGCCACAAAGGTGATTATTACAGAGACTAGCCCTGCAAGCCCAGCAACCCCCGCCAGCGACAGATTTCGTATCCGCGTTTGTTGCGAGTGCTTAGGTTGTTGCACGTTGCTGCCCCTGGAAAGGTGTTGGGAATTTTATCACAATCACCCCATAAAAACCACAACTCAACGCGGGTAAAATTTAGTGACTTTTCAGTTCACCGTGTGGATGCAAGGGCGCACTCTGTGCGCCC
The DNA here is from genome assembly GCA_049318725.1 of Phototrophicaceae bacterium. Lineage (GTDB taxonomy): Bacteria > Chloroflexota > Anaerolineae > Aggregatilineales > Phototrophicaceae > CAIRDJ01. The sequence goes on along the minus strand of JBMOFU010000234.1, from coordinate 156 downwards.
TATAATACGCTAAAGAAACAGGGCAATGGCCGCTTGCTCTGCCCAATTGTAGACGGGGCTGGCGGCAAACGTCCCAAGCGCAATCACTATAATAGCGGTGAGCGCCAATACCCAACCCCCTGCCGTAGAAAGCACAATCGGCTTGTCGGCGTCTAC
>JBMOFU010000233.1:0-6420 GCA_049318725.1 Phototrophicaceae bacterium | reverse complement strand
CCCTCCCCTAGCGGGAAAGCAAGTAAGCCATGTCGAAGTAGCTGTCGCCAATCTCGCGCATTTTGGTGGTGACTTGTTCCAGCGGCACGGGAACCATATCACGGCCATCTAGCCCAACCATCACGCCCGATAAGCCCTCATGGAGCATCTCGACGGCTTTAACGCCCATGCGCGTAGCAAGCAGGCGGTCAAACGCTGTTGGGCTGCCGCCGCGCTGAATGTGACCGAGAATCGTTAGCCGAATCTCGAAGCCAATTGAAGTGCGTGCGTCAAGGTATTCTACTAACTCAGTGGTTTTATAGGGCGCGCCTTCGGCAATCACTGCAATGGCGTGGGATTTACCGCGCACGTAGGCGTCTTCCAGCGCAACCGCCACTTCTTCCATAGACACCGGGCGCTCTGGCGTAATGACGATTTCTGCCCCGCCTAGGATTGACCCCATCAGCGCCAAGTAACCACAGTTGCGCCCCATCACCTCAATGACAAACGCCCGTTGATGGGAGGTTGCCGTATCGCGCAGGCGGTCGAGCGCGTCCAAGATCACGTTGAGGGCGGTATCCACCCCGATGCTGGTGTTCGTCCCCCAAATGTCGTTGTCAATGCTGGCTGGCACCCCCACCACTGGGATGCCGAGCCGTTGCAGCGCCATCCCCCCGCGCAAGCTCCCGTCCCCGCCGACGACGACAATCGCTTCAATGCCGTTCTCGTTTAAGCGTCGCAACGCCCGTTGCTGACCTTGCGGCGTCTTAAATTCTTCATTGCGCGCCGTCTGGAGGATCGTCCCACCGCGCTGCAAAATCCCGCTAACTTCACGACTGGTTAGTTCCTTAAAATCCCCACGCAACAGCCCAGAATACGCTTGCCGAATCCCGTAAACCTCCATGCCGTAGTGCATCCCGGCACGCATTACCGCACGGATTGCAGCGTTCATTCCCGGTGCGTCGCCGCCACTGGTCATCACGGCGATACGTTTCATAGCTTCTCCCTCCAGAAGTCCACAAGTGGAAAAATCATACGCAGATTTGATCTGCATAAGCATAGCGCATTTTGGTTAACTTTCGTGGGGAATCTTCTCAACTTGTATGTCAATTACCCCATTACACTGCCGTAAGGCCTTTTCTAGCTCTGGTGACCAGCGCGTGACCTGCTGATCGAAGTCAATCCAGCGCATTTGGCTGTCAATTTCTACTGCGATGGTGAAACGATCTTGTCCACCCGGATGCTCGGTGAAGGTGTTGTAAATTCGGCGGAAGCGCTTATCGTCCACCTCATCAATGCCCTTACGCTCCATCAGGACGGTAATCCACACAGCATCCCGCGTTGTAGCAGCGCCCCCGTTCCCCTCACTAGAACTAAAGAAGTTGCTCCAGTCCTCCACGTTGATTTCAGCGGTCGGCGGGGGGCTATACGGCTCTTTGGCAGGTAGCGGCGGGGGAGCAACGACTTCATAACTACGGGGCGGAGGCTCCTCGTTATGAGCCTGCATCGCCTGAGGTTCGTTGGTGATGATGCGATCCTCAGCGGGGCGGAACACATCAAAGTTATTGGTCACATCGTCAATCAGCACTTGCGGATCATCGTTCCGCATGTCGAACTTACCTTTGACCAGCACAACGTTATTCAGTTGCGCTTCAACTATGGCTTTGACCTTCGTCCATGTGCGCGGGAAGGCGACACATTCCAGCGTGCCATATTGATCTTCCACAGAAATGATCGCCATGTTATCGCCGCTTTTGGTTGTGAGCGCCCGCACCCCCGAAATCAACGCCAGCAAGCCCACTGACCGTTCTTTGTCAAACGAGCTTAGGGCGCGGATGTCTGCGGTAGACATTACCTGTAAATGCGGGTTGACGCGACGCACTTCCATCACGGGATGCTGGGTCACATAAAAGCCAAGTAGTTCTTTTTCCCAGCCAAGCCGCGTTTGTTGGGTGGTCTTTTGGGCGTCTTCTTCCTTCAGCGGCGGCAGATATAGCGAATCTGATTGCCCACCACTGCCGCCGTCAAACAAACTCATCTGCCCGATGTCTTTGGCTTGGTGATGATTGGTGCTATAACTCACAATGGAATCTAGCCCAAGCAACAGTTGTGCGCGGTTGGCGCCAAACGGATCAAACGCGCCGACCTTGATAAGGCACTCTAGGGCGCGCTTGCCCACCGCACGCAAATCTACGCGCTGGCATAGGTCGGTGAGGTCAGCAAAAGTGCCATTGGCCTTGCGTTCCTCAATGATGGGGGCAACCGCGCCCATCCCCACATTCTTGACGGCGGCAAGGCCAAAGCGAATCCCGCGTGTACCGTCCTTGTTGACCTGAATGTCAAAGTCTAGGTCGCTGGCGTTGATGTCTGGCGGCAACACTTCAATATTGAGCCGCCCACACTCCTCTAAAAAGTGCGCCACCTTATCGCTATCTTCACGGTAGACGGCCAACAGTGCCGCCATATATTCAGCGGTATAGTGGCACTTCAAGAAGGCGGTTTGTACTGTGACCATGGCGTAATCTGCGGCGTGACTGTTATGCACGATAAAATCGTTTGCGACGAAGTTATGCGCCCCCTCAACCGTCAGATCATAGGTGGCCTGTTCCCCTGCGGGTTCTATTGAAACAATTTCGTCCCAGTCAGCATCTGTCGGCGGGATAAAGTCGATTTTATCGGGCAAAGCAGGCGCAAATACAGCCGCCACTGCCACTACATCCCCTACAATTAATTTGTCAAGTAACCGCCAGCCTGTTTGCGTGAAAAACGGGTGATTTGCGGTAGCCGTAATCGTTTTCCCAGTATGGGTCACTAATTTATAAACAGGCTTGACCCCGTTAAACACAGCATCCGTTACCGTTTGTGGGATTAACTTCAATGCCTGAGTATCTAGCGAAAGCACCCGTTTTAACGGGGATTTCCCAAGTGCAATATCCTCAATACGGTGTAGCGCGCCCGTATCAGCATCTAAAATGAGCGTGTCCCCTACCAGACACTTGTTGAAGCCATAGTTGGCGAAGAAGGCAATATCCTCAAAGATTTTCTCGGCGGATTCAACATCCACGCCATTGAGCGGGCCGCGCTCTTTGAAAATCTCTTTGTGCTTGAGCAGGTCTTTTTCCTTCTTCTTCGATACGGCGCGGCGCATCAGGTCGGCTTCGGCCATTTCGTAGCCGAACACTTCTGACGCCACTTGCATTATTTGTTCTTGGTAAGTAATAACCCCGTAAGTTTCTTCAAGAATAGGGCGAAGTTTTTCATGGTGATAGTGCGTTTCTTCCTTGCCCTGCATCCGTGCGTTGAACAAGGGGATGTAGTCCATTGGGCCTGGGCGATAGAGTGAAATCCCTGCGACGATGTGTTCATACTTGCTTGGGCGCATCCCGCGTAGCATCTGCTGCATCCCCGGGCTTTCTACTTGGAACACACCGACGGTTTGCCCCTCCCCCATCATCACAAAGGATGCTGCCAATTGGCGGTTTTCCTCTTGATACTCTGGTGTGAGCGCTTCCCCCTCATGCGGGCGATAGGGGATGTTTTCCATCGTCCAGCGTTTGTTGTGATGCTTGTAGATCAAGTCGCTGGCACGGCGCAACAATGTCAAGGTAGAAAGCCCAAGAAAGTCAATCTTGAGCAAGCCCAACGACTCACAGGTTTCCATTGGGAATTGGGTCACTTGCCGCAATGCCGAATTTTCATCGTCGCCGCGTGTGAGCCGATGCAACGGCACATAGTTCACCAACGGTTCGTCGGCCACGATCACCCCTGCGGCGTGGGTCGAAGCGTGGCGCGCCACCCCCTGTAGCAACTTGGCGGTATCAATGACCTTTTTCATCTGCGCGTTGGACTGATAGATACCTTTAAGGTCGGGGTTCGATTCTACGTATTCTTCGATGTCCTTCTGCTTGGCCTCTGTGGGGATCAAGCTCACGGCCTTGTTAACCTCTGGCAACGGCACATTCAGCGCCCGCCCTACGTCGCGGATGGCGGCCTTTGCGCCCATCGTCCCAAACGTGATAATCGAGGCAACTTTATCCCAGCCGTACTTGCTGGCGGTATATTCGATCATCTCGTTGCGTCGGTCATCGGGATAGTCAAGGTCAATGTCGGGCATGGTCTTACGCGCCGGATTCAAGAAGCGCTCAAAGATCAAGCTGTTGCGGATGGGGTCTATGCCCGTGATCCCCAAGCAGTAGGCCACCAAGCTACCCGCGCCGCTGCCGCGCACGTTCCACCAAATATCGGCATGGCGGGCAAACTCGCACAAGTCCCACACAATCAAGAAGTAGGTGTTAAACCCCATCGTGTTGATGATGTTTAGCTCATGTTCCATGCGCTCAACATAGATCGGGTCGTCTGCACGGTCGCCGTAGCGCCAATAACGGCCTTTTTCCGCAAGGTAGCGCAAAAAGGTCGTGTCGGTATGGCCGTTCGGCACCGGGAAGCGTGGCAGATGATAGCCCTTTGTGTTGAGGTCTACATCACACATCGCCGCGACTTTGGCCGTGTTGTAGAGCGCCTCAAAGCGCATTTCTTCGGGGAGCCACGCATACTGCTTGGCGATGACCGTTTCCATCTCCTCATGCGAAGTCAGGTGATAGCTGGCGTCGCTCATCCGTAAGCGGTTGGCGTCGGTTTTGAGGTTGCCCGTTTGGATGCACAACAGCGTGTCGTGCGGGTCGTAGTCCGTATCTAGCACATAATGCACGTCGTTGGTTGCCAAGAATTGCACGGGGGTATGGCCGCTCTTACGGTAATTCGCCAACCACTGATTCACTTGGCGAAGCTCATCAATGTTGTGATATTGCAACTCTAAGAAGAAGTTTTCTGCGCCAAACACCTCTTGGTATTTGCCGATCAGGTCGCGCGCATGGTCGTCATTGCCAGACATCACCGACTGCGGGATTTGTGCGCCCAAGCAGCCGGTGGTAGCGACCAATCCTTCACTGTGCGCCGCAAGGTAATCCCAGTCAATGCGCGGTACGCGATAAAATCCGTTCAGTTGGGCTTCGCTTGCCAGCTTGAGCAGGTTTTGATAGCCCTGCATATTCTTTGCCAGCAACAGTAGGTGAAAGGCTTTTTTATCCAGTGTGCCGTCACGGTCTTGACGGGTGCGCGGCGCAAGGTAGGCTTCCATGCCAATAATCGGTTTGATGCCTTCTGCAACGGCGGCATGGAAAAAGTCAATCACGCCGAACATCGTGCCGTGATCGGTGATCGCTAGGGACGGCATTTCTAGCGCTTTGGCGCGCTTGACCAGACGGTCTATCTGGCTGAGGCCGTCTAGCAGAGAAAATTCAGTATGGACGTGAAGATGGACGAACTGTTCATCACGGTTCATAAGTCGTGTGGGTTTTCCGTTATGTTGTGAACAGAAGTACCTTTAGGATAGCACAAAACGGGGATATTGAACTAGAAAGGATGCGCCGAACAGGGTATTATGTTATACAGTAATACCGTGATTCAGCAGTTGTGGCCTACAGGGTTCCCCCACTAAAAGACGCTAAATGGATTTTACTAGCTCTGCCCGATACGCTGCAATGATTTGGCGGGCTTCCTCTAACGAACTGGCAAAGCGCGTATTATCGATTAATTTTGGGCCAAGCGACGCCCCATAGAGTATCATAGATTGAAAAGTTTCATTTGCCCCAACATTCACTGTAAGCCGTTGATTTGCAGGGGTGATCTTGTTTGCATAACGCATGGCGGTAAAAAAGCCCTTCAAATCTATTTTGGCGTCTGAAATATCTAAGATTAAATCTACAGGATTGCTCGTTTCAGCCATCATTAGCGCATTTTGGCGAACACACTCGAAGAAATCTTCTGCCGAAAGTAAGCCTGTGTAGGTTTGGCGCACGATGGTATGTTCTTCATCGTCCCAGATTAATTCAACGGGCATGGGGGTTGAATTCCTTTTCCTAATGTGGGGATAAGTGTATTTTATCCGACTTGGCTCAAACCGCCAGCACAGAAAAAGTGGTATGGACGTGAAGATGGGATCATCGTTCGTAGGGGTTGATCTTCTTTTGACAACGAAGCTCTAGCAAACGCCATAAGCCGTTTACAAACCTAAGACCCTGCCCCTTCGCGTTGCTCCCTGCTACAATATTCGCACATCTTTAACATTCGTGAGCTGAGTTCAAGTGGGGTGTGCATGAGTTACAGTGACTTCTTGTTTCGGGGCAACCTTGACAGTGTTGACCCAGACGTTGCCGAGCTAATCCGGCTGGAAACCGCCCGCCAAGCCCAATACCTTGTCATGATTCCATCTGAAAGTACCATCCCCGCCGCTGTGCGCGAGGCAGTGGGTTCATCGTTTAACAACATCTACGCCGAAGGCTACCCGCCCGAAGACATGCGCCAGATGAGCGAGGCGGAAATCCTCAACTACGATATGCGGATGGCCGAATACCGCCGCGACAGCGACGCACGCTACTACAA
>JBMOFU010000232.1:0-6426 GCA_049318725.1 Phototrophicaceae bacterium | reverse complement strand
AAACAATCACCGTGAGCAATTTGGGCATGTACGGCGTGGATGTCTTTAGCGCCATTGTCAACCCGCCCGGCAGCGCGATCATTGCTGTGGGGGCGGCCAAGCAAACGCCCGTCGTCAAAGAAGATGGCAGCATCGGCGTAGCCAGCATTTGTAAGTTGACGCTCAGTGCAGATCACCGTGCGGTCAACGGCGCAGAGGGCGGCCAATATATGGCAATCCTGCGCGATTACCTGCAAAACCCGATGCGGTTGTTGTAAGTTTACCCCTCCCCCCAACCCCCTCCCCCTTCAGGAGAGGGGGAGTCATTGGGGCAAGATGAATCCCCCCATGATAAAGGATGTGACGATGCCCCCTCTCCCCAAGACATCGCCTGCATTGTGGGCGCAACTCAAACCCTTAGCGCACCAGATGCGCCACGAGCCAACCCCTGCGGAAAATACATTATGGCAACGCTTGCGCCGCGATCAACTGAGCCAATGGCACTTTCGCCGTCAATATGCTATTGAACGCTTCATCGTGGACTTTATCTGTCTAAAGGGGCGACTGATTATTGAGGTAGACGGCGAAATTCACGAACAACAAGTAGACTATGATATGATTCGCCAAGCCTATTTAGAGTCGCTGGGCTACCGCATGATTCGATTTACGAACACCCAAGTCTTAAATGAGATTGACATTGTACTCACTGAAATTGTTCAAGTCTTATCTAATGATGTATAGTCTTGCCTTGTCGCACAAAACCCCTGAAATCGCCACTAAGCAGCTTTTCCCCCCCTCTCCTGAAGGGGGAGGGGGTTGGGGGGAGGGGTAATGGTTTCTTCAACACAGGTCATTCGGCGGCGGTCACGGCGGCGCGCCAGCCATCAACAACGCACGCAACAACGGATGTTGCTCTGGGGGATCACCAGCGCGATTATCGTCTTCTTCGGCGTGATCCCGTTGGCGGCGGCGCTGGCGTTGGGCTTCACGCTCTACACACAGGCCGTGAGCCACCTGCCCGATGACCCGCGTGTGTCGGTTACGCTCAACCCCACCGACGGCACCACGCGCTTTTATGACCGTACCGGAGCAACCTTACTGTGGGAAGTCACCGACCCGCTCGGCGACCAACGCGAATGGGTAACGCTTAACACGCTCCCGCCGTATGTCGTTGCCGCCACGTTGCTGCGCGAAGACCCCAACTTTTTGCAAACCGCCCAATCTGACCCGTTGACCACGCTCCAGCGGGTCGCCTACAACCTGTGGGATGGGCCAATTGCCCCAGAGCCGACGATGGTCGGGCGGCTGGTGCGCGGCACGATCCTCCCCGCGCCAGAGATCATCACCGCAGAGTACCGCACGCAAGAATATCTGCTGGCGGCGGAACTGTTGCGGCGCTACACGCCGGAAGAAATCCTAGAGTGGCACCTCAATACCAACCCCTACGGCAACGACATCTACGGGATAGATGCAGCTGCACGGCTGTATTACGGCAAGCCCGCCGCCCAACTGACGATTGAGCAGGCGGCACTGCTGGCGGCCATCCCCACCGCGCCACAGTACAACCCGATTGATAACCCCGCCGCCGCACGCGGGCGTCAAGCTGACCTACTGCGCGACCTGTTGCTCAATACCCGCATCAGCGAAGCCGACTACAACGCGGCCATCGTTGACCAATCCCCCATTCAAGAGAACGCCGCGCAAACGCCCGCTGTCGCGCCTGAATACACGCTCTATGCCCGCCGCCAAGCGGAAGCGATCCTCAACCGCAGCGGCTACAACGGCGCGCAACAGGTGTCACGCGGCGGATTGACGATCCTCACCACGCTGGACTTGCCGATTCAAGGGCAGCTAGAGTGTACGTTGGCCGCCCATCTTGCGCGCTTGCAGGGCTTGCCGACGCCCTCTGCTGATGAGTGTGTCGGCGTGGGATACTTGCCCCCCCTAGAGCGCCAAAGCCTGAGCGCGCCCAACGTTGGCGCGGCGGCACTGATTGATGTCAACAGCGGCGAACTGTTGGCGGCTGTGGGAGACATGCGCGAACAAACCCGTCAACCTGCGCCGCTGCTGCATCCGTTTGTCTATCTGGCACGCTTTGCTGTGGGCGATTCTGCCGCGAAGATGGTGCTGGATGTGCCGTTACGCTTCCCCGGCGCGGCGGATGGCCTGATCTACACGCCGACCAACGCCGATGGCGCGTATCGTGGCCCGATGAGCCTGCGAACGGCGATGAATACAGGCGCGTTGCCACCTGTGACGCAATTGGCAAACAGCGAAGGGCTAGACGACATCTTACGCACGGCGCGCTTGCTTGGCCTCAGCGGGCTAGACCCGAACGCCTTTGACCTTTCGCTATTAGAGCGCGGCGGGGGCGTTTCGGTATTGGATGCCGCTTATACCTACAGCGTGTTCGGCGCGATGGGGCAAATGCACGGCCTCGCCGCCGATAACCCAGACCGCACGACCCGCCAGCGCGATCCAGTGGCCGTCTTGCAGATCAGCGACAGCGCGGGCAATGTGATCTGGGCGTATGACGAGGCCGAACGCGCCCAAAGCATCACGCCGTTGCTTGACGCTGGCTTGGCGTACTTGGTGAATCATGTCTTGGCCGACCCTTCACCGCGTAGCGCGTTGTTCGGCGTGTCGAATCCGTTGCAGGTGGCACGCCCGGCGGCGGTGATCTTTGGGCATGACAGCGCCAACCTTGACCATTGGGCAGTGGGCTATTCGCCGCGTTTGTCGCTGGCGGTGTGGGTCGGGCGCAATGATGGGACGCCTATCGCTGTGGACGCCTACGGGCTGGATAGCGCGGTTCCGGTGTGGCACGCGCTGATGAACTACGCCCATGACCGTTACAGCCTGCCCGCCGATGACTGGTTGCGCCCGCTGGACGTGATCGAAGCGCGGGTGTGTGAGCGCAGCGGACTCCAGCCCAACGGCGTTTGCCCAGAACGCACGGAAATCTTCTTGCAGGGGACGCAACCGCCCGAAACCGATACCTACTGGCAAGCCGTCACGGTCAATACCCAAACGGGGCTATTGGCGACGGCCAACACGCCCAACAACTTTCAAGAAGAACGGGTCTACTTTGTTCCGCCCACAGAGGCGCTGGCGTGGTGGGAATCTGCGGGGTTGCCGTTGCCGCCGCAGACCTTCGACACCATCACCCGCCCGGAACTGGTGCGCTCTACAGTGATCTTGCGCCCCGAACTGCTCGATTACGTGGGTGGGCAAGTGCCGATTGTCGCCAGCCTAGACGCCGCCGCGCTGCAATATTGGCAGTTGGCCTACGGTGCCGGGCCAAACCCTAGCGCGTGGATTGACATCACCGGCCAGCGCACCGACTACACGCCCGGCCAAGCGCTCACGACTTGGGATACCAGCGGCCTCGACGGGCTGTATAACCTGCGCTTGACGGCAGTCCTGCAAGACAACAGCCTAGACCCCTATCTTGTGCAGGTCACGGTAGACAATACCGCGCCAACGGTCAGCTTACAGGCGGGCGACGTTGGGCAGGTGTTCACGTTTTTGGGCAACGACGATATTCCGATTGCCGCCACCGTGCAGGATAATGTGGCAATCGCCCGTGTGGAATTTTACGCCAACGGGCAATTCGTCGGCACCGATGAAACCTTCCCGTTCGGTTACAATCACCCCATCACGCGGGTAGGCGTCGAAACCTTTGATGCTGTCGCCTATGACCGTGCAGATAACGCGGGCAACGCGCAAATCGTGATTGATGTCGCACGCGGCGGCACGTAAGCCCATAGATCAACGGAGCAACATCATGCCCTTCCCACAATGGCGTACACGGTCTTGGTCAGACAAAATCGCCGCGCTCGACCCACAAGCCGACTGTGAACGGATTTTCAACATCCTGTTTGACCATGTATTCCCGCTAGAAATCTTTATCGGTACCGAGATCGGCCAGCTACGCACGTTCACCATCCCGACGATTTCTGGCATATTGCACGCCACCGGGCAGTACGAACACGACAGCGTGAAGCGGCTGGACGACACGAAGGGGATTGTGGTTGAACTGCACCAAAAAGGGGTCGGCTCACCGCATGGGCAAGCGATGGCCGCCCACCTCAACCGCATTCACAGCTACTACAACATCACCAACGACGATTATCTGTACACGCTGAGTGTGTTCATCTTCGACCCGATTCTGCTTATTGAGCGTTACGGCTGGCGTCCAATGACCCCTCACGAGCGGGAGGCCACCTATCACTACTACGTCAAAACTGGGCAGGCGATGAATATCCAGCACATCCCACCCTCATATGACGCCTATTGGCAGTGGCGGCTAGACTATGAAGCCCGCGCCCAACGCTACGCCGAAAGCAATACGCAGGTGGCGCTTGGGCTAGTGCGCGGGCTAGAACAATTGATGCCTACCGTTGTGCGGTCGGTGATCTTGCCTGCCGTGAACGCGCTGCTAGAACCCACCTTCCGTACAAGTCTGGGATTTGCCGAGCCGCCCGCGTGGGTTGGGGCGCTGGTGAATGCCGTCATGCGCGTGCGTCAATGGCAAGAGCGTTACTTCACCATATGGGATCACACCAACTTCCGCGACACGCCGCTTTACACCACCTACAAGACCTACCCGAACGGGTATAACCCGTTTGCGCTTGGCCCGACAAAGCTGCTCAAACACATGCAGGAACATCCCACGCATGGATTGACATTACCGAACCCCCCGCAGCATGAGGCATCAACGGGTTAGACGGTACATCAGGGCGATTGAATCAAACACAGGGTTGACAAAATATAATCGCATACGGAGATATGTGTAGGGGCATGATATATCATGCCCCTACGGAGGGTAACGATTCTGTAGGGGCGCAGCGCGCTGCGCCCCTACGTTGATAACTGTTTGTCAGACGAAAATTTACTACAACCTCTTATGAGCCATATGAATTTTGATGCGATTGACATAGGCGGCACATAAACCCCTAGCCCAACGGGATCAATTCCCACGTTACGCCTTCGGGCTGAAGCAGCAACACATTGCCGTCGCTGCCGCTGATGTAGACCTGCACGGCGTCGCCGCGCTGGATCGTTTGGGTGAAGCCCGTGGAGGCAAATTCTGGCTCTAGGGCTAACCCCAACCGTGAGCGAACAATATCACTGCCGCGCCACACATACCCCAAAATCGCCAGCGGCTGGTAGCGCCCGGCTGGAACGGGGAAGCCTTCTAGCGATTCAGGGTGAATCGCCGGGTTATACAAGTTCTGGAAGCGCGACCACGCCGGGTCTAGCCCGTCGTTGAACAGCACATAAATGCGGTCTTCGCCCTCAACGTAGAGCATCCGCCCGCGCACAAACGCCTGCTCGACAATGCGCGTTTCGGTGGGTTCAGCGTCGGGGCAATCCGGCGGGGGCGGCGTGAAAAACCATGCCACCGGGCAGCTTAACGGCAACGAGAGCCGTTGCTCTGTGCGATCATTGCCTTCCCCCACCGTCAACAGAAAATCTACTGTGCCGCGCTCATCGGCACGGGTGTTGACCGTCAAACTGCCATCTGGCGGCACATTCCACAACTGATTGCGCTGGCCTTGCGGGTCTAGGCGGTAGATCGTGGCGGCGTCTGCCCCGCGTGTTGACCAAAACAGGCTCAAGGCACTGCCGGGCGCTACCGCAGGGGCATCAGACGTGAAGAACTCTATGCGTGGCGCGTTGATGCTGCGGACGGGCGTTGCAGTAGTAGCACGGTCTGGGGTGCGGGTTGCGCCCAACAGTGCCGTTGGCGAAGGCCCCCCAGTGGATGTGGCAGGCGGGCGGGTGCGCGTCAACGTTGGGGTGCTAAAGCCCTCAGAGGGTGGTGGTTGGGTGGCGGTGGCGGTCAATGTGGGGGTGAGGGTGGGGCGTTCGGTGGGCAAAACCTGCTGGGCAGCAGGCGCGCACCCCGCCAACAGCGTTGTGATGAGTATCAGCCAAAGATAACGTTGCATCGTTTGCCTTCCGCGCACAGGACAATCACATCAAAATAGGATAGGGTCATAAAAGTCCCATGGGACGCCCCATCGCTGTCAAAAGTAAGTTCTCAGGGTTGCACAACCCCTCCCTAAATCCCTCCCCCAAAAAAGGGAGAGCGACTTTTCACTTTCGTGAACTGCCCTGCTCCCTTTCTCCCGACGGGGGAAAGGGTCGGGGATAGGGGTAAAACGGACAATAGCGATCCCGTTCAGAGAGATTAAAACCCTGTTTTTACAGGTAAGGGCGACCCGTCGGGACGCCCCTACAGAACGGTTGTCGCCTGTAGGGGCATGATGCATCATGCCCCATGTGTACCTACTTAACACGATCATGCACATTTTCGGGTTTTTAGGGGTTACACGGACGCGCCAGTGGCACGTCCCTACAGGTCACAAGGGTTGTGTAGGGATGACCCTCCGGGGCGTCCGTGTTTTACAGGCAAAAAACAATGTCAGCAAATCCTTA
>JBMOFU010000231.1:0-6446 GCA_049318725.1 Phototrophicaceae bacterium | reverse complement strand
CACTATACCCCTAACAGGTGGAAGTCTCCCGCGCCGACAAAGACGCGCTCGCCGGGCCTCAATTGCAGTTGACGGGCAAGTTCTGGCGGGATCAAGGCTTCGAGCGTTGATCCGTCTGCCTCTAGGCGCAACTGAACACGCTCTAGCGGGGCGGCAAATACGCACGACTCTACTATCGCGCTCCCCAACAGATGCCCACTCAACGCCTCTGCCGTGCGGGAAAGTTCCACTGCTTCTGGACGGAGCGCTAATTCGACGGCTTGCCCAGAGAGCGCTTCGGTATTGGCGGGGGCAGGCAAGCTATTTTCGCCCACATGGACGTGCGTGCCGTTGCGTTGCGCTTGGATCAAATTTACGCGCCCTAAGAACGTGGCGGTAAAGCGGTGTTGCGGCTGACGATATAACTGGTCAGCGCGGCCTACCTCTAACAGTTCGCCTTTGTCAATCACGCCAATGCGGTCGGCCAGTTCAAAGGCTTCATCTTGGTCATGGGTGACCAAAATCGTGGTGACGCCTAAGCGTTGCTGAATCTCGCGCAGGTTTTGCCGCAACTGCCCGCGAATCTTGACATCTAGCGCGCCGAACGGTTCATCCAACAGCAATACGTCTGGGGTATAGGCCAACGCCCGCGCCAATGCCACCCGTTGCTGTTGCCCACCGGACAATTGTTTGGGCAAGCGCCCGCCGAGTTCTGGCAGTTCGATTAATTCCAGCAGTTCTTGCACGCGGCGCGCCCGCTCTGGCTTGGGTACACGCTTAACCTCTAGGCCAAAAGCGATATTTTGGGCGACGGTCATGTGTTGGAACAGCGAATAGTTCTGGAAAACGAATCCGGTACGGCGCTCTTGCGGCGAAAGATGGGTGACATCGCGGCCATTGAGCAAAATCTGCCCGCTGTCTGGGATCAACAGCCCGGCGATTAAGCGCAATAGCGTACTTTTACCGCTGCCGCTGGCACCCAACAACACGAACAATTCGCCGCTTTCGATGTTCAACGACACATCGCGCACGACAGGTTGTTGTCCGCCATAGGACTTGTTGACTTGGTTCAAAGCAATAGACATCGTTAGGCTACCTTTGGTTGTTGAGAACTGGCGCTAAAACGGGATTTCAATCCATTCATGACAAGCAAGATACCCACCGAGATGATACACAGCAACACAGAAACACTGTAGGCGGCAATCTCGTTACGGTCATTCAGGGTACGAAAGACAAAAATCGTAGACGTTTCGGTATAGCCCTTCATCGAACCGCTGACGACAGATACCGCGCCAAATTCGCCAATGGTGCGGGCAAAGGTCAACACTACACCATACAACAGCGCCGTCCAGATTTCTGGCAACAGAATGCGGCGGAAGGTCATCCAGCGGCTGGCGCCAGCGGTATAGGCGGCTTCTTCATATTCTGGATTCAACGCCCCTAACACGGGTTGAATTTCGCGGGTAACAAACGGCAGCGCGACGAAGATTTCCACCAGCAAAATAGCAGGGTAGGCAAACACAATCGGGAAGGGTGGGTCGAACCAGCCGTTACGCCCAAACAACAGAATGACCGCATAGCCCGCAATCGGGGTGGCAAACACAAAGGGAATATCCACCAGCGCGTCGAAGAAGCCCCGACCGACAAAGCGATGCCGCACCAACACCCACGCCGTGATTAAGCCAAACACCGCGTTGATACTCACTGCAATGGAGCCAAAGACAAACGTCACCCACAGCGCATGGTGCAAGTCTGGGTCGGTAAAGGTTTCTAGGATGGGCGCGATGCCTTCGCTAAAGGCGCGCTGAATAATGACGACAAACGGGAACCCCAACAAGAGCAGGGCATAGGCCAAAACGATAAAGATCAACGCGAAAGCAGGCCAAGAACGCGGGGTAATCTCACGCATAACGCCTCCGTAGGAAGATGTCTACACTGATCGTGACCGCAAACGCGACAAATAGCAAGACCGCTGAAGCGCCAGCCGCCGCCTGAATGTTGCCGCCTTCGATCTGCGCGTAGATATAGGTCGTGGCTGTTTCCGTCCGCATGGGGATGTTGCCAGAGATAATCACAACCGAGCCGAACTCGCCTAGTGAGCGGGCAAAGCTCAATAGCGCCCCGGTGATAATGGCGGGACGCAAGGCGGGCAAGATCACCCGAAAGAAAGTCGTCAAAGGCGACGCGCCAATGGTGTGGGCGGCTTCTTCCTGATTTGGCTCAAGTTGCTCTAGCACCGGTTGCACGGTGCGGATCACAAACGGATAGCCGACAAAGAGCAGCGCCAACACAATCCCCGGCGTGGCAAAAACCACCCGTAAATCAAACTGGTCAGCAAAAAACGTCCCCAGTACGGTTTGTGGCCCATAGCTCACCACCAACATCACGCCAATGACTAGCGTTGGCACGGCAAATGGCACATCAATCAACAGGTTGAACAGCTTTTTACCGGGAAAGCGATACGCCACCAACACATACGCCGTGAGTGTTCCCATCACGGTATTGATGACGGTCATGATGACCGATGTCCAGATGCTTAGGCGGATGGCACTTAGCGCCGCCGGGCGGCTGAGGCTTTCTATAAACGTCTCTAGGCCGTAGCGAAAGCCTTGCACGTAAATCACCAAAATCGGGATCAAGATAAAGGCCGTTAGGTAAGTGATGGCTGCAAAACGAAGTCCCCAGACACCGTAAGATGGCCGGGGACGGTTTGCAGAAATCACGCCGCGAGCAGCAAGCGGGAAGTCTGTCATAGGGCGTTGTTACTCGCCCTTGATCTCGGTGATAAGGGCAATGATGCTGCCGTCGTCACCAAAATAGGCAGGTTGCGCTTCTGCCCAGCCACCAAATTCCTCAATCGTGAACAGGTCTTCTACGGCAGGGAAGGTGATTGCAGGGTTGATCTCTACGGTGACTTCTTCTGCGGGAACGTCTGCCGGAACTTCAACGTCTAGGCCGTAGTCTGCGGCGACGACTGGGTTCACGGGGCGGAAGCCCTTGCTGGCGTAAATGCGTTGGGCATTTTGCGTAAACAGGAAGTCTACAAACGCTTCAGCGACTTCACGAGTGCCATGTGCGTCTACGTAGGTATCTACAATCGCTACCGGATTTTCAATGAGGATGGTAGAACGTGGGTAGACCACATCGTATTCGCCGCCGGCTTCAATGCCAGCGTAATATTCGTTTTCATAGGTGATGGCAACATCGCCGATGCCGCGCTCAAAGGTGAGGAAGCTCTCGCGGGCGTCACGATCTAGCACTTCCACGTTGGTGATGAGCGAGCGCAAGAAGGCCACGCCGCCTTCATCGCTGGCGTCGTAGCCTTCAACAAAGCCGCGCCGTGCCGCACCATACCCACCTAGAATATTCCAACGTGCGCCGCCGCTGGTAGACGGGTTCGGGGTAATGACTTCGATCCCCTCTTGGGCAAGGTCTGCCCAGTCGGTAATGCCTTCTGGGTTGCCTTCACGGGTGGCAAACACCACAATGGAATCGGTGACGAATCCCTCAGAAGGGGTGTTAGCTTTCCAGTCTGGGCTAACAAGGCCAGCGCTCACCAAACGGGTCACATCGGGTTCAAGCGCAAGGGCCACAATGTCGGCTTCAAAGCCACCTGCAACCGCGCGGGATTGTGTACCTGAACCCGCGTAGGATTCAAGAAAGCGCACCGTCTGCCCAGTTTGTTCCAGCCAAGCAGCTTGGAACAATGGGATGATTTCACCATAGGCTTCACGCGGCACGGCATAGGCCACCAACGTCAGCGTGATGGGGGGTGGGGCGTCTTGGGCGGAGATCGGTACAACGACCAGCGCCGCAACCACGATTAGCGCAAGCAAGACAATACGTAAACGGGACACAGTAGAATGACGATTTGATATATGCTTCATGTTATACCTCATGTGTGTGTGATTTATATCTGTGCATATTTATAACAAGACACGGCTTGCGACGCTAGACCTGATTATCAGGCATATCATTTTTATCATGATTACCATGTAAAAAATGTAATAACTTGCTGTTTCCCCTGACATGGTGTAAGGACATGATACATCATACCCCCACAGGACACGTTATAAACCTTGTAGGGGTGTCGGAATATAGGCAACCTAAACAAGCGATCAATCGTTGTCATGTGTAATCTGGATAAACTTTTGATGGGTTGCGGATAATTCTTTTTCTCATCTTGATTTCACTTTGATACAGTTCTAAGATCATTGATCTCGGAAAGCAACACTATACTTTTGTTGCTTCCCCCCTTTCATGAAACCGATCAGGAGGTTTTTCCGTTATGGGTTTCATCCACGATGTTGGGGATCGTTTTGCAGGTCTACTATTCGGTAAACCCCTCGAAACCAAAGATATTAGTCACCAAAGTGCTTCAAACCCCATCGCCTTAGCTGTCCTCGCCAGCGATGCCCTGTCTTCCGTTGCTTACGCCACTGAGGAAATCTTGATTATCCTCAACATGGCCGCCATCGGGAGCTTTGCACTGTTCGGCTTTACCGGGAACGGCATTTCAATTCCGATTGCGTTGGGCATCTCATCCTTAATTGCCATCGTCACGATTTCCTACCGCCAAACGATCTTCTCAAACCCGGCGGGCGGCGGCGGGTATCGTGTTGCTAAAGAAAACTTGGGTGAAGAACTTGCCCAAGTAACGGGTGCGGCGTTGCTGACCGACTACATCCTCACCGTTGCGGTGAGCATCAGCGCAGGTGTGGCGAACGTTGCCAGTGTATTCCCAGAACTTGCCCAGTACCGCGTGCCGTTGACGGTGGGCGTGATCGTCATCATGACCCTGATTAACTTGCGCGGCGTCAAAGAAAGCGCGCAACTGTTCGCCGTTCCTACCTACTTCTTCTTGGCGATGATGGGGCTGACGCTGATTGTGGGCTACTATCGCTGGGCAACTGGCACACTGCCAATGGTGACGGGCGTTGACCCAATTGAGCATGACGTATTAGCGCCGATCACCTTGCTGCTGCTGTTGCGCGCCTTTTCTTCGGGATGTACGGCGCTGACGGGCATTGAGGCTATCTCTAACGATACGCAATTGTTCAAACAACCGCGTGCCAAGAACGCCGCCAATACACTTGTGGCAATGGCGGTGATCCTCATCACCCTGTTCTTGAGCATCACCATCCTGTCTAACGCCATCCAAGCGATTCCGTCTCACCATGAGACGATTATCAGCCAACTGGCACGCACCATTCACGGCGATACAGGCTTCGGCTATGTATTGTATGTGTTGACGATTGCCGGTGCGTTCGGGGTGTTGTTCATGGCGGCCAATACGCCGTTTGCAGACTTTCCCCAATTGGCCGCGCTCCATAGCTCGGACGGATTCTTGCCGCGTCAACTGACCTACCGTGGGCGGCGCTTGGTCTTTACGTGGGGGGTGTTGACGTTGGCCGCTGGCTCCATTTTGATTGTGATTATCACTGGCGCCATTGTCACCAACTTGATCCCGCTGTATGCCATCGGTGTATTCTTGGGCTTTACCATCAGCCAAGCCGGCATGACCCGCCGCTTTTGGCGCGCTGGACACCTCAAGCCAGATGAATTTACGTGGGGTCTCGAAACCAAGATCACCTATGATCCACAATGGGTCTGGAAGTTAGCTATTTCTGGGATTGGCTCAATCATTACGTTTGTCGTGATGTTGGTGTTTATCATCACCAAGTTCACGCAAGGCGCATGGTTCATCGTGTTGTTGATTCCAACGTTGGTGTGGGTGTTCTTCCAGATTCACCGCCACTACAAAGAAACTGCCGCCAAGCTCAAACTCACGGCGACGCCCAAGTTCGACGTTGCACCCATTGTGCTAGACCCCACCATTCACAAAGAAGTTGCCATTTACTTCTGCGATACATGGTCACAACTGGCGGTGAGCGTGGTCGGTAGCATCCTAGAGCGTGGTTTGCCGTTGCACATCGTCCACATTGACGTAGACCCCAAGCGCTCGGCGGCCTTCAAGAAGCGCACAGACGAGATCATCGCCCTCAACAACTGGCCGGAGGGGTTAATCCAAGTGGTGGATGAGCCTTACCGTGACCTGTATTCGTCGGTCAACCGCACACTGCAAGACATGCGCCAAAAGTTCCCCAATGTTTACTTCCAAGTGTACATTGGCGGGTTACGGACGCGCTTCCCGTTCAGCTTGCTGCATATGTCTACTGACCGCTTCTTGCGTGACGCAATGATGGAAGTCAACGATGTGGCCTTGAACATCAAGTCCATTAGCCTTGACCATATTCCGTTGCCAGCAGACTTCAAACTGACGTTTGAGCATACCCACGCTGAACATGAAGAAAACACCTCGCACGCCAGCTAACATGAAATCGTCATAACGTGTAGGGGCATCATATACGATGCCCCTATTGAATCGTTATCCCCGTAGGGGGATGATGGTTCATGCCCCATAGGCACCCACTTAAGGATTTGCTGACATTGTTTTTCGCCTGTAA
>JBMOFU010000230.1:0-6447 GCA_049318725.1 Phototrophicaceae bacterium | reverse complement strand
CACTGCTGGCGATAACGGTACAGGCAGCGGCACTGCTGGCGATAACAACGGCAATAGCAACGGCAATAGCAACGGCAATAGCAACGGCAATAGCAACGGCAATAGCAACGGTGATGATGACGATGACGATGACGACGATTAAATAGCGTAGGGGCGCAAACTATTGCGCCCCTACCCGTGTATTTCGGTAAGCCTACTTCTTGAGGTTAATCAGCGATCCGGCGACGTTGGCATCTAGCCGCGCTAAGGCCAAGCGGACGGTGGCGGTCATCTGGTAGCTGTCGTAATACGGCAGGTAATCGAGGCTGACGCTTACACGCCGACGATAGCCAATGATCCAGCCCGGACGATAAACACAGATCACGCTGGCTTGGGTGTTGTTCGCGCCTGTGGTGTGAATCTTGCCCGTGGCGGCAAACGAATCTGCCATTTCTGCGCTGACCAACACCGGTACGCCGTCGGCAATGCCAATCTGCCCGGTGATGTTGGTGGCATAGCTGCCTGCTTTGTCCATCGTGACGAACTCTTGCATTGCCAACATCTTGGAATACTGTTGCCCGCCAACGATCCACGCAAGGTCGGCGGGGCGGGCGGCGTAACGGGTGGGCAACTTGAAGCGCCCGCCCCGCAGCAAGGCCAATGTCACATCGGCGTTGGCGGCGTCTACCGAGTTGGCAGTGGCAATGGCTGTCTTACGCAGCCCGTCAAACGCCATATAGACGTTGGTCGCGGTGGGGGTTGCGCCGTCTAGGTTGACGTTGCCGCTGGTGGCGCTGTCTCCGTTGAGCAGCACATGGTCTACGGCGTTGGCAATCGCACGGATGGCCTGTTCACGGTAGACATTCAACACAGGGATGATGGCATCTTCCACCAGTTCGGCGCTGAAGCCCACGCGCAACGCCAACTTTTTGGCGTCCAGCGTCACCTTGCCCGTCCCCACCTTGCTGTCTGGAATCGGGTTAGTCGTCCCGGCAAGGGTCAGTTGATCCTCATTGATGGTCTCGGTCACATAGTAGACGGTTGGATCGGTGCCTTCGGTGGGGAGTTCAAACGGATTCGAGGGCATTTCGATGCTGCGGAACAACGGTAAGATCACGTTGTCTTGGCGGACTTTTTGCCAAATTTGTTGGCTCCACAAATCGGGTACCCACTCATCACCGTAGGCGGCTTGGGTGCTGGTGGCGAGTTCGTTGGCCTTGATCGCGCTTAGGTTGGCGCGGCTGACCTTGTGGGCTAAGGCGTTGGCGTAGCGTTCGCTCACGCCGCGAAAGCTCTTGGTTTCACGCAGCAGCATATAGCCGTGCAGCATGTCTTCGGCGGTGAGCGGGTCAAATGGGCTACCCACTTCAATGCGCGGGCTGGCGTCGGTGGGGTTGTGCAGCGGTAAGCGTTTGGTGGCTTCTGGGATGTCGTTCATTGGGTTTCCTTTCAGGGTTGATGTGGTGAACAATGTGTAGGGACGACCCACCGGGGCGTCCGTTGGGGTGTTCGTTGGGTCATCTAGGCGTGCGCAATCCAGCCCCAGTTGTGCGTAGGCGCTCTTGACCGCCTGCACGCTGGTATGGCGCGGCTCTGCGGGGGAAGGCGTCAAACTACCTTCGATCAGCGGCCAACGGGTGATCTGCCCGTCATCGTCCCGCTGGACGAGGTGCGGCAAACTCCCACTGCTCCAACTGAGCAGGCCGCGCTTGACCAACTCTAGGATGACCTGTACGTAGCGCTGGCGGGTGTCTAGTTGCGCCTCTGCCCACAGCCCCACGTCATCGGGCTGGAGCGCGTCAATGACACCAATCACGGCGGCCTTGACTGCGCCGTCTAACCCGTGATGGTAAAGCGCCGGACGGCGTGCAAACCAATCCAGCGCAAGGTCGGTTTGCGGGGTAAAGTAGTCGCCTTGTAAGTCGGGCTGGCTGGCGCTGCCCCACACAATCAGGTAGCCCCCGATGCGGCCAGCGTCGAAATCAACGGCTTTGACAGGATGTTGCATAGCGCGTGTGCCTCCTTTTGGTTGCGCTTGCGGACAAACTCCACAATACGCGCTTGGAGGCGGCAAAAGGTGTACATTTGTGCGGACATTTGGCCGAACAAACGCGCCCCTACTCTCAATTGCTCGCTATTTCTATCCTGATAGTGCAGACAACCATACTCCAACCAAAAACCTATGCGCTACCAATAGAAACTTCGTTCTGGTTTATGGTAATATAGTGATCTCTGTTGGAAATCTGTAACAGCACAGGATGCCCTATGCCTCACTACAGCCGTAACGATCACCGATCTACCTATAGCGTGTACTGCGCCATGATGGCGCTCTTGAACAAGTCTTCTGTGCCGCCCACCCACCGCGAAATCGCAAGGGAGGCACACATTGCCGCTTCTACGGTGGTACGCCACCTAGACCGCCTAGAAACGTGGGGCTACATCCGCCGCCTAGAGGGGGTCAAGCGCGGGATTGAACTCACGTATAAACCGTGGGAATGGGATGCAGAATAAGCGGGGGGATCACTGCTGCGAAAACACCTCATCTAACGCCATGCCGTTGACGGTGATCGTCGCTTGGTTCACTGCGTCGTCGTCCAGCACGGTCTGTTCGATTTGCCCGCGCACCAGTGGGATGTCGCACACGCCTGCAAACGAGACTTCCCCGCGCAACGCCACACGGGCAATGCCGTCTTGAATCGTGACCGATTCCACCTGCAAGGCAGAATCGGCCAAGCGGTTGCGATATTCGTTCACGCTTGCGCCTTCAAGGGCAAACAACGCCTCCAGTGCCGCCCGTACCCGCGCTTCGCCGTTCGGCGCGCCATACACCGTTTGGGCAATCGGCACGAGCATATTGCCACACCCCGCCGCTAACCCCCCAATCCGCCCGTCGGGAACCTCTAATACAAGGTAGATGTCTACCGTTGCAGGAGCCTGCAACACCCGCGCAGAATCTAGTGTTGGCGCGGCGGCAGCGCTGGCATTAACGGGGACAAGCAACACTTGACCGATTTCGATCACACTGCGGTTGATAAGGCAATTGGTCGTTTGCAGCGTGTTGATGTCTACGCGGTTGGCAAAGGCAATGGCAAACAGCGAATCGCCCGCTTGGACGGTGTAGGTCGTCCAGCCCGACGGAACCGGACAATCGGCGTTGCTCAAGTTGCTTAAGACCTTCGCGGCAATGGGGCCGGTCAAGTTGCCGACGGGATTATAGTCACTGACGGCCTGCCCGTTGCCGTTCCCTGCCGACGGGAGCGGGGTGGGGGCGTTCGGGTCGGTGTTGGGCGTGATGCTGTCTGGCGCGGGGGTGCGCGTCGGCGGGGCATCTAGGCGCGTGATCCCGCCCACGACAACCGTAGATTCAGCTTCGGGGGCAATTTGGGTCGGCGTGCCAGCCATCAGCGAACAAGCCAACAACGGGATCAAAAACGAGAGCAGCGCAAGCGTACGGCGAAGCATAAAACCCCCCACAATCCAGACTAGATGGGGCGACCTGCCCCCAACGGCGATGGGTTCCATTATAGCGCGTTCGGCCACGCAAGGCGCTCTACGCACGCCCAACGTGTGGACGATTTCACCGTAGGGGCGACCTGTTAGGTCGCCCCTACTAGGGCAATTGCGGTAACCATTCCCCCAACCCCTAAAAATCCGCTAAAATCAATGCAGCATCCCCCACCTTATGGTTCAGACAGATTGTAGAGGGCAAGGCGCGCATGTTATTAAGTGATTTTCGTTGGTCGCGGAATCCACGCGGGATGCACGGGCGCGGGGTGTTTGACTTTAACGCCAATGTGCCGCGTTACCAGCAATACAAGCTCGGTTGGATCAAGTTGGTGTCTAGCGAGACGGAATACCTCAACATCTTGCCAGAACTGTTTCGCGCCAACATCACGCCCATCGTCCGTATGTACCTGCCGCAGATCGGCAATGCCCCGCCGCCCTCCAACTTTATGCGCTCTTATGATGCCTACATTGATGCTGGCGTGCAGTGGTTTGAGCTTTACAATGAGCCAAACTTGGGCATTGAGTGGCCGAACGGCATAGACCCAGACTGGCGCGACATGGGGCTGATCCGCCCGATGATGGACAACTGGCTAGACTGGGCAGAATATTTGGTCAGTCGTGGGGCGTACCCGGGCTTTATCTCTTTGGCAGAAACGCCCACCCCGCAATATGCCGCCGTCCGCTGGATGGACGCCATGCTCAATGATATGGCAAACCGCCACTACACCCGCTTCTTGAACGTTTTACGCAGCGGGATGTACTGCCCAACCCACCCTTACTTTTTGAACCATTACTATCAAGAGCCACGCGGCGGCCCAAACACCGCCGCACGCCCTCCAGAATCCTTACGCGCAGGGGAAGGCGGCTGGCACTTTGAATATCCCTATGACCCGCGCACCCAAGCCGATGACCCCGGGCGCACGGTCTTTGGCGGCACGCCCGGCACCCCCTATGGTGATCCGGTGGGGTTAATCGCCATGGGGCGGATGGTTAACGAGCGCTGTCAAGCGCTGTTTGGGACGCAGGCGATCCCGATCATCGGCACCGAAGGCGGCATTTGGGATTTTCCCGGCCCGGGCGACCCGCCGCTTGTCCCTGATACCCGCTTCCCGCCGATTACCCACTACGCCCACGGGGAAGCAACGGTGGCGATGTTTGACTGGATCGCCCAGCAAGCCCCGCCGTGGATGTTCGGTGTATGCCTGTGGAAGGACGACATCTACCTTGAAAAGGGGGGGTCGGCACTAGCGCGCTTGAGCGAAACCCCCGCGCCGATCAAGACCGTGCCGCCGATCAACGTGATGCTTGACGGCAGCAGCCCAGTAATGCCCGTTGATGTCACCGTATTGCGCGGCCCCGGCCCCGTTCACGGTGCCGCCGATTTTCACCTGTTGGTACTGGATGACAACCTCACCCCAGAGTGGTTCTTTGAAACCGCCCGCAACTATTGGGAACGGTTTAGGCCAGTGCTAACCACAGATTTATCGTTCCTAGAGTACACGCCCTACGCCAAAAGTATGGCCGTGACGGTGTTGATCCGCACCGAAAACCGCGCCGCCGCAGAAGCGTTGTTCGTCAACTATCCAAACGCTTACCTAGACATCATTGAGGTCACGCCCGACACCACCTTAGCGTTGGTCAACCGCGTCTTTGAAGTGCGCGTTGAACGCGGGTTACGCTTTGGTTAAAGCGGGTGCATTCGGAAATGGGTGCAGGAATAAATGCTTTTACTGTTTGTGTACCGTACAGCGCCCTCACCCTAAATCCCCCTCCCATTACACGTTCCTCACAGGGAGAGGGACTTGTTTTTGTTCCCCTTCGCCCCTTGTGGGAGAAGGGGTTAGGGGATGAGGGAGTTTTTGCCCCGAAACCCGAATGCACCCGGTTAAAGCAATGTTCACCCAATTTTGGCCGACTTGTGCAATAATAAATGGAATAATGCCAGACTGTAGACAAGGGGTAGACCATGACGCTAGAAATCCGCTGGTACGATGAGGCCAAAACGATTATCTACCATCGTTACGTCGGCGACTGGACGCTAGAAGAAACCTACCACATCATTGATGCCACCTACGACATGATGATGTCTGTCAGCCATACGGTCAATGTCATCACTGACATGCGCGAAGCCGGCAAAGCGCCCAACATCCTTAGCACCTCTCGGTATGCCAACCAACGGATTGCACCCAACTCTGGCATCGCTTATTTAATTCAGCCGGGCAACTTTATGATTACCATTGTACACATTGCCCGTCGGTTAATCCCGCAATACGCCGCCCACCTAGACACTGCAGATGACATTGAAGACGCCCTCGAAAAAATAAAGGCGCGCTAGTAGGCACACGGTTAGCTTCGTCCGTGAGGCGGTTCCAAAGCGATTATCAAGAGGCGATATGACGTTAGAAATCCGCTGGTACGACGACAGCAAAACCATCATTTATCAGCGTTACGTGGGCGACTGGACGCTAGAAGAAACCTATCAGATGATTGACATCACCTACACGATGATGATGTCTGTCACCCACTTAGTAGATGTCATCACCGACATGAGCAAGGCCGGCAACGCGCCTAACCTGTTGACGAGTTCACGCTACGTGAACCAACACATTGCCCCAAATTCTGGCACGGCCTACTTGATCGAGTCTGGGGACTTTATGGAGGGGATTGTCCAAGTGGCGCATCGCCTCGTTCCGAAGTTTGCCGCTCACCTAGACACCGCTGAAAGCGTCAAACACGCGATACAAAAAATTCAGCGCCAACGGGGGATCAAGGGCAAAGGGGGCAACTAACCTAAAGGGCTACGGTGATTGCTAGTTCATGTTTTGCGGACAAGGCCTGCCTTGTCCCTACAGGATGGGGATCGCATTTCAACGGTTTTGTAGGGACGCCCCCTGTGTCGTTCTATCTGTACCTACTTAACACGATCATGCACATTTTCGGGTTTTTAGTTACACGGACGCG
>JBMOFU010000229.1:0-6462 GCA_049318725.1 Phototrophicaceae bacterium | reverse complement strand
TGACCGACACGGACGCCACAGGTGGCGCCCCTACATACCCCTAACGGAGGAAACAATCATGACTTGGACACCGCCAAAAACTTGGCAAACTGGCGATTTAGTGACCGCCAACGACCTCAATACTCACCTGCGGGATAACCTGCTGGCGCTGAAGGCGGCCAGGCTGTTGGGCAGCCTGTCTTACAACGCCAATTATTCCACCACCAGCCAAAGCTGGGTCAACGTAGACGCCACCAACCTCAATTTGACCGTCGTCACACGCGGCGGCCTGCTGCTGATTGGGATGCGAAGTGTCATCTCTATGAGCAGTGGTAGCCGCGTCGGGCAGTTTGACCTTGCGCTAGATGGGGCGCGTCAGGGCGGCACCAACGGCTTATTTGCATTCAAGGCCGATGCTGACGGCGGGGCGTATAGCTTTCACCAAGACATCCCCGCCTCGTTTCTGTATCTCAAACAAGGGGTGGCAGCAGGCAACCACAGCGTCACGTTACAGTGGCGTGTGGGAACCAGTGGCGACACGACCACAACCTTTTCGATTGACAGCAGCGCGTCGGGCGGGATGCCGACTTCGCTATGGGTAATGGAGTTTGACCACTAACCATGAACGATGAAATGCGTTTGTCCTACACTGAACGGCTGAACGTGGTGCTGCTCCATGAGGAACTGGCAGAGCGCTTTGGGCTGGACTTTGACGGCGTTGCCACCGAGCCGGGCTACGTGCGCGTGATGCTCACCCGCCCTGCCCGCCAAGCGGATTTGAAGGCCGTTGAAGGGCTGTTGCGCCAGCATGATCCCAACGGCACCAGCGCCTTCGCACAGGCGCAAGCCGCCGAAACCGAGTTGCTCACTGACCTACGCCGCGCCGATGCTCAATTGACGCTGGCCGACTTCAACGGGGAATCGCCCGCCATCCAGCAATTAGCGCTCAAAGTATTACGCCTAGAAGCCGAACTTGCCCAACGGAGGTTATCATGAACTACGAACGCATTAAAGCCCAACGCCGCCCGCTGATTGACCCGCTGTTGTTGATCCTCAAGTCGCGGCGGGTGATTGTCGCGCTGGCGGCGCTGTTGGTGGGTGTGCTGGTGAGTTACGTTCCAGCGTTAGCCAATGTGCAAGGGGAACTGATGATGCTAGTGATTGCGCTGGCACTGGCGATCATCGGCGGCTACAGCATCGAAGACGCGGCGTTGATCGCCCTAGAGCGCAAGCCCACAGACAACACCCTGCGCGAAGTCGTCAAGGCGGTGATCGAAGAAATGGCCGACGGCGAACCGACACAAGAACGGCAAGAACTGTAGGGGCGCCACCTGTGGCTTCCGCTGTTGAAATTCATATATAGGGGTATTGAAGGGGTGTCCTGTTGGACGCCCCCTCAATGAATCTGCGAATGCCTTGCCCAAAAGCAAAGCGGGAAGGGGTTGCCCCTTCCCGCTAATTGCGTTGCCTCGTTGTGGAGATGCCCGGAGTCGAACCGG
Organism: Phototrophicaceae bacterium; assembly: GCA_049318725.1. Taxonomy (GTDB): domain Bacteria; phylum Chloroflexota; class Anaerolineae; order Aggregatilineales; family Phototrophicaceae; genus CAIRDJ01. Next base: position 4,984 of record JBMOFU010000229.1, on the reverse strand, counting down.
GGTCTTGGAGACTAGACGCAATCCGTCTACAAGCTTAGTCGCATGAATTAGATTTCGCTAATCGGGAACCTGCACGGACACAGTATGCCGATGCTAGAGAATGGGCCTTGGCCGCCCGTATTCACATCGGGGTCGGTTGCATCCTGTCTTTAAGTGATGCCCGCCATGCACGAACAGGTACGTCTTCCGGCAGACAGCTAACCATCATCAGGGTTAGCGCCCCTCGGTTACTGCTTTTTAGGCAGCAGCGAGAGCGTAGGTGTTGTTGTTGGCACCTAAAAGGTTTCACCCTTGGTAACGCAGTTCAGGTGGCTGCGGCTTGCAGGACTGAATCACTATCACCAATCGAAGCCGTTACACCCCCATTGGATGCAATTATCTTAACACGTACGCGGGGTGCTGTCTAGCCGTGACCCGTCCTGAACCGTATAAAATGCGTATAATTATGGCCGCGCCAGTGGCACGTCCCTACGGGTCACAGCAACGGTTGTGTAGGGATGACCTTCCGGGGCGTCCGCGTTTTATAGGCAAAAACGATGCGCCCCAAATCCTTAAGTTGGTGCTTATGGAGCATGATGGTTCATGCCCCTACGACTTCAGAGGCGTTTTTGGGGACGCCCTACACATAATTCTGTATAAAATTCCGCTATGTCAATGCGTCGTTTGATGCAATCGCCCTGCAAACCCCTGTGACTTTCCATTGCCGTAGCGCCCCATACGCGGCTATACTCTGTAGATGTTTTGTGAAAAGTGGCACAGGCTTGCCTCACGCCACGCTTTTTCATGGATTTTTCTAAATAAGGAGACCGTTTTATGACTACCAACGCTGGCCTGCAAGGGGTTGTAGTTGCTGATAGCCGTCTAAGCCTTGTGGACGGCCAAGAAGGAAAGCTTTATTACTGCGGCTACCCAATCCAAACGCTGGCCGAACACGCCCTCTTTGAAGAAGTTGAATTTTTGCTGTGGCACAACCGCCTGCCGAACCAAGCCGAATTAGACCTGCTCACCAAGCAAATTGCCGCTGAAGCCTCGTTGCCCGCTGGCATCATCAGCTTGATGAAGGCTTTGCCGCTAGACGCCAACCCGATGGCCGTCTTGCGGACGGTGGTCAGCGCGCTGGCGCACTACGACGCCGACAGCGAAGACAACACCAACAAAGACCTGACGCTGCAAAAGGCCATCCGCTTGACCGGGCAAGTCACGACAGCAACCGCCGCATGGGAACGCATCCGCGTCGGTCAAGAGCCGATTGCCCCTAACCCGGACTATAACCTTGCCCAGAACTTCGTCTATATGCTGGACGGCAACGTTCCACCAGAAGCAGCATGGAAGGCCATCAACGTGTACTTGGTCTTGCTGTGTGAACACGGCATGAACGCTTCTACGTTTGCCGCTCGTGTCGTCACCGGCACGATTTCAGACATCCACAGCGCCATTACCGCTGGCATTGCCGCGCTCAAAGGCCCAGCGCACGGCGGCGCCAATACCGAAGCGATGAATCAATTCCTTGAAATTGGCGAAGTCGAAAATGTCGAACCGTGGTTCAACACCAATATCAAATCTGGCGATAAGCGGATTATGGGCATTGGTCACCGTGTGTACAAGGCACTAGACCCGCGTGCGGCCATCCTCAAAGAGCGCGCCCGCGAATTGGCCGAACAAAGCGGTAACTTGAAGTGGTTCCAAATTGCTGAAAAGCTGGATCAACTCGCCCGCGCCGATGCCTACTTCATTGACCGTAACCTGTACGCCAACGTGGACTACTACAGCGCGATTGTGTTGTACACGCTTGGCCTCAAGACCGACGCCTTCACCCCGTTGTTTGCCATGGCGCGCATTGGCGGCTGGAGCGCCCACGTCATCGAGCAGATGGGTGGCCGTTTGATCCGTCCCGATGTCAATTACACTGGCCCGCTTGACCTTGAATGGGTCGAGATAGCAAACCGCTAAAGCCCCGCCTATAAATCGTAGGGGCGACCCGGCGGGTCGCCCCTACCCTAATGATGCAACGGAATGTTACCCCCTATGGCAATTGATGTGGTGATTGATTACGCCTGCCAGCCCAAAGATGAACTGACCACGGGCGGGATTTTGGCGCGGCTCAAAGGGCGCGACCAAGCCCAACGGATCATTCAGGTGTACCGCGACGCGGGCGACCAGCGCGACATCAGCGAGATGGGCTTTGAACTGACCCGCGCTACCCCAGACGGCGACTCTGAAACCCATACCGTGCTGATTAGTGACCTGTTGGCGTCTGCCAGTGAACTGGATCGGTTAGCGCCGCTGTGCGAAGGCTGCCCGGCCAACCGCACCCATACGCCATTCGGTTGTTTTAGCCGCGTCAACTACCCGATCTCTGACCACGCCGAGCGCTGGCTGTTGTTGCAATTGCCGCTGCCTCAAGACGCGCCGTTGATCTGGTCACTGTTGGGCGAACACTTGCGCGAACTCAACCAATACGCGCCACAGGTGGCGCAAATCCGCGCGGCAGGGCATATCTTTGAGTCTGCGATGAACCCGCGCCGCCGACTTGGAGAAATCGCTATGAGCGGCGACAACGTGTTTTACTACCTGTTCATGCAGGGGCATATTCCCCCGGCACGGGCGGCCATGCTGCTCTTGATGTTTAACGCCATCCCGCGCCAGCTAGACGCGCCAGACATCCTTAAATTGACGCCCGCCGCCGCCGATGCCCTTGAACGCTACCCGTTCCAGATCACGCCCGACGCCGCGCTAGATGACCATACCCTGCGCGAGATCAAGGCCTTGCTCGACGCGCTGTATACCGCGTGGCGTTTGAACGTCACACTACTGTTGGATGTCTAAAATATGAACGTAGGGGCGCAGTGTTGGCGAACGCGCCAGTGGCACGTCCCTACCGGTCACAATAGTGGTGTAGGGACGCCCCTCCGGGGCGTCCGCGTTTTAGTAACAATCACCCTAATTGTACAATCCAGCCTTCATTGGCCTGCAAGGTGAACGCGCTCAGGTCAACCGCGCCGTCACGATCTAGCCCTGTCGTTAGCTTGATTTCCCCCTCTAGCCCTTCTAGCCGCACGGTTTGCGGCGCATCACTGAAGTTGACCGTCACCAGCCAACGCTGGCCGTTGTATTCACGCGCATAGACAAGGCAGGCGGTGTTATCCTGTTGCACCGTCTGATAATCGCCCAATTGCAAGGCAGGCGTAGCACGGCGGAGTGCCAATAGCCGTTGTGTAAACGCCAGCATAGATTGCGGATCGTGGCGTTCGGCCTCAACGTTGACCTGCGCGTAATCTGGAGCGATGGGCAACCACGTTTGCACGCCCACCGCGCTGAATCCGGCGTTGGGGCTGGCATCCCACTGCATTGGGGTGCGTTCGGGGTCACGCCCTACACCGATCCCTTGCACACGCTTACCCCACGGGTCTTGTTCTAGCTCTGGCGGAATTTCAACATCGCTCATGCCCAGTTCATCGCCGTAATAGATCGTCGGTGTGCCGCGCAACGTCAACAAGATCAATGTGGCGGCGCGGGCGGCCTTTCCACGACGGCTGGCAAGGCGATGCTCGTCATGGTTGCCTAGTACGTAGTTCGGCCATGCCCCGTTGGGGATCGCCGCCTCTAATGATTCGATAATCTGTTGGAAGGCTTGCGGCGTCCAGTCTGCAAACAATAGCTGGAAGTTGTACGGCATATGCAATTCGTCGTTGTTTTGGCCGTAGTATTTCGCCCAAGAGTGCCACTCAAAGTCGTGGATTTCACCGACAGAGAAGCGCGGATGTTCGGCGCTGAACGAGTCTAGCAATGCACGCACTTCTTGATAGACGCCGTGAACGTCTGGGTGTCCCTGACTGTGAATATCCAACAAAGAGCCGTATTCGCCCATCGCTTTGAAGACGTTGTTATTGGGATTCGGGGGATTGTCGCGCAGGTCGGGGTCTTTCATGATGCGGTGCGCCACGTCAATTCTGAAGCCGTCTACGCCGCGTTCTAGCCAAAAGCGCAGCGCGTCTAACATCGCCGCCTTAACTTCGGGGTTGCGCCAGTTGAGGTCGGGTTGTTCCTTCAAGAAGCCGTGCAGGTAATATTGCCCGGTCAGTTCGTCCCATTCCCACGCGCTGCCGCCGAACACCCCCAGCCAATTGTTGGGCGGGCTGCCGTCGGGCTTGGCGTCGCGCCAGTAGTACCAATCGCGCTTGGGGTTGTCGCGTGAACTGCGCGACTCGATAAACCAAGCGTGCTGGTCAGAACTGTGGTTCGGCACAAAGTCTACAATCACCTTCAGGCCGCGGGCGTGCGCCGCCGCCACCAGTGCGTCAAAGTCTGCGAGGGTGCCAAAATCTGGCTCTACGTCGGTATAGTTGCTCACATCATAGCCAAAGTCGGCCATCGGCGACGGATAAAATGGCGAAAGCCACACAGCATCAATGCCTAATTCCACCAGATAATCTAAGCGGGCGGTGATGCCCGGCAAGTCCCCGATGCCGTCGGCGTTGCTGTCCATAAAGCTACGCGGATAGACTTGATAAATCACGCCCGTCTGCCACCATAGCGCGCTCGTCAAATTGGGTGCCATCTGTAAAAATCCTTTCATGAACTGAATCTGCTGAGGATGATATATCATGCGCTTGGGCTGTACAACCAAAGACGGATGACAAATTGTTTTTGCGTCTTTGGCCTAAAGCGTGTAAGCTAGTGCTTGTCTTTGCGGTGACACCGAGGGAGTTTTTGCGTTCATGACATCACGCCGAGCAATGCTGGTTCTCTTTAGCTTGACCTTATTTGCAGCGGGTTGCGTGCGCCAAGCCGGGCAGCCGTTCCAACCTGTAGACGTTAGCGGCGCGGGGACGCCTATCGCACAGGGGATCAACCCCACTGTGACCGCGCCTGTAGTGGCAACAGCTACCTTCACGGAGGCGGTGTCTGCAACCCCTGCAGAAAGTGCCACGCCGAGCAGCACGCCAACGGTAACGTTCACGCCTACTGTGACGAATACCCCCAC
>JBMOFU010000228.1:0-6515 GCA_049318725.1 Phototrophicaceae bacterium | reverse complement strand
GGTATACTTTGTGAGGCATTGCTAAAGAACGCCTCATTTCATGTTTCATGCTATACTTTCTTATCAGCGCTTAGAGAAAGCTAGACAGCCAATGGCATTGATCGGCTATGCACGGGTCAGTTCGGTGGGGCAGAGTCTAGAAGTCCAACGCGAGAAGTTGATGGCACAGGGGTGTGAGAAACTATTTGAGGAAAAGCACAGCGCCAGTGCTGGCAAACGTCCCCGCTTGGAAGCGTGTCTGGAGTACGTTCGTGAGGGGGATGTGCTGATGGTGACACGGCTTGACCGTTTAGCCCGCTCCACGCTTGATTTGTGCCAGATCGCTGAAACGCTCCGCCGCAAACAAGTCGATCTACGGGTATTGGATCAGGCCATCAATACGGGCGATGCCACCGGAAGATTGCTATTCCACATGCTCGGCGCCATTGCCCAGTTCGAGACTGAACTCCGCGCCGAGCGGCAACTCGAAGGGATTCAGAAGGCCAAGGCGCGTGGCGTGAAGTTTGGTCAACAAAAACGGCTCACCGATACGCAGGTCGCAGAATTGCGCCAGCGACGAGCCGATGGGGTCTTGATCCGTGACCTGATGAAAACCTATGGGGTTTCAAAGGCCACGATCTATCGCTACCTCAGCCTACCTCCTTAAACTTCCCTTAAAAGAGCTGCACTTTACAGCAGCTTCGCTACGTTTACCCCTAGGTTAACGGATAGCAAACCGACCCAAGCCAACGCTTTGGCGTTTCACTTGGGCAATCTACTGTGAAGTAAATGTGTTGAGTGATCAAACGGCATGTGCAGAAGCTTTGGCGGTCAAATACTCTAGGTAAAACCCCCAAGGGTTTTGAATATTCAGATGGTTTCTAACAGCACTTTGATGGCTTGGCCGCGTTCAAGCGCTTTATGAAAGGCGGCCTCTGCTTGTGCTAAGGGATAGCGATGGGTGATAATGCAATCTACCCGAACGAGCGATTCGCCCAATAAGCGGATGGCCTCGCGGTAGTCATCCCCGGTATACATGAGGCTGCCCATCAATTGTAGCTCCCAATCTTGAATAATCCCCATTGGGATGCTGGCATCTTTGCCAAACACGCCCATGACCACCACCCGCGCCCCTTTGGTACAGGCCAAAAGTGCCGACCGAATGGATGCCTGTACGCCCACACACTCAAACACCACATCATATTCGCCTGCTTGGAGTTGTGGCGTGGCGGTGAGGCCAAGCGTCATCGCCACGTCTAAGCGGGCGGGGTCTAAATCTGCAATGGTGACCTGTGCCGCCCCATAGGTTTTTGCCACCTGCGCTGTGAGTAAGCCAATTGCCCCTGCACCAATAACGCCGATTCGCAACCCAGCAATGCCAGACACCAACCTCACCGCATGGACGGCCACCGCTGTAGGTTCTACCGATGCACCAAGATCATCGCTAAAGCCTTCTGGCAACAGATGAATCCGGTTAAGTGGCACAGCAAACTGCTCTGCCATTGCCCCCGGCGCTTGGAAGCCCATCACCCGCAGGTCACTGCTGATGTTGTAGCGCCCTTCGCCAAAATGCGGGAGCTTGCCCGCAGGCAATGATGGCTCAATGACAGCCTTTTTGCCGATTAAGGTTGGGTCTACGCCTGCCCCCACTGCGATAATGTCCCCACAGACTTCATGCCCCGGCAGTACCGGGTAGGTCACAAAAGGATGTTGCCCCTCATAAACGTGAAGGTCTGACCCGCAAATACCTATAGTGCGGATGGCTAACAACACTTCCCCGGCTTGCGGCTGTGGGGTGTCATCCTCAATCACGGTCAATTCGTGTGGTGCTGCGATTTTAACGCGTTTCATAATGATGCTCCCTTACCAAGCGGTATAGCCGCCGTCAATAACAATATTGCTGCCTGTTGCAAACTTTGAAGCCTCTGACGCAAGGAACAGTACCGCGTTGGCGACATCTAACGGGTCCCCAATGCGCCCCATCGGGGTCATTTCTAGCCAATAGTCGCTCCATTCAGTGTTGCTCATGCCCAGCTTGGTCATCTCTGTGCCGATATACCCCGGCGATACACTATTGACGCGCACGCCGCGCGCTGCCCACTCTGCTGCCAACGATTTGGTCAGCATGATGACCGCCGCTTTAGATACGTTGTAGGCTGTTTGCGGCTGTGGCTTGTTGGCGATAAGGCCAGACATTGACGCAATGTTGATAATGTTCCCATTGCCACGAGCAAGCATCTGTTGCCCAATCGCCCGCGATACCCAATACACCCCGTTGACGTTAATATCTATCGTCCAGCGCCAATCCTCATTGCTCATGGCCTCGGCAGCAATATTTTTAACCACCCCAGCGTTATTGACTAGAATATCCACCGGGGCAAAAGTGGCAGCGCTCGCGGCCATTGCATCCACGCTGCCGGGGTCAGCTACATTGGTGGGGATAAATACAGCCTTTCGCCCTAAGGATTCAATACTCTGGACTGCGATTTGACCTGTTTCGGCGTTAAATTCGGCAATGATAATATCTGCACCCGCTTGGGCGAGCGTTTTGGCAATCGCCAAGCCGATCCCTTGCCCAGCCCCAGTGACCAACGCCGTTTTGCCCGTAAGATCCAATGGGTTAAACATGACTACTCTCCAATTTTAAGGTGTACTTTGAGCGTTTCCCCGGCCATAAACTGTTGGAACCCTGTCGCAAAATCGTTAAGGGGGATTTCGTGGCTCACTAGCGGCTTGACGTTGATAACCCCATTCGCCAGCCATTCAATCGCTGGGAGGAAGGTATAACACAGCGCAAATGAGCCGATGATCGTCCAGTCTTTATGGAAAATGTCATAGGGGCTTACTTGGATTTTAGCGTTATTGGGAGTCACGCCAAACTGGAGGAACTGCCCACGCACCTTCAAATGCTGAAAGGCGCCCTCGATTACTGCTGGCACACCTGTGGCATCAATGACAATATCGTAGCCATGTGGGGCTAACGCCTGTAGTTGGCGGGTTTGGTCTGGGCTGGCGACCACAGTTTGCGATGCGCCAAATTGTTCGGCCAAGTGTAGGCGGTTGAGCTGCTTATCCACAACCGTGACTTGCCCCGCCCCGTTGTGACGTAACGCCTGTAACAATAAAATGCCCATCGGGCCACTACCAAACAACAAGACGGAATTGGCAGGGTATACGCGCAGGCGCTTTAACGCCCACACGACACACGCCAACGGTTCGATAAACGCGGCTTGCGCGTTAGTCAGGCTGTCTGGCAAGGCATAGACGGCTTTGGCTGGCACGTTCACGTATTCGGCAAAACCGCCGTTGCGCGTAATGCCAATCCCTTGCCAATTGGCGCAGTGGTTGGCCTGTTCATTGCGGCAAAAATCGCAATGCCCACAATACAAGTTAGGGTCAGCCGTCACTCGTTGGCCGACGGTAAAATCCTGAACATCTTTGCCGACTTCAATCACTTCACCACTAAACTCATGCCCCGGAACCAGTGGGAACTTTGATAAATACTCATTGCGGTAGATGTGAATATCTGTGCCACAGATGCCACTGTTGGCAACCCGAATGATGACTTCATTTGGGGCGCAGGTGGGGTCGGCCACACTTGCAACCTGTAGGCTTTCGGCTTGGTCGAATACAATGGCTTTCATGGGAATGCTTATACCTTTTGCTAAGGGGTTAAGGGCCTGGATTCGGAGTAGCGACCGACTCACGCAAGACAACATACGTTGGCAACACCGCTTTTTCTGGGGCTAGCTCTGGGGTTTGGATGTGCCGAAGCAGGATTTCTACGGCAGCCTTGCCCATTTCGGTAATGGATTGAGACACGGTGGTGAGCGGTGGCATCACATACGCCGAAAGCGGGATATTGTCATAGCCCATCACCGAAATGTCGTGCGGCACCCGCAAGTTCATGCGGTTTACCCCGTGCATCACCCCCACTGCCGTAACGTCGGATAACGCGAAGATCGCCGTTGGGCGTGGATGCCGTTGGGCTAATTCAATACCCACTGCGATTCCCATTTCAAAGGAGGGATCACTACTCATCGTGAACATGTCTGCTGACTCTTCAATGCGCCATTCCGCTAATGCTTCACGGATACCAACAATGCGTTTCTGCACCGGTTGCGTGATGAAAAACGGCGCGACTACCTGAATACGCCGATGTCCTAATTCCAGCAGATGTTTCATGCCCAAATAACCACCCAGAGAGTTGTCGCTAAAGACTTGGCTACAGTTGAACTGCCCCACTGTGCGGTCAATAACCACCATTGGAATATTTTGGGCTTCAATCTCATCAAAGTAATCGGCATGTTCGCTAATGATGATGATGCCATCAATCCGTTGTTGTAGTAGTAGCTCAATATACTGCCGTTCGCGGTTGGGGTCTTCTTCGGTATTACAGATGATGACCCGATACTTTTGGGCAAATAAACCGTGTTCCATGACTTGGGCCAAACGACTAAAAAAGGGATGGTCAAGCAACGGGACGACGATGCCTATCATCTGCGTTTGCTGCATTTTGAAGCTACGCGCCAACGAGCTAGGGTGGTAGTGCAGCTTTTCGATGGCGGCTAGCACCTGGAGTTCCAGTTTCTTGCTCACTGTGCCGCTACCATTCACCACTCTTGACACCGTTGCAACAGATACATTCGCCTCTCTAGCGACTTCGTTCATCGTTGGTACCGCGGCATTTTTTTCGCTACTCATCGTAGAAAGCACACTTTCTGATTTTTGAAGGATGCAATCCCCTCATTTTATGGCCTTCAAGGCTATTTCACAGCACCCATTGTTAGCCCTTGAACTAACTGGCGCTGCGCGAACCAACCGGCGATCACCACAGGCAAGACCGAAGCGGTTGCCCCAGCAGACATCTTCGCCCAAAATAACCCTTCTGCCGTTTTGAAGGACGCAATATAAACCGAAAGCGGCGCGGCGTCGGTTACGGTGAGGTTGAAGGCAAAGAAAAACTCATTCCATGCGAAAATGACACACAACAGCAGGGTAGAAAACAACCCCGGCAGCACCAGCGGCACGGCAATGTGACGGAACTCTTGCCACAACGTCACACCATCAATGCGGGCAGCCTCTAAAATCTCATAGGGGACATCCAAGAAGAATGACCGCATCATCCATACCACTAAGGGCAAGTTCATGGATGTATAGATAATTACCATGCCGAGGTGTGTATCCCGCAATTGCAAGTCACGAAAGATGACGAACAACGGCACGATGATCCCCACCGGGGGCAACATGCGGGTAGAAATCAGCCACATGAGGGTAAAGTTACTGCGTTTGGTGGGGTAGTATGCCAGCGCATAAGCAGTGGGTACCCCTAAAATTAACGCTGCTAAGGTAGAAAACGCCACAATAATCAGCGTATTGTAGAAGAAGTCAATAAAGCCCGTCTCAAACAAAGCGATACGCCAATTGGCTAAAGTCGGCTGAAACACAATCGTGGGTGGGAAGGCAAAGGCATCGGCTTCGGTTTTGAAAGAGGTCATTACCATCCACAAAATCGGGAAGAAGATCAAAAACGCTAACAGATAGGTCAAGCCAGTCAGGGAACGCTGTACAAGGGCATTTTGCTTCATAATGCACTTCCTTCTTGTTGGTTACGGCGTAAGACCCGCACGAACAATGCTACGACAATATTGGCTAACACAATCGCATAGACGCCTAATACACTGGCTTGCCCAATATCCCAGCGTAAAAACGCCTCTTGGTAAATCCCAAAGGATAGGTTCGTGGTGCGTAGGCCGGGACCGCCAGAAGTCGTCACGAAGATTTCGCCAAAAATGCTCAAGATGAACAGCGTTTCCATCAATACCGCCAGTTCGATATAACGCGTCAGGTGCGGGATGACAATATGCCGAAACACCGCCACTGGGCTGCCCCCGTCAATCTGCGCCGCTTCGACCAATTCTGGGTTCAACGATTGTAATCCTGCCAGCAAGATCAACATCATAAATGGCGTCCATTCCCACACCCCAATCACAATGATTGAAAGCATGGGGTTCGTAGCAAGCACATCGGGGCGTGGTAAACCCAACATAACAAAAATGGCCGCTAACAGCCCAAAGGCAGGGTTAAATAGCACGTTTTTCCACAACACTGCTGAAACGGTAGGCATAATCAAAAATGGGGTAATCAACAGGGTACGCACTAACCCACGACCGAAAAAATTACGGTTGAGCAACAACGCTAACATCAACCCGATGATAAAGGTCAGCACCACAATGGATATCGTCAGCGTTAATGTGTTGGAAATCATCGTCCAAAAACTGGGGTCGGTAATCACACGTGGATAGTTACGAAACCCAATGAATGCGCGACGGTCTGGCCGAAGCAAATTCCACCGTTCTAGGCTATAGCTTAGGGTAAAGAACAACGGGACTTGCGTCACCAGCACCATAAAGATGATTGCAGGCAGGGGTAACCAGCGCCGAAGGGCAAGCGGTTGCTGTGGCGCGGCTTCGGGCTTAGCTTCAATGCGTGAGCGGGCGTCAAGCATAATAACAACCTCATAAAAGACAATAAAC
>JBMOFU010000227.1:0-6661 GCA_049318725.1 Phototrophicaceae bacterium | reverse complement strand
GGTTAAAATTATTCACCGAAGCAGATGATTCTACAGGCGAAGGGTAAGCACCTTCTCATGCGAGTTTTGCGTCTATCAAACCTGTGATATGATGGGGTGTAACGATTCGGTTATGTGCTGTTCGCGGAGTTCCAGCAGTGAATCCCCCACCTCGGTCAGCTTCACCCAACCCTGAAGAACCCATCCGTTCGCCGTTGCGTCCCCAACGGCCAGAAGAACCTACCCCTTCGATCCCGGCCAGTGACGCCCCCGCCCGCGAAGATCGTTGGGAAACAGAACCCCGTAGCCCACAGGAACGGCTTCAACAAATCCGTGAAAAGATGGAAACTGTGGCAAACGAATATGCCAACCAACAAATCAGCAAAGCCCAGTTTAACGCCATCTACGCGCACTATGCCGAACAACGCACCTTGATTGAAGGGCTAGTAGCCCGCAACCCCAACAATGAGGCGTGGAAGCAAGCGTCACGTTCCGGCAAAACGTCGTTCTTGCGAAGCCATTTTGAAGGCCGCCCCTTGAATTATGTGATTTACTTACATAACCAACCGCGCCCATTGATGGGCGGTGGCACACGCCCAGACACGCAAAAGATTGCCGCGCTGTTGAAACAGTTGTGGTCGCTCGAAAAGCGTAAGATCGGGCTGGCACGCTTCCCGTTAGCCAATCAACTGTGGCTGGTGATGGCGGCGGGCTTGTTCGGGGTCACGTTTGTGACCTTTCACCTAGAACCCTCTGGCGAACAGTTCAACCATGTCAACGACCTCCACTTGGACTTTGAACGAGCGAACCGCTACTATTTAGAACGTGAAAAAACCCGTAAAGATCAAATGGTCTTCCCTCAGCGCGGCCTGCTCGAAAAACGTTGATCCCGCGCAGACCATAGCGAATTGCACGCAAGGCGGGTAACATGAACCGAACCCATTGGTTGATTACCCACACATTCGAGTGCAACAATGCCGACGCCATTTTCCCATCTGGTCATGCTAGAGCGCTTGCGCCAAGACGAAACCCTACCCCACCCCATCCAGCGCCTATTGACGAGCTATGCCCCCGCTTATACCTTAGGGAGCATCGCGCCAGATGCCCGCGTCCCTGCGCCAGATTCACGCTATGCCACGCACTTTTATACCTATAGCAAACCTATGGAAGAAGCCCCTTGGCGAGCAATGCTCAAAGCCCACCCGCAGTTGATTGCCCCAACCGATGACGAACAGCGTGCATTTGTGGCCGGCTATGCGGCGCACTTGGCAATGGATGAAATTTGGTCAAGGGAAATGCTTGGGCCGCAATTTGCGCTTGCTGACTGGGGCAAGGATTTGCAGTACCGCTTTTTCATCTTGCAAGATTTACTCGTCTTCATGGACGAACGCGACGAAAAACAAATCTCCCCAGCAATGCTCGGCCACTTACAACAGGCGCAAGCGGGTGCGTGGTTGCCATTTATGACCCGTGACATCTTGGCAGACTGGCAGCAAAGCATTGTGTTGCAACTCTTGCCGGGCGGACGAAGCCTCACGCTGGAGGTGCTTGGCGAACGCGCCCAGATCGCCCCCGCCGAGCTACGCCGCCGTCAAGACGACCCGCAATGGATGCAGCAGGAACTATGGGCTAACGTCCCCGTACAAGCTCTAGCAACCGTCGAACAACACATGGCTGAACACGCACGCGCCTCATTGATCGCCTATTTGACCCTTAGCGTTGGAAATCCCTTATAGTTTCGTTCTAATCCTCAAACTTTCGCCAAAAAGTGTCATACTCATGGAACGAACCGCCCTATACTAGAGACATAGTGAGTGGAGATGCAACAGCCTCCAGTATAGGTATATCGAGGAGATCATTATGAATATTCGGCTTTTCGGGGTTAGTCTAGCACTCAGCGTCATTTTAATGGCGTCGTTCCCAACGATGGCCCAGAACTTTGCCAGCGATGGGCGCTTAAATAGCGATGCCGCCGCCCCTATCGTGTTATTTTGCAATACCAACGGCCTAGAGGCTTACCGCGCCATTGGCGGAGAATCGTTCCGTGCCACCCGCAACCAAATTGAAGTGGCGCTAGGGCAAGCCGTGTTGAATAGTGTGGCAACCCCTGTGGTGTATGGTACAGGTGGCGCACAACTGACCGCCTACCCAGACGGCGCATTGGTGATGACTGCCCCGCAATACAGCTTCGCGGTGCCGAGCAACGCCTGTAACGGCTTCCGCGCCAACTTCAACAATACGTTGGTCAGTTTAGTAGATGCCGTAGACCTGCTGTTCAGTGAAGCCAGCACAACCACCAATAGCACGCAAACTGTGCTGGTCATCCCTAACGGCACGCGCACGCATACCGTTCAAGCGGGCGAAAACCTATTCCGTATCGGCATCCGCTACGGCGTTCCCTACCGCCAAATTGCCACGGCCAACGGCATTACCGATGCAAGCCGCATCACGGTTGGGCAAGTTTTGGTCATCCCCTAATGCTCAAAAGGGCGCTCAAAACTTGGGCGCCCTTCCCCTCACGGCGGCAATCTTGTGCCCCTCCCTGCAAAAATTTCAATTCTGGCGATAATCAAGCACATCCGTGATTGACAGGATTTACAGGGGAACGCACAATGCCCGCGACCGTCGAAAAAGTACCAGACCAACCGATTGCCATCATCCGCTACTACGGGCAAATCACCGCTGAGGACGCGAAAGCCGTATTTGCACAGGTGGCCGCCTTGCTTGACCTGTACGGCCAACCGCTCTACCGCATTACGACTGTGGACGAAGACGACAATGCCATTTCTATAGACGAAATCAAACGTTTGACCGTACTTTCTAGCCAGCACCTGCCGGGGTCGGTGACAGACCCGAAGATATTCACCGTCTTGGTTGGGCAGCACCTCTTGATTGACTTGTATGTGGATGCCATGCAGCAAAAAGCCTTTGGCGGGGTGGAAATCCCTTTGTTTGACAGCCTAGAGGACGCCTTGCAGTACGTCCAAGAGGAAATTGCCGCCAACCGTGATGCCACCCCTTCTGCCCATTAAAATGCTGCAAGGCGGCAGGAACATGATCTGTGCTGGCGCTAATCCAAGCCAGCGCTCATCATCTGGGCAGTGTCTATCTGCTGGAACTGCTCACGGAAGCCTTCGGTGTTGGTTTGCATCAAGAAAAGGTAAGCGGCAATCAAGCCACCCGCCCCAAGAATGAACACCGCCGCGTATGCCCCCGCTTCGCTCCCCGTCCATGCAAGGAACAGGTCACGGATAATGCCGCCGCCACTGACGCCTATCCCACGCGCTAAAGTCACCGCCAGCGTCCAGAAGCCCAAAAACGTTCCGGCGCGGCCATCTGGACTCATTTCCATCATCAGCCCCAGCGTGCCAATGTTCCAGATGCCTAGCCCAATCCCCAAAAGCAACAGCCCGGGCATAATCAACGCTTCTACATGCGCCAACCCCGCATAGCCGTAAAGCGCAAAGGTTACAATCAAGACCACCACGCCCCATTGACTCATGCGCGTATTGGTGACCGACTTGAAGCGGCGCGATAACAGGATAAACGCAATTGAGCCAATGATAGAGGTGGTTCCCCAGTACCCTGCAAAGCGTGTGGTGACGCTGGCGTCCATATTAAAGACATCGCCCGCAAACGGCTCTAAGATCAAGTCTTGAGAGAAGGCAAACATCATTGAAAGCGTTAGGTAGCCTAAAAACATCCGTAAGGGACGGCTCTGGAGCGCGGTTTGCAAATCCTTGCGGAACGAAGCGCTATCTTCTGGGGAGGCGTTATCGGCGGCCTGTGCGCCTGTCACGCGGGTTTCTTCGCCCACTAGCGAAAAGAACCACAAAGACGCCATCACACTTGCCCCAATCAAGAACAAGTTGCGAAGCTGTTCAGGGGTATAACCGAAGCCTTGCCCACCCTCTGCGCCCGGCAATAAGATGCCGAAGAACGCCCCACCCACGGCAAAGCCCGTGAGCAAGAACGTCCAGACGATGCCGACGGCTCGCCCACGTTGATGCTCTGGCGCACGGTCATAAATCAACGCAAGGAATGTGCCGCCAGACAGGGCATTCCCTAAGCTGAACAGCAGCAACGCCACAGATAAGCCCACCCACATCGCTAGGTTTGCGGTGTTCCCGGCTGCCAGCACTGCCGTGAGGGTGCCAAGCGTAGCCATGCTGACTGCCATCATGATCCGCCCTAGCCAAATCCAAAACAGCCGCCGATAGCCAAACACTGCGTAACGGTCAGACATGCGCCCGGCCCATACGCTAATCGGCGCAAGGAAGTAACGCATACTCACCAGCAGGCCGACGGGCGTTGCCGCATAGCCTAAGTCGCTAATCATGATGCGGTTCCACACGCCTGTTGTTAGCACATCCGCCATGCCCGAACCGAGATGGAACAGCCCAATCTTGATATTGCGCCCTACCGAAAGATTCTGTTTGTCTGGCATGGTCACCCCGAATTACTCAGATTTCTATAGATTTTGATAACAGAAATTATAGAGTTTGTCTGGTGGGCGTCAATCCTTAGCAATGTGAAGCCGTGAAAGTTTTCGCAATTAGGGGTAACATGTGGGGACGCAAAAAATCCACAACCAAAGGAGCTTATCCAGTGGACTTGTTTGAGTATCAAGGCAAACAATTTTTTCGGCAGTATGACATCCCCACTGTTGCCGGGGATATGGCAAAGACCGCTGATGAGGCTGTCGCGGTAGCAGCAACCATCGGCTATCCGGTGGCGATCAAGGCGCAGGTACAGGTCGGCGGGCGTGGCAAGGCAGGCGGGATCGCCGTCGTCCACAATGCAGAAGACTGCCACCGCGAAGCCGCCCGTATTTTAGAACTGGTGATTAAGGGGCATCCGGTGCATACCCTGTGGGTTGAAAAGGGGGTGGACAACATCGCCAAAGAATATTATGTGTCTTTCACGCTAGACCGTTCTAAAAAGTTGGATTTAGGGATGCTGTCGGCAGAAGGCGGCGTCGAAATTGAAGAAGTCGCCAAGAATAACCCCGACGCCATCGCTACGATTTACATCAACCCGATTGAGGGCTTGTCTGCCGAGCGCGCCCGCGAATGGGTCACAGCGGCGAACATTGACGCAGGTGCGGTAGACGGCGTGATCGAAATGGTCACCAAGCTCTATACCGCTTACGTCAAAGGCGACGCAGACCTCGCCGAAATTAACCCGCTGGTCTACACGCAAGACGGCAAGGTGATTGCGCTCGACGCCAAAGTTAGCCTAGACAACGCGGCGCATGGCCGCCACAAAGAGTGGGAAGCCTTCGAGAAAGCCCCGATCTTAGATGAGCGCGAGCGCCAAGCGGCAGAGTTCGGCCTGCAATATGTGGGGCTAGAAGGTGCAGTTGGGATTTTAGCCAACGGCGCAGGCTTGGCGATGTCCACATTGGATATTGTGAATCAGGTCGGCGGGTCGGCAGCGAACTTCCTCGACATTGGCGGCGGCGCTAAAGCGGATGTCGTGGCAAATGCGCTCACGGTGTTGAGCGGCGACCATGCCGTGAAGGTCGCCTTCATCAACATCTTCGGCGGGATCACACGCGGCGAAGAAGTCGCGCAGGGGATCGTCGAAGGCATGAGCCGCGTTGACCTGCACTTCCCGGTGGTCGTGCGCTTAGACGGCACGAACGCCGAACAAGGCCGCGCCATCTTGGACGCTGCAATTCAGGCGAACCGCTTTGATGGCTTGTTGATCCGTGAAGATACCATGTTGAGCGCCGCACAACGTGCGGTTGCCATTGTCAAAGGGGAAGCGTAACTCATGGCGATTTGGGTAGACGAAAATACAAAGGTCGTGGTACAAGGGCTAACGGGCAGTCAAGGGCAATATTACGGCTTGCTCAACCGTGCCTATGGGACGCAGGTCGTGGCCGGGACGAACCCGAAGAAGGCCGGCACCGACATTGAAGGCATCCCGATTTATGCTTCCGTCAAGGATGCTGTGGAGCAAGCGGGCGCGAACACCTCGTTTGTGATTGTTCCGGCGGGCTTCGCCAAAGACGCCGTGCTGGAATCCGCAGCGGCGGGCGTGCCGTTCATCGTATGCGTGACCGAACACATCCCCGCCAAAGACCAACTTTCGATGTACAACATCCTCAAGCGCGACTATCCCAATAGCCGCCTGTTGGGGCCGAACTGTGCGGGGATTATCTCTCCCGGCAAGTGCAACATCGGCTTTAATCCGGGGCATGTGGCGCTGCCCGGCGGCCCGGTGGGGATCGTCAGCCGTTCGGGGACGCTGGCTTATCAGACGCTCTACGAACTCACCCAAGCGGGCATCGGTCAAACCACATCCGTAGGGATTGGCGGCGATCCGGTGCCGGGGACGAGCTTCATTGATGTGCTAGAGGCGTTCAAGCATGACCCAGAAACCAAGGGGATTGTGTTGATTGGCGAAATTGGCGGTTCCGCTGAAGAAGAAGCCGCCGCATGGATTGCCGACAACATTGATACCAAAACCACGCCGATTGTCGCCTACATTGCAGGCGTCACGGCTCCCGCGGGCAAGCGGATGGGTCACGCCGGCGCGATCACCAGCGGCAACACGGGTACGGCCAAAGGAAAGATGGACGCCCTCAAAGCCGTTGGCGTACATGTGGCGCTCAATCCGACTGAAATCGGCGGGTTGATGCAAACGGCATTGAAAGAGATCGGCCTGTTGTAAT
>JBMOFU010000226.1:0-6701 GCA_049318725.1 Phototrophicaceae bacterium | reverse complement strand
TGAGCTTCTTGGATCATCACCTGAAGCACGGCAACAGCCTGATTGGGGCGCGGGTGGCGGACGTGCAGCAAGCGCTGGAAGGCCAGCAGACGCTATTTAGCCAGAACAAGTTCGCAGGGGTGATGCTGGCAACCGACCTGATGCGGCAGGTGAGCTACTTGAGCGACAACACGATTGAGCAGGCGCGGGCAAGCAAGGCCGCCTACCGTGATGCCCGCGACCACCTTGCGCCCTACAAGCGCGTGCTGGATGTGTACACGTCGCGCTGGTTTGGCAACGCCCCGGGGAAAGCCAAGAAAGGCGCAACCCCCTTTGACCCCACAGTGGCCTTTTTGCAGCGCGACGACACCCAAGCATGGCTAACAGACCCGCGCAAGCCAGAAAACCGCCTGCCCGCCGACGATTACATGAAGGCGGGGATCATTGCCAAAACCGCGCTGGAAGCCGCCGAAAGCAAACGCTTCTTCCATTGGGAGCTGGAATTCCCAGAGGTGTTCTTCGCACCGAGCAAGCCGGGCGGCACGGATGTGCAATTGCGGGAAAACGGTGGCTTTGATGCCGTTGTGGGCAATCCTCCGTATTCTGATATCAAGGGTTTGGAAGAAATTTTTACACGATACTTGTTCGTTGACTACCAATTCATGGAATTACGTGTAAATATATTTGCCGCGTTTATTGAAAGAACCTTAAAATCCAATCTTTCACCAAACGGACTACTTGGTTTCATTATTCCCACGGCGTTTCTTACTCAAGTGTCTTATTCCTCTCTTCGTAAGCAGATTCTTAGAATACATCGTGTTAGTAAAATTGTTCGGCTACCTAATGAGTTATTTGGGGATTCAACAGGAGAAGTAAAAGTTGATACGTGCCTTTTAATTTTGGGACATACACAGCAGGAACAGAATCGTGAGATAAATATTCTTATTTATGAGGGATTTATTCGTCGGGAATTAATTGCGCCTGAAACTGCTCGCTTGTCTTTCACAGTAAATCCGCAAGACTGGTTGCTACAAGAAGAGAGCGCCTTCACTTTAGTAGACCCAAAGGAACTTGCACTTCTTCGCAAATTAGAGACCTTATCAGCGCCATTAGAAGAGTTATGTGAGTTTTGTTTAGGGATAACTCCTTATGATAAATACAGAGGACACACACCAGAGCAAATCAACAATAAAGTATTCCATGCTAATCAAAAACTAGATGATACTTATAAGCCACTCCTTTTGAGCGGTGATGTTGGTAGATATACTGTTACATGGAATGGGGCAGAATGGCTCAAATATGGTGAATGGCTTGCCGCTCCACGAGAACGACGTTTCTTTACAGCAGAACGCATACTTATTCAGCAGATTATTGATTGGAGTACATTACGAATCCTCGTCGGATGGACAAAAGATGAGTTGTATAACACGCAGAATCAGTTCAATCTGCTTGCCTATCAAGGCACAAATCTAAAATATGTGCTTGCCATTTTGAACTCATCGGTGATAACACATTATCATCGGCGTGTTTTTTTGGATGTGGCGTTACAGAGATTTCAAAAAATTCTTATCAAAGATGCACGTCGCTTTCCAATCCCCCGCATAGCCTTCACCACCCCCGCCGACGAACGCGAGCGGCGGGTGAAACTCACGCTCTTTGCTTATGAGGAAGGCGACGACGCTGCGCTCATGCAAAGCATCCTGAATGCGCTGGTCATTGACCACCAAACCGATGTCGTCCATGACGTGCTGGCGCATCTGGCACAGCGCATGATTGACCTCAATAAGCAGAAGCAGGCGGAGGTCAAACGCTTCTTGGCGTGGCTGGAAGGCAAACTTCGCATTCAGCCCAAAAACGACGGCTCCAGCGGCCTAGACTCCCTCACAGGCAAGACGATCATTCAGGGCTATCTGGGCGACTATCAGAAGGGCGTGCCAGAAACTGCATGGAAGGACTTCCTCTATCGGCTGCATCAAAACCGCACCCGCTTGGGCGTGTCTTTAAGCGATGTTGACAGCGAAATCCAGCGCGAGTATGAAAAATCGCTGGTGACATTGCGTCCCATCAAGCGCAACCTTGCCCGCACCGACGCCCTCATTGACAAGATTGTCTATCAGCTATACGGGCTGACGGATGCGGAAATCGAACTCATCGAACGCCCGCAGTACGAGCAAGCACTGGCCGACGCCAAAGCCGACGCGCTGAAAGATGATACGCTCCAAGACGATGACGCCAAACTGGATAAAATCGCAGAGGCCATTTTGCCCGCCGCCACACGCTTCTTCGAGCGGGTTGATCCGCGTGATGTGGAAGCCGTACTAGATGGCGACCTCCCCAACTGGCGCACCCTGCCGCCAGACGCGCCGACCTTCGTCCTCACCGGTGACTATAACCTGCGCTCGTTGCCCGACCACATGGACTTTTCCAGCAGCGTCATCCCCTACACCAAAGCGGTAGAAGTTGCGCTGCACAAACTCATTTTCGAGCCGTTCCGCACGAGCCACAGTGATAGCGACTGTAACAATGAGTTCTTGCAAAAGTTCATGCGCCGTGAAAAAGAACTGACGCTCGTCAGCTACATGATTATCCTCAGCAGCAGCCGTGAAACCGCGCTGCGTGCCTTTGTTGGCGGCTTTGTCCGCGATGTTCAAGCGCTGGCGACATTGCTCAACGACCCAGACATGGGCAAGCTTCGCAACAAAGCGGCGCATGATGAGGTCATCACCCGCGATGAAGCACAGCAGGCGCGGGGTTGGGCGCTCACGATTTTGAGGCAGGTCTAACGTATAATAGACGGTAAAGTGTCAGGAGTGAAACCATGTCTGTTGCGGAAATCTTGGAACAGGTGAAAACGCTCAGTCCCGCAGAGCGTAAAGAAGTGGCAAAGGCGGTGATTGATTTGCTGGATGCCCCTGTGCAAGCACAACGATACAAAACAGGTGCAGAAATCGTCGCTATGTTAGAAGCCATGGAAGCGCCTATCGAACTGGTTGATCCGGAGATTGAAGACCCGGTTGCGTGGGTCAAAGCACAGCGCAAAAAAGAGTCAGATCGCCTTAACCCGTACTGGAATGGTGAGGCGTAATGGATGCAATCCTTGATACAACAGAGGTTGTTCTCTTGCAACCCTACCCCTAATCTACCGGAGCAACCCCCGCGTGCGTATACCCTATGTCATTGATAATGTGGAAGTCCGCCTTGCTGATGTGCTGAACGCCCTGCTTCAGCGCCAGCGCGGGCAGCAGATGGACATCGCCACCGCCTATTTCAGCATTCGAGGCTTCGAGAAAGTGCGCGAAACGTTACCAGCGCTGAGTCACTTCCGCCTGCTGTTGGGGGAAAAACCGCTTGAAGGCGAAGACATCGGTCTGCGTCCCGATTCAGTCGCCTACCTACGCCATGAACTCAATGCCGAGCCATTCAACGAAACCACACTCCATCTGGTTGAAACGTTGATTCGTTTTCTGCGGCGCGACGATGTGGACGTGCGTTTATATCTGGGGCATGATCCCGCAACGTCGGGGCGTCGTACCTTCCTCCACGCAAAATGCTATCTGCTCTATGGGGGGAGTGATAACCAGAATTCGCTATTTGACTCCCTCAACCCAATTGTCGGGATCGTCGGCAGTAGCAACTTCACCGCGCCGGGTTTGGTCAGCAACCGCGAACTGAATCTCGTTCACAAGACACTGCTGGATGAGAGCGATATTGACGACCCAGAAGCGCGGGGGGAAGTTAGCCATCATGCCATTAGTCGAATGGATGTGAACATCGAAGTGGGCAATCAGCGCTTGCTCAAGAGCGAAGTGGGCGCACGCGCCATCATGGATTTGTCGCGCTGGTATGATGCCCAGTGGCAGCTTGCAGTAGACTATAAAGCCCAACTGATCGAACTGCTGGAAAATTCTAAGTTCGGCGGGCGCGAATACACCCCTTACGAGATTTACATGAAGGCGCTGTATGAATACTTCAAGGATGATCTCGACAGTGATCTTACGCAGCCAGCAACCCGTTCGGCGGTGGATTTAGCCGAGTTCCAAGAAGATGCCGTCCGCAAAGCCCGCCGCATTCTGGCACAGTACGATGGGGTGATTGTCGCGGATTCCGTCGGTCTGGGCAAAACGTGGATCGGCAAGAAACTACTGGAAGATTACGCCTATCATCAGCGGCAAAAGGCAGTGGTCATTTGCCCAGCATCGCTGAAACCGATGTGGGAAAATGAGCTTAAGACGGCTTCTATTTCCGCCTATGTCATCACGCAAGAACGCCTCGCCAGCGAGGATTTTGACCTGCGCGGCATCGCCGATGTGGATGTCATTCTGGTGGATGAAGCCCACAACTTCCGCAACAAACGCGCCAAGCGTTACATGCAATTAGAAACGATCCTTGCTGCCAATGGTCGCCGGGGGCGCGCTGGTGGACGCAAAAAACTTATTCTGCTGACTGCAACCCCCATCAACAACAATATCTTTGACCTCTACAACCAGATCAATCTGTTCACCGGCAATGACCGCACTTATTTCGCTTCTGCCGGGATTGGCGACCTTTACAAATACTTTTTAGCCGCTCGGCGCGAGTCGGTTGAAGTGGGCAGCATCCGCATTTTCAACCTGTTAGAAGAAGTCGTGATTCGCCGAACCCGCCAATTTATTCGTCGCGCCTATCCTGAAGCGACCATTCGTGGCAAAACCGTCACTTGGCCTAAACGCCGCTTACACACCGTCGAATATGACCTACAAGCGACCTACGAGGGGCTTTATAAACAGATTGTAGGGCGCATTGAGTCGCTGAACCTTGCTCACTATAGCCTAGAAAGTTACAAACGGTCGGGTCAGCAACAGGATGATTTTGAGCTTGGGCGGCAGGTGGCACTGGTCGGTATCTTTAAGAGTCGCTTTCTTAAACGCCTAGAATCCAGCATGGACTCTTTGCGTATTTCCATTCGCCGTTCGTTGGAATTTGTTAAAACCTTCGCCGAATATGTGCAGGATGACATCATTCTGGATGCAGCCTCTTTCCAGAGCGCCATGCGGCTGCTAGATAGGGATGATGAAGATAGCGAAGATGGTACGCCCAATTCGCGTGCCACGGAAATGGATGAAAACGAGGAAGCCCGCCAGCTTATCGAAGCCTTACCGCGCCTTGACCCAGACAAGTATGACCGACGCAGTCTTCACCGTGCGTTGCAAGAAGATGTGGACGCCTTGACCGACATCTGGCATGACATCAAAGACATCCGCATTGGTCAGGATGTCAAACTTCAGCAACTTAAGAACCTGTTGCAGACAGAACTGTACGGCCAAAAAGTCATTGTGTTTACCTACTATAAAGACACCGCTCGATATATCTATCGTGCGCTAATGAGTGATGAAAATGCTGCTTGGCGCGAACAGTTGGGTAGCCCCAATATTCGACGCATTGACAGTACGGTTAAAACAGGTGATCGTCTGCGGGTGGTTGAACATTTTGCCCCGATTGCCAGTGGCTATCCAGAGATTGTGGGCAGTGATGAGGAAGTTGATCTTCTGATTTCCACTGATGTTTTGTCGGAAGGACAAAACCTTCAGGATTGCGGGGTTCTCATCAATTATGATCTGCACTGGAATCCGACTCGCATGATCCAGCGTGCCGGACGTATTGACCGTCTGGGGTCGCTCTTTGAGAATTTGAGCATCTACAATATGTTCCCAGAGCGAGCATTGGAAGAATTGCTTGGTCTAGTACGCAGCTTGACGGCCAAGATTGATGTTATCAATCAAACGGGGTTTTTGGATGCCAGCGTACTGGGCGAGGTGGTCACACCGCGCGATTTCAATACGCTCAAACGCATTGCTGACGAGGACGAGTCAGTCATTGAAGAACAGGAATCGTTTTTAGAACTGGCGAGTAGCGAGGCACTTCTGGCAGAACTGCAACGGGTGTTGAGTACGGATGCCAGACGGTGGTTAAGCGATCTGGACGACGGCATTCACTCTGGGTTGGAACGCCGTGATATAAAAGGTATGTTCTTCTATTTCGCTGCCCCGCGCGAAAGAGGACGCGCTCACTTTTGGCGTTACTACGATCTGGACACCCGCAAAATCATTGACAACCGTTATCAGATCATGCAGATCATTTCGTGTAGGCCAGACACCCCCCGCTTTCCGCCGCCTTATCAGGAAGTGGATGTCTTTGCGATTCAGGAAAAAATCATCGAAAGTATTCTCGGTGATGTTGAGCAGCAGGAAGCGGCAGAAATTGTCAACAAGCCTGTGGCTGAAGAGCAAACACTTGTTTCACAGGTCTTGCAGGAACATCTTAACAACCCTCATTATGACCGCAAAGAACTGCGTGAACTGCGGAAGTTTCTCAAGCAACCGTTGGTAGGAGCATCGGTTCAGCACTTACGCAAAGCTTTACAGTCCTTCAGCGCCACCAGTGAAGTTGCTGTGCTGATTGAGGCAGTTCGAGAGTTATACCAACATCAGGCTGAATTTGCATCCAGCGGCTTAGACGACAAGAAGCCTGTTAATCGCATCAAGCGAGAAGAACTCCACCTGATATGTTACGAGTACATCTACGCCTGAGTGTTTCTGCTGCAATGAATGCTTGCAGTCTTGTGTTTGGCGGAACCTCTGTAGCTTGGGTATACTCTTAGTCATTACCGGGGTAGTGATAGACCCGCGTTGGGCAAAGGGGAGCGTGAGCATGGCCGACAATGAAAACCGTCTTGATCTATCAGG
>JBMOFU010000225.1:0-6727 GCA_049318725.1 Phototrophicaceae bacterium | reverse complement strand
ATACTATAGCTTTTCAGCAAAATTCAAAACCACTTGCCAGCAAAAAGAGAGATCACCCTACAAGAAGTTGAAGATGCCCTGCAATATCCAGATGCAGTTGCCATCAGTCATACTGGGCGACAAATGTATGATAAGCTGATTGCTAAATCCATAACGCTTAACTGGCTACGGGTTATTGTGGACGAAAGCGAGTTGATGTTACTAACCGCCTATTGGTTGGATGAGGATAGACTATGACCATTGAATATGACCCCCACGCAGATATTCTGTATATCCAATTCAGTACGAAGCCCTTTGCCAAAAACCGCCAAATCAATGATATGGTGATTGCCGACCTAGACAGCAATGGCGAAATCATCCGTTTAGAGTTGCTAGACGCCTCACACTATGTTGAAAACGCCGCTGAGGTGACATTCCGTGTGCTTGCAGAGTCTGCAATACATCCCGAAAGATAAGCGCCATGAATGAAGCCTTGATCGCAATCCTTGCGGGGGTCGTCCGCAATGCAACACCACTGGTGATCGCCTCGATTGGCGAAACGCTGACCGAACGCGCAGGCGTGACCAACCTGTCGCTAGACGGCTCTATCATCCTTTCTGCAATGACCGGTTTTGTCGTCGCACTATTGACCGAAAGCATCTTGTTCGGCGTGCTGGCGGCGATGTTCGTTGGGGCGCTGGTCGCCTTGATTATCGCAGTGGCCGACATTGAACTGCGCCAAGATCAAGTAGCGATAGGCTTTGTGCTGACGCTGTTGTGCCGTGACATTGCCCAGTTTGTCGGCCAAGCCTACACGCGCCTGCCGGGGCCACAAATCCCGAACCAGCCGATCCCGTTCTTGAGTCAAATTCCTGTGCTTGGCACGATCTTCTTTGACCACGACTGGACGGTCTACCTCAGCTATGTACTGGTGATCGGCACATGGTGGTTCCTGTTTGCCAGCCGTGCAGGGTTAGCGGCACGCGCCGTTGGGGAACGTCCAGAGGCAGCCTTTGCACGCGGCACGCCCGTTAACGCGCAACGTTACCTCTATACGATACTAGGCGGAGCATTGGTTGGGCTGGCAGGGGCAGCGTATTCTCTGCGGCTGAAACCGGGCTGGGCAACGCCGCCGAATATGCTCGGTGACGGCTGGATCGCACTGGCAATTGTGATCTTCGGCGGCTGGAACCCGTTACGGGTACTGCTCGGTGCTTATCTGTTTGCGGGGTTGCGCTCGTTGTCATCGGCATTGCAACGCAGTGCGCTGTTCCCCGTCACCTTATTGAACCTGCTCCCGTGGGTATTGATGATCTTGACATTGGTGCTGGTGAATGGCGGCGCACTAGAGCGGCTCACACGCTTTTTACCGCGCCCCATTGCGCGCCGTGTGCAACAATTCCTACGCAGCGACCCGCCAGCCGCACTCGGCACACGCTTTGAAAGGTGATAATTTTCACAACGTTTCAGCAATAGCCCGTTTTGAAAATTCTGTGCAAATTGCCCTAGAATTTTTTGCATTCGCTTTCATTTAGTTGTATATTTCTAGCAGTGCATGTTTGCACAGATAGATTTTTTTCCGCTTCAACCCAAAGGATTGTTGTTCAATATGGCTCGTAAAGCACTCCGTTTGATCCTTCTCCTCACCCTCGTTGTTGGCGCATTCGGCGCTTTCAGCATCGCCGCCCAAGACAGCGTTGATGTTGTCGTTCTCCTGCCAGACAGTGCCTCCTCCTCCCGTTGGGAACAAGATGACCGTCGGTTCCTCGCCGCTGCCTTCGATGAAGCTGGCGTAACCTACTCCATCGTCAACGCCGAAGGCGACCCAGCCCAACAGATCGCCCAAGCTGAACAAGGCATCACCAACGGCGCTAAGGTGTTGTTGATGGTTAACCTCGATAGCGGCTCTGGTGCTGCGATCATCGAACTTGCCCGCGAAGCTGGCATTGCTGTAATTGACTATGACCGTTTGACCATTGAAGGCGAAGGCGCCGACTTCTATGTGAGCTTCGACAACGCAGCTGTTGGCGGGCTTCAAGGTGAAGGCTTGGTTGCTGCTGTAGAAGCTGCTGGCCTCGAGAATCCGCGCGTTGCCGTTTTGAATGGTTCCCCAACCGACAACAACGCCACCCTTTTCAAGAATGGTTACGATGCTGTCATTGATCCATTCTTTGAATCCGGTGACTGGACGAAGGTTGACGATCAATCTGTACCGAACTGGGACAACCAAGAAGCCCTGATTATCTTTGAACAAATCTTGGCTGCCCAAGAAGAAGAATGCGCCATTGACGCCGCTGTTGCCGCCAATGACGGCTTGGCTGGCGCGATCATTGCCGCCCTTGAAAACGCTGGTTGCGATTACATCCCCGTGACCGGTCAAGATGCAACCGTTGCAGGCATTCAGAACATCCTCGCTGGCAAGCAAAGCATGACCGTCTACAAGGCGATCAAGGCCGAAGCCGAAGCCGCTGCTGCATTGGCTGTTGCCATTGTCAACGGTGAAGACACCAGCGCGTTGGTCAACGGCGAAACCGACAACGGCACCAGCATGGTTCCGTCGGTCTTGCTTGTTCCCGTGTCTGTAACCGCTGAAAACATCGCTGAAACCGTGATCGCTGATGGCTTCCGCAGCTGGGAAGAAATCTGCGTTGACGACGTGGCCGAATTCTGCCCCGAAGACGCGATGATGATGGACATGGAAGCTACCGAAGAAGCTACCCCTTCTAGCTAAACTGTAACGATCACGCTCAGCAGTCATTGAGCAAGTTTATGGGGCGCAGCTACATTTCGGTGTAGGTGCGCCCTACTTTTATCTTAAAAGAAAGCATGTCAGCACGAATGCACTTAGATCGGAGTTTTTCGGTTGAACGAACAACCTATATTAGAGCTTAAAGGGGTTTCTAAGCGCTTCGGTGCAGTACAAGCCCTATTTAATGTAGACCTTACGGCCCGTGTGGGCGAAGTCGTAGCGCTGGTCGGCGATAACGGCGCTGGAAAATCCACCCTTGTCAAGGGCATTGCCGGAATATACGCCTACGATGAAGGCCAAGTGCTATTCAACGGCACCCCAGTGCATATCGCAACCCCCAAAGAGAGTGCGCGGTTAGGGATTGAGGTCGTTTACCAAGACCTTGCCCTTGCCGATAACCTTGATGTGGTCGCCAATATGTTCTTAGGCCGCGAACTGTATAAGTTCCCGTGGCGGCTTGATGAAACGGCAATGGAACGCGCCACGATTGAAACACTAGAGTCGCTATCCGTCAGTACATTACGCTCAGTACGGGTGCCAGTGGCGGCGCTTTCTGGCGGTCAGCGTCAGGCGATTGCCGTTGCAAAAGCCGTCATGTGGAACTCAAAATTGGTGATTCTTGACGAACCCACCGCTGCGTTGGGGGTTGCCCAAACGCGCCAAGTGCTAGACCTTGTACGCCGTTTGGCAGACAAAGGCTTGGCGGTGATTATCATCTCTCACAATTTGCATGATGTCTTTGAAGTTACAGACCGCATTGCCGTCTTGCGGCTCGGCCAAAAGGTCGCGGAGTACCGTACCAAAGAAACCAACCAAACCGAAGTTGTAGAGGCTATCACGGCAGGCAAGTTACATTCCGTGCCGGGGATGGAAAAGGAATTAATCCAATGACCACGATGAGTGATGAAAAACCGAAAAGTGTATTGCGCGAAGCACAAGGCAGCCAGAGCTTTGGCGACTACGTTAGCGCCTACTTCCGGCGGGTAGCCGCAGGAGACTTAGGGTCTTTGCCGATTATTGTAGGCGTCGTCCTCATTGCCATCTTCTTTCAGGTGCAAAATGACAATTACTTAACGCCGCGCAACTTCGTCAACTTGATCGTACAGATGGCAGGCGTGACCACCATCGCCTACGGCGTGGTGTTTGTGTTGTTGATCGGTGAAATTGACCTCTCTGCCAGCTATGTCAGTGCCGTCGCCGGGGTAGGCTTGGTGGTGATGATGACCAATGGCATCAACCTTGGCCCGATTAGCATCCCCCCCTTGAATTGGTATACAGCGCTCACCGCCGCTTTAGTGCTTGCATTAGGCATCGGGTTTCTACACGGGACGCTTATCACTCAGTTGGACGTGCCAGCCTTCATTGTGACGTTGGCCGGTTTCATGGTCTGGAGTGGCGTTGTGCAGATCATCCTCGGCACCGGTGGGATGCTCCGCGTCACCGACCCAGTGATTAACGGGATTGCGAATGCGTATCTGTCTCATCAGTGGAGTTGGATTGTCGTTGGGGCGATTGTGGCCTTCTATGCTGGCTTTGAACTGTGGAGCTACAACTTCCGCCAACAGAAGAAGTTAGCCACCAAGCCGCTTTCGATCTTGTGGATACAGATTGGCGCTGCCGCCATTGCGGGGGCGTTCATTGTACAAGTTGCAAACACTGCCAACCTAACGAATCCAGATCGCGGGTTGCCGCTGGTCGGGATTTTGATGTTTGTCATGCTGGCAATCTTGTCTTATGTGACCACCCAAACGCCGTTTGGCCGCTATTTGTACGCCGTTGGCGGCAATGCGGAAGCTGCCCGCCGTGCAGGTGTGAACGTCAAGCAAATCCGCTTGTGGGCGTTCATGCTGTCTAGCTTTATGGCGGCCATTGGCGGGATCATCCTTGTCTCGCGCTTACGCTCGGTTTCGACCAATGCGGGCGGCGGCGACTTGCTGCTCAACTCCATTGCGGCGGCAGTCATCGGCGGCACCAGCTTGTTCGGTGGGCGGGGGCATGTGTCCAGCGCGATTTTAGGCGCATTGGTCATCGCCAGCCTAGACAACGGGATGGGCTTGCTCGGCTGGAGCGCAGGGAACAAGCTCATCGTCACGGGGATTGTGTTGGTGATTGCGGTGCTGCTAGATTCCTTCTCACGGCGCCGTCAAAAGGCCTCTGGTTTGGGCTAAAGCGACGCGGTAGAGCATTCAACAATGGGGCGGCGCACAGGCCGCCCCCTACAAAACCTATCTTCACTCTTGCGTGGATTTTTCTGCCTTTTTGCGGCGGTTTTCTGCCTTGCGCCGAATGCGGTTCCACACCCCTGCCAACCCCATCGCCTTTTTCATCTCAATCAGCGTCTCTTGCGTCATCTTGCGAACGCGCTCGGTGCCTTCGACGACAATTTCTTCCACACGCCCGCTTTCTTCATATTCGGCGCGGCGTACGTGCATCGGCGCTAAGTAGTTGTTGATGGCAACAGCAAGGCTTTCTTTGACTTCCACATCCCCAATACGCCCTTCACGGTAGCGCGTCTTGAAATCTTCCACTTGGGCTTTGTCTGGGTTGAAGATGTCATGGTAGGTAAACACCGGGTTGCCCTCTACCGTGCCGGGGACATCTGCACGGACGCGGTTCGGGTCGGTATACATCCCGTTGACCTTTTTCTCGACGGTCTTGGGGTCATCGCTCAACAAAATGGCGTTGTTCAGGCTTTTGCTCATCTTGGCTTCGCCGTCCGTCCCCACCAACGTGGGAACATCGCCCACCAATGCTTCTGGCTCTGGGAAAACTTCGCCATACAAGAAGTTAAAGCGGCGGGCAATCTCGCGCGTGATTTCGATGTGTGCCACGTTATCTTTGCCAACGGGGACGAGGTTGGCCTTCACATGCAAAATATCCGCCGCCTGCAAAATCGGGTATCCCAACAGGCTATAGGGCATTTCGATGTTGGCCGCCCGCGCCATATCCTTGAGGCTAGGCAGGCGCTCTAGGCGCGGCACCGTGACAAGGCTCCCAAACAGGGTGTTGATCTCGTTGATTTCAGGCACAGCAGACTGCAAGTAAAAGGTCACTTGATCGGGGTCAATGCCCGCTGCCAACATATCCAGCACCATATCATGAACATTCTTGTCAATGGCTTCAATGTCTTCTTTGCTGTTCTTGGTCGTCAGCACATGCAAATCTGCGATGATGAAGATGCTGTCGTACTCGTGTTGTAGCCGCACACGGTTCTGGATCGTCCCAACGTAATGCCCTAAGTGGTACTTCCCTGTTGGGCGATCCCCCGTGAGGATGCGCTTTCTCTCGGTCATAAAACTATTCCTGTGGTGGATTTATATCCTATAATCGCCTCTATTCTAACGGATTTTTGTAGATTGCGGATCACCCTAAACATGGCCGTTTCGTCAGAAGCCCTCAAATCACAGGCACTTGGGCTAGGCTTCAACCTTGTGGGGATCGTTGCGGCGGAACCGTCACCGACCTTTGACGCCTATCTGCGCTGGATTGGGAACGGAATGCACGCCGACATGGGCTATATGGCGCGGCCAGACCGTATCGTGCGCCGCCAAGACTTGCAGGTGATTTTGCCCGGCGTCCGTTCAATGGTAGTCGTGGGCGTGGATTACCGCGCAGAAGTCCCCGAAAGCCTGCTGACAGACCCCGCACGCGGGCGCTTTGCCGCCTATGCGTGGCACCTAGACTATCATGAGTGGCTGCTCCCGCGCTTAGAGGCGTTAGCGGCGATGTTGGGCGGGCAACCCTCATGCGCCTATGTAGACACTGGCGCGCTGTTAGAGCGCAGTCACGGCTGGCAGGCAGGGCTTGGCTTTATCGGCAAAAATACACTGCTGATTCATCCGCAACGCGGGAGCTACTTCTTTTTGGGGGAACTGCTCACGACGCTAGAATTTGACACCTACGACACACCAACCCGCCCGACGATGTGCGGCAACTGTACCCGTTGTCTGACGGCCTGCCCCACCGATGCCTTCCCTGCCCCGCACGTTCTCGATTCGC
>JBMOFU010000224.1:0-6732 GCA_049318725.1 Phototrophicaceae bacterium | reverse complement strand
GTTCGATTTAGCGACCATGAATGAAGCCCTCACACCGGATAATTTCATTAAGCTAAAGGAAGTATATGCGGATTCCAACCGATGCGCCG
Organism: Phototrophicaceae bacterium; assembly: GCA_049318725.1. Lineage (GTDB taxonomy): Bacteria > Chloroflexota > Anaerolineae > Aggregatilineales > Phototrophicaceae > CAIRDJ01. The sequence continues at coordinate 6,643 of JBMOFU010000224.1, read as the reverse complement.
TTAAAACCCCATTAAACTTTGCTAGTAGTCCACCAACAAGGTAGATCAGGAAAACCCCGTATCTATTCACGTATCCATGAGATTATTGGCGTTTGACGCTCGGTGGATGAGGCAAGCCTCGTCCCTACACGCCATACAATGTTTGTAGGGGCGCCAGCTGTGGCGTCGGCTTTTTACGGGCAAAAACGATGATTGCCGCCCATCTTGGCGGCTACATCACGCTTATTCTATCCGAAAGAACCCCGAATTGCCGACGTAATTGGCAATTTGCCCAGCGGCTTCCAGCGGGTCTATCCCGTGATCGTTCCAGTTCCAGCCTTCGGGGACGCCCGCGCTTGCCCCTTCTGCTTTGACGGGGGAAGGCTTCCAGACGGCCAATGCCCCCGGCGAATAGGGGGCATAGCGTTTCGGGTCTGTTGGGCCAAGGATCATGACGGTGGTAGCGCCTGTTGCGGCGGCGTAGTGCGTGAGGCCGGTATCGTTGCCGATGTACACCCGCGCCAACTGTGCCAGCGCGCCAATCTGCGGGAAGGTTAGCTCGCCCACAAACGAGGTCACTTCTGCCGGATGCACGCGCAAGGCCAACTCTCCAGAGAGCCGCCCATCGCCCGGGCCAGTGACCACCACCACATGCGATATATTCAAGAGGCTGGTTAGGCGGTTAATCAGCGCGGCGAGCTTGGCTGGGGGATACTGTTTACTGGGCATATTGGCGCCGGGGTTTTGCCCGCCAGACGGATTCACCACGATAAAGCGCCCCACAATGCGTCGGTCAGTCAAAAAGCGCATCATATCGCTGGTCATTTCGTTGTGAATGTAAACGTTTGGATATACGGTGTCTGCGTCTGCGCCCAGTGCAGCGGCAACATCCAAGAAGATTTCAACCTCGTGGCGCGCTTCGTGCGGCAAAATCGGCGCACGGATGTTGTAGCCAAAGCCGCGTCCCGCGCTATCGAGTCCAGCGCGGTAGGGGATGCCCGCTGCCCACAATGCCGCGCCCATCCGCCACGAGCGCACCCAAGACACGGCCAAATCATACTGGCCCTCACGCATGGTGCGGACGAAACGCCAAAAGTCGGCTGCGGTTGCCACGGGGTCTGCTGTATCGGCGAGGTCTAACAAGGCATCTATGGCCGGATGCCCTTCTAACACCGGGCGTGACCATTGCCCTACGGCGTAGGTGATGTGTGCCTGCGGGTAGCGGCGTCGGATGGCCGTCAGCGCAGCGGTAGACATCACTACATCGCCAATACAACACGGCAAGATGCAAATCACCCGACGTGGCTTGAGCGGCGGCTGACGACGATAGACAACAGGGTGACGTGGCAAAAGGGTGCTTCACTCCAGTGCTTGAGGCCAATACACAAACTTAGCGGCTAGAGGCAATATTGCGCTCCACCGCACGGGTGATGGCGTTCACCAAGTCCTCTAGGGTGTTGGTGATTTCTTCTGCCCGCTGGCGCACCGCCAAGGGCATGTTGGGGTCAGTCGCCAAATGCCCCATCAGCATTGCACAATCCACATAAGTGCCAACAATATTTTCATTCACTTGCGTTTCATGGGAACGTTGATAGTATTCCAATAAGGCAAAGCCAACGTCCACATATTCAATCAACATCGGGTCACTTAAAAGGGTGGGGTCTACGGCTTGGAAGCCACCGAAGTGCTGGTAGCCCTGTACAATGAAAGTCTCTAATTCGTCTCGGGTAACCATCTTAACCATCGTACTTTCTTCCTTTATATGAAGCTACTATTCTTTAATCTTATTTTAGCAAAATTTATGGCTACTTTCCATAAACAATTGTAGCCCCATTAAACGGGATTTTCATAGTGTTGTCTATAACACGATAACCAAACTCTAACTGCTCTAAAAGCGGTTCCAAACGTTGGTCGGGGGTTATCAGGTCAGGGAAGACCACTACGAAGGTTGGCGGGGCAATTTGCCAGTCTGCGAACAGTTGTTCGCCTAGCCCACGCGCACATACCATGCAAGCATGATGAAAAGACCACACGCCGGGCGCACGCATGTCTGTGAGGGTATACAGTTGGGCGTTGCCGTCCAGCGTCGGCAAAACCATTAAGGTATCGCCTTCGGTTTTGAGCGCGTTTAACTGTTCCGCCAACGCTTTGAACTCATCGTAGGCAGGGATGCTGGCACGGCCTAGCGGGTTGGGGATGTACGTCACCGCCCCCGCCCACAGCCAGCCGACCATCACCGCCGCGACCACGCCGAGCCAGCCTGCCACCAGCGGCGAGCCTTCATCGCGGCGCAACGCGCCCCACACGTCAGCCAGCGCCCACCCACTGATAAGCGCGGTGAACGGCAACATCCCCATCGTGTGGATTTCCCCCGTGCGCGGGAGCAGCACCACGCTCCCCCCTAGCCACAACGCCAGCAACAGCACCCGCAACGGGTCACGGGTGCGCCATGCTGCCCACATAAACGGCGGGATGAAGATATGCGTCAAGACCATTTTGTAGACGAAGCTACCTACAGGCAACCCGCTAGGCATATAGCCGCCCAGATTAAAGCCAAACGACCAGAACAGATAGTCGGCTAGGCGGCCTTGCGCGGCAAACCAGCCGATCCCCACCAGCGGGAAGACGAGCGCGCCCACGCCAAAGGCGACGAGTGGCGCAACCCGCCGCGTACGAAACGCCATCCACAGCCACCATAGCCCGACCAAGCCGATAGCAACAACCCCATGCTGCTTGACCAACATCCCCAAGCCCAACAGCAGCCCCATCACCGCAGCGGCCAACACGGGGCGGCGTTCCAGCGCAAGGTAGGCGACGAAGGCGGCCAACAATACGCCGCCCAATACGCTGTCGTAGTAGAACAACACATTGCCATAAACGGGTTCCCACCATACCCACAGCCCCAATGCGACCAAAGCCGCAATGGCCTTCTGTGGGGTCGGCAAGCACAAGGCCGCCCATGTGACCCCTAGCGTGATGGCAATCACCAGCACAAGGTTCAGCCCACGCAACGCCCGCGCCGGGTCAGTGGGCAAGGCGCGGAACAGCCACGCCAGCCCCCAAGCCACAGCGGGCGCACGATTTTCAACAACTGTCGTGTATAACTGGCCGCCGCGTGCCACTTCAAACGGCACGGCCACGCCGCCGACATGTGCCGCATTCGCCAGCCAAAACAGGTGCGTGAGTATTTGAAAGGCAATCGTCAGGGCAAGTAGCGGAACAATCCAGCGGGGACGGGGCATCTATCGGGTGGCCTTTGGGGTGCAGGTCAATGTACGTTTTTGTAGGGGCGCAATGCATTGCGCCCCTACCATCAGGGTTCTATCTATGGGTGGATCACGCGCACAAAGCGCTGTTGCGAATTGCCGTCGCTTTCACTGAGCAGTTGCGCCTTACGAATCAAGACCTGTTGCTGGCGGCGGATTTCGTCATTTTGCGGCGTCAGGTCTATAGATTCTTCCCCCGCACGAATCCGTAAAATTGCGGCTTCAGTTTCGCGCATGGCGCGGGCAAACGGGTCTTCGACATAACGCCCAGTGTCGTCGGCGTCATCGTCGTTGCGGTCAACCATTGAAGAGGGCGTTTGCTCCACCTTTTCGGCAAGGTTGAACAAATCGGCCAAGAACGCTTCAATTTGGCTGACGGTGTTGGCGCGCAACACATAAATCGGCATCCCCTGCCGTTCAGCGTCTACGATCATGCGCGGGCGCTTGCGGTAGTAGGGCTTGATCGTCACGACAGCGTTGGCTTGGTCGAAGTCGTCCACCACCGTGAGCGGCACATGCAAACGCCGGGCAGACTGCGCCAAACGGTTGCGCGCCACCCCATAGACATAGACGTTTAACGGGGTCAGCGAGTGCGGGTCAAAGTTCGGGCGGGTATCATTGAAGCCGCCTAGCCCCTGCCGTACCAGTGTGACATTGTTGGGGCTGTTGCTTGCCACGTTGCTACCCGCTGCTACAGCGTTGCCGTTGGTGTTCCCATTGCCGTTGCCGTTACGGGCGCGCATTGCCCCACGTCCAGAACGCATAGCGGCTTCACGCCCCATTTGCCGTTCGGTGATGTGTTCAGACTGCACCTGCATACTAATCACATGGATCAAGCCTTCTTCGTCACGCTCGCGCAGTTCGGCGTCGGGTGGGGAGCCGCGCAATAGGCCGTCTACAGCGGTCGAAACGTCGCTGTGGATCACCATGCGGTCGCGTGTTTGAATCTCTACCAGCACGTCAAACGTCGGCGGGCTGCGGCGCTCTAGCACCGTCTTTTGCGTTCCACGACGGCGGGCTTCATCATCGCTGAGGGTGACCGATTCAATCCCACCGACCAAATCCGATAGCGTGGGGTTGAGCATCAAGTTATCTAAGGCGTTGCCGTGTGCCGTACCGATGAGTTGTACCCCGCGCTCGGCAATGGTGCGGGCGGCTTGGGCTTCTAGCTCGCGGCCAATTTCGTCAATGATGATGACTTCTGGGTTATGATTTTCAACCGCCTCAATCATCACCTCATGTTGCAAGGCTGGCTCACGCACTTGCATACGGCGCGCACGCCCAACGGCGGGGTGCGGAACGTCGCCGTCGCCGCCGATTTCGTTGGAGGTGTCTACAATCACCACGCGCTTGTTTTCGGCCAGCACCCGCGCCGCCTCACGGAGCAAGGTCGTTTTACCGACACCCGGCGCGCCCAAAATCAGCACATTATGGCCGCTCATAATCAGGTCTTCGATGATGTCAATCGTCCCGAAAATGGCGCGCCCAACACGGCAAGTTAAGCCGATAACGACATTTTGGCGGTTACGAATGGCAGAAATGCGGTGGAGCGTGCGCTCCATGCCCGCGCGGTTATCGGCGTCGAAGGTGCCAACGTGCAAAATGATCCAGTCCAGATCATCGCGGCTAACATCGGTGTTAGCAAGCACTTCTTCACCATCTGTATAGCGTGCAGCGGGCAAGCGCCCTAAGTCGAGAACGACTTCGATCAAGTCGTCCATGCGATCAATGGCCTCTAGCGCCTCACGGATATGATCCGGGAGGATAGAGAGCAATTTTTCTATGTCGTCCGTTGTCCGTTGTTCCAAGCAAAACCCTCTTTAAAAGGTAGACGGCAATTAAAAGAATCATCCCCTCTATTGTAACCCACCACAGGCACGAAACCGGGATTTACCGAGAATTTCGCACAGGCCTATTAGAATGGGTGTCACGGACGAGGCAGGCCTCGTCCCTACAAAGGATGGCTTGTAGGGGCGACACCTGTGTCGCCCGTGAATCGTTGACCTTGTACTGCATACTAGGGCATTGGTTCGTCTTTGGGCGGGAATAGCTCTAGGCAGAGTTCTGGCACGCGCTCACGCTTCCGTTGGCCGTCTTCAATCCAGCGCAGGGCGGGGGCGGTCTGTGGCACCTGAATGCGAGAGGTGATATGCCGTACCATCAAGGCTTGATCGGCCACCCGCTCAAAGCCGCCTAGCTCTAACGGCAAGATCAACCCGCCTTGATAACGCGCCACGCACACCGCCAACGGGCGGCGGTCGAGCTTTGGCACTTGGGAAGCCGCCGCTGCAATCAGCGCGCCAACCTTGTGTAGCACGCTTGGGTCTACATACGGGACGAAGAACACACCATCCCGCCCTTCGGCCACGTCAATATAGGCGACCACCTGCCCGTTTTCACGGTAAACAAACCCGTTTTCAGCGGGCGGCCAGCCCACATGCTGGATCAAGTTCGGCACTACCCGCCGATATAAGCCCAACACGCCTGCGCGGTCAGTGTCGGTGGCAGGGGTCAACGTGACGGGAATCGGCTCGGCAGGGAGCGGCGTTCCCGGCAGATGTACCCATATCTGTTGGCGGCTGTAGACCGCAAATCCAGCACGGCGCATCAGCACAAACAGCGCACTGCCTTCTTCGACCTCGCCGGTGAGCATGTATGCCCCTAGCCGCCCGGCCTCGCGGGTCATGCCATCGAGTACCAACAGCCACGCGCTAGAGTCAAGTTGTTCTTCGGGGCGCGGCGCAAGGTAAACCATCCGTGCTGCGCGGCTTTCTGATGTGAGGTAAAACTGCCCTGCCACTTGCTGACCGTCGCTTTTAGCAACGAGTGTATGCCGCCCGGTGTGAGGGAGCATACTGGCGAGCAAAGCGCTTTGCGGTTTGGCTGCCGCCGAAGTCACCCATATGCGGGCGTCCAGCACCACACCGTCTTCGGTCAGGCGCTTCACCGAAAGGATATCCACTAAAGAAACGGGATGGCTACTGTAGTCGGCTGGCATGGTGTTTGTCGCGGGCTTTCTCTAGGAGCTTCTGATTGGATATTGTAACACGCTTTTGCCCCAAAGGGTGCGAAAATCGTGCAACTTGCCAAACTACCGCGCCTAGCGTCAATCCATTGTGAACCCTTATGAACCTATTGTAGCAATGACCCACCACATTCAGCAAGGCACAATAATATGGAGGGCAATCGCATTCAAATGACGTGGGTGTGTAAAACGTTTTTATGTAGGGAGGAACCTGTGTTCCTCCGTTGTGGGTGGGGCGTCACATCGGACGCCCCCTACAAAAATCATTGTCCCCACTGCGCCCCCATCCTGTAGGGACATGGCCTGCCTCGTCCCATAGGGTGGGGCGTCACATCGGACGCCCCCTACAAAAATCATTGTCCCCACTGCGCCC
>JBMOFU010000223.1:0-6736 GCA_049318725.1 Phototrophicaceae bacterium | reverse complement strand
TTGGGGCGTTTGCCTTCAGTGGCAGCGTGTTGTAAGTCTATGCCTGTGGTCAACAGCCACACATTCTCATTCTGTTTGGCAAGCTGGCGGTGAAATTGTTGGCCGACGCCATCTAGCGTAGGGCGTTGGGCAAAGACCTTCTGCAAGAGTTGCGCGCCCATCGCCGCGACGGTCATCCCCTGCCCGTAGATCGGGTTGAAGGCACACACCGCATCGCCAATCAGTAAGAAGCGGCTAGGGAAGCGTTTCATCCGCTCGTAGTGGTAAACGCGGTTATGGGTGCGGCGGTAAGACATCACCCCCGATAGCGGTTCAGCATCCTTGATGGCAAGGTAAAGCTCTGGGGCGGGTAAGGTCTTGGCATAGGCCAAAAATTCGTCGGGGTCAGTGGACGGGTAATCTGCACTGAAGCCGCCGAGCGTCACCAGCCAAGTATTGTCTTCCTGTTCAAAGATGCCGCCGCCGCGCGTTTGTGGGGCGTAGGCGGGCATATACAGCACGCTCCAGTCAATCCCGCTATGTTCTGGCTTGCGATATAACCGCGAGGCATAGCCCACTTTGGCGTCTACAACGGTTTCTTCGGGCTTGCCATAGCCTAATGACTCTAGCCATGCAGATGCCTTTGATGCGCGCCCGGTAGCGTCTACCACAAGGTCGGCCAATAGCTCATACTCTTGATTTTCGCCGTTACGTGACCGAAGACGAACCCCAGTCACTGTGGTTTTGAACACATCCGTCACTAGACCCATGACCTCTGTTTGTTCCAAGAAAGACACATCAAAGCGGCTGAACATCCGCTTGCGGATTGCCCACTCGATCAATGGGCGGCTGGCGACCCGCCCGTTCAGGCTGGTTTCAACACGCGGTAGCCAACTGCCTGCGGTGAAGGATGCAACATCCTTAATCCAGTTCATGCGTTTTGCGCCTGCGGCCACTAAATCGGCTTCAAAGCCGGGGAAGAAGCCCTCCATAATGTGCAAGCCAGAAACCAGCAGGTTGTGCAGGTGATGACCTTGTGGCGCACCGTTGCGTTGTTCGGGTTCGCGTGGGAGCGTGTCGCGCTCTACGATAATGACCCGCTCGAAGTGGTCTGCAAGGACGCGGGCGGTGAGTAGCCCACTGATGCTTCCCCCAAGTACGATGGCACGGCTGTAACGTTTCATGGCCTTCACTTGCTCCTGTGTGTATGCTTGACGGCATAAGTTTTAGCATGGCGTGTAAGTGGTTGAGGGCGCATTCACCCAAAATCGAAGATGCCCCTAAAGCGGGGGGAATACCCCCCCCACCCCAACGATAGTCAGCAAACGGCAATGCGGCTCACTGATGCGCGCGCTCAGTTCGTGGATTTCACGCGCCCGCCCAATGAACGGGGTCAGTTGATTGATCGAAATTGTGGAGGGGGTTGGCATAATGGTTTAGGGTGCCTGCTAAATCGGTGAGCGAGACAACTGTTATTATAATATGAGAAACGCCAATTGTTCCCATCAGATCAGCCGGATTCGCATACACGATGAAACCATAGTCGAAAATGCACCGATTGTTGATCCTGCTATAATAGTCACTGTCATGTAGTGCTGATGTGTTAGGAGTGGTTTGTCATGAAAAAGCGATTCGCTTTGATGCTGCTTGTTGGAATCTTTGGGTTGGGTGTGGGTGTAGTGGCTCATGCACAAGCTGAGCAATGCCAAGCCTTGGCGGCGGCCACCTTTGGGGCGCTGGAATCTGGCTGTGCGGCGGGTGGTGCAAGCCAAGCCTGTTTTGGTGCATTTGCCATCTCTGATACCACCACAGGCACTTTTGCTACGGTGGGCGATACACTGGCATTGTCGGATTTCACTCAATTGGCAACTGCCGCGCTTGATCTTGAAAACAATACTTGGGGGATTGCTCGCCTGAATGTGCCGGCCAACATTCCGTTGGCGGTTTCTGACACAGGGCTAATCTACCTGTTGATTGGCGATGCCATCATTCAAAATACGGTAGACCCCGCTACGGCGTTTGTTCCGTCAACGCCGGTTAACCTGCAATCCCTTGTGGCAGCCAATATCCGTTCTGGCCCTAACACGGATGCACGGGTACTGGTGAGCGCCCCCGCTGGCAGTGCCTTGATTGCTGAAGGCGTCAACTTTGACCGCACATGGTTGCGCGTGGTCTTTGGCGAATTTGTCGGTTGGATCAGCAGTCAAGTGGTTGTGCCGATTGAAGGGGATTTTGCCTCATTGCCTGTGGTTGGCAATGACAGCCGTACCTTGATGCAGTCGTTCAACTTCCAGAACGGCGTAGAGCCTTCAGATTGCAGCGACCAGTCGCCTTCAATGTTGGTGTTGCAGTCTCCAAATGGGATGGCCGCAGCGATTACCGCCAATGGCGCAGATATTCGCTTCACCGATACGATTGTGCTTCGGATCACTGCCGATGGGCAATTGCAAGTGACGGTGTTGGCGGGGAACGCATCTATCGGAATTTTGTCCATCCCCACAGGCTTCACAGTGCTTGCGCCCATCGCGGGAGAAAACGGCGCAGTCAATGGGGGGTGGACGAACCTCCGCCCGATCACGCCTGATGAGCGCGGTTTCTTTGGGGTGTTGTCGTTGATCCCTGAAACGGGCTTATACAGTGCTTTGCGAGTGCCTAGTGAGGATGAAGTCACGGCAACTTTGGTCAGCTTGAATCAAGGCGCACAGGGCAGCGGGGCGGGGGGGGGCAGTTGTCCCGGCTTCCAAGCACTGTCTCCGCTCGATGGTTTGGCCTTTGGCCCAACTACCTTTTACTGGGATTCGCTGGCAAATGCAACCCAATACCGCTTGAATATCTTCCGTGAGGGCGGTGCGTTGGTGAAATCAGAAGTGATTGATAGTTACAGCACAGCCCTGACTTCCAACACGGCGGATGGACTTGGCGATGGCTATGTGTTCGCATGGAATATCGAAGCGCTTGACCGCAACGGGCGTGTGATGTGTACCACTGGAACCGTAAATCTTCTACGTTCCGCAGCGCCGCAACGTGCAGGTGGCGGCGGGAGCGGCGATAGTGGCGGTAGCGGACAAGGTAACACTTGGGGTGGTTGATTTTCTTTGTAGAAGGCGCTTGGGGGGCTTGAAAATCAGCCCCCACATGCCCTTAGGCGCTTCCTTCATCAAAGATGGGGGGTGGCGCTGGGCAAAACGGTGGCAAGTTCAATTGTGAGCGCTCATTACAGGTAAACTCGCGGATGTATCGGTTATCGTTTGCCCAAGTGATGAGCGCGTCTGTGTCTAGGGTAATTTGCCAAATCCGCACGGTGTCATCGCCAGAAACAGAAACCAGTTGATGACCGTCTTCTATAAAGCGTAGTTTGCGAACGTCATCCCCGTGTGCGTGGATCTGTCTGAGGATTTCGGCGGTGTGAATGTCCCACAGGATAATTTCCCCGTCGGCAGACCCCGAAGCCGCATAGTTGCCATCTGGACTTATCACAACATCGTAGATGAACGAATTATGCCCTTCAAATCGGCGGATCGGTTGCCCAGAGGGGGCGTCCCACAACAACAGAATATTCTCACCACCGCCAGAAAGTACACTCTCACCGTCAGGGCTATAGGTTGCCGTAAACACCCAATCCCGATGTTCTTGGAACTGGCGAATAATTTCCCCGTTGGTGCTATTCCAGATAATCACCTGATTGTCCCGCCCGCTTGTAAGAATGTGATTTCCTTCAGGGTTATAGCTCACATCAGTAATGTGGAAGGTATGCCCAAAGAGCCGTTGGGTTTGTTCCCCAGTTTCCATATCCCAAAGGATGAGCGTGCTGTCTCTCCCGCCAGAGGCCGCCTGTAAGCCATCTGGGCGAACGGCTAACCCTAGTACCTCTAAGCTATGCCCGCCGTTTTGCTCGCCAAAGCGTTTCACCAGCTCGCCTGTAGCGACATCCCACAGCACAACCGCGTTGTCATCCCCCCCAGAGAGCAATTGACGACCATCGGGGGTGAAGACTAACGCTTCTACACCGCCAGTATGGGCGGCAATCGTATGCAGCAGTTCTCCGCTGGCGCGTTCATGAATCAAAATCACGCCGTTGCCATCGCCAGTGGCGATGAACTGCTCGTCTGGGCTGACGGCAAGGCTCAAGACATCCGATGTGTGTTCGGTGTAGCGGCTTAATTCTGCCCCGTTATACACATCCCACAGCCGCACCACCCGATCCCACCCCGCTGAAATGAAGTGACGGCCATCTGGCGCAAAGGCGGCATCATACACGCGGTCAGTGTGGCCTAAGTAACGCTGGAGTAAGCGACCTGTGGCAACATCCCATAAAATCAGTGAGCCATCCTGACTACTGCTGACCATCAAGCGCCCATCTGGACTAAAGTCTATTCCTGTCACGCGGTCAGTGTGGCCGATGAAGTTGCGGATGGGTGCGCCACTTTCAAAACTCCATAGCAGCAACGTCCCATTGTGCGCGCCTGTGACCATGCCTAACTCGTCAGGGGTGTATTCTACTGTCCAGATCGCTCCGTCTTGACGCTCATAGCGGAATAAGGGTTGTCCGCCTGACAAGTTCCACAGAATGACACTTCCATCCGCAGACGAACTGAGGGCAGTGAAGCCGCTTGCGCTATAGGCCACATGATGAATAATGTCGGTGTGGGCGCTATCATCGCTGCCCAATTGCGCCTCTGCTTCGCCAGTTTGCAAGTTCCAGCGGATCATTGTGCGGTCATGGCTCCCAGACAACGCGCTTTGACCGTCTGGAGAAAAAGCAACGGATTGGGCGGCGTCGGTGTGTCCCGCTAGTGTTTTGAGGATGCTTCCATCGCTTAAATCCCATAGGATGATAACGCCATCGTTTGCGCCAGACAGGGCTTGTGTGCCGTCTGGACTATAGGCGACATCCCAAACCCAGTCTTCATGGCCGACCATCTGATGGATGACCTCACCTGTGGCGGCATCCCACAAGATCACGCTGTTGTCATTCCCGCCAGAAAGGATCGTCGTGCCATCTGGACTATAGGCGACGGCTTCTACGCGGTCTGTATGCCCGCTGAACATCCGCCGTGTGGCGGGGGCGTAGGCGGCATCCGCCAAAATCCGTTGGGTTGCCAACGAGCGGTTGCCAGAGCTATTCGCTTCTAGTGCCAATAAAACCGCCAATTCTAGGTTGTCCCCGATCAAGGCAGCTTGCGCGCCAGAAACCAGCGCCAGCGTGCGGGCTTGCTGTTCATTGGCAATGGCAATCGCGGCGGCAGTGGCGGCGTTGGCAGCTTCATACTCTGCCATCAATTGGGCAGCCTGCACGGTAGAAACCTGCTCGGCAATCGCCGTGCCGCGCAATTGTGCTATGTCAAGGTTGCGCTCGGACTGTTGATAAAACGCCAGCGCAACAATCCCCAATACGATAGACACCGCCAGCGCGATGCTGACGCCGATCAACGTGATTTGTTGGCGGCGGATTTGTTGGCGGCGGCTCTCTTGAATGTACTCTCGGTGGAGCTTGGTCGGTTGCGGTTCTTTGCCTGTGGATGAAATCAGCCATGCTTCCGCTTCATTAATGCCGCCTGCGGCCAATAGGTAGCCGTTTGGCCGCCCGCGATGTTCCCACTCTTTAGCCCGTACCAACAAACGGGTATGCTCAGAAACGTGCTGTAAGTCCATTTGCAGCGTATGATAGAGGCGGTCATAGGCCGCTTCAAAGCCATTGACGATCTCTGGCTTGTCTACATCACGGAACATGACCCAATTGCGGCTGGCAATCGCCGGGTGCATCTTGGCTTTGTGGGCGTCCTCAATCACTTCTTGATACAAGATGGGGACAATCCGCTTGTTGTGTTGTACGGCGTGGTCAATCTCTTGGTAACAGATTTCAGAAATTACCGAGTTTGGGCTGATGATGAAAACAAAGGTGTTGGTGGCTTCAATCCCTGCTTTGATTTCATCCCACCAGTTGGCGGTTGGCGGGATGTCTTCCCAGTCCACCCAAACGTCGCTACCGTCGGTTTTGAAACGCTCATGGAGTCGGTGAACGAATGCGCTGTCTCGGCGTGAGTAAGAGATGAACACATCGGATAGATTGTGGGTATCTGGCATGGGCTTCCCCCTGAGGTAGTTCATTGCGTTTAGTATGGAGCATAGGGCAGAACAGGGCAATGAGCAAATGAATGTAACTCTATGGATTACGGGGTTTCGGGTTTAGCATCATATGCTAAGGTTTGTTACAGTTATGGGGTGTTGTCAATGGTGTGAGGCTATTGATAGGCTATATGAGGATGAAGGATAACATGGCAAAAAAGTTTATCACTTTAGTTGTGTTGATAGGGTTGATCGGGGTCGTGTTGAATAGTTTGGCGCAAGAACCTGCGCCACAGGTGTTGAATGACACCCTAGATAACGACACTCCATTTATTGAATACCCCATCACGCTTGAGGCAGACAATACTGGTATTCAGGTTGATATTCAAGCCACCAGTGGTGACCTTGATACTTTGCTGTACTTGGTGGATGAAACGGGGAACATCATTGCCGAAAATGATGACCGTGAATCTGGGAACTACAATTCACTCATCCGCTATGAGCGGTTGCCGCGGGGTACCTACACGGTTGTGGCAACGCGCTATGGGATTGAAGAAGGCGCCAGCGCCGGAGATTTTGATATTGCCCTAGAGTTGCTGCCGGCCAGTTCCCCAGAATTACCCGAATATGCAGTGAGCGAAGATGCCCTTACCGCAGTAGGGTATCCTGTGCAGGCGGTAAGCCCACAGGC
>JBMOFU010000222.1:0-6736 GCA_049318725.1 Phototrophicaceae bacterium | reverse complement strand
GTTTCTATCCGTAACACGACCCTACTTCTTGAGCTGCCCCATCTCATCTACGCTGAAGCTGTACGCGATCAAGTACGAATCATCAATCCCCAACAGATGCAACTTATTCACCCGCCCGCGATCATCGGGCTTGTCGGTGCGCCCATCCAACGCTTGTTCCAAGCGGGCGGCCAACCCGTGATGCTCCAATACTTTGACCATTCGTTGCGCGGCGGGATCAGGCATCGTGCCGAGCATCCCCTCCCCCTGCTGGAACAGCGTAAAGAGCGGCATCGTGCGGTTGACATCTTCGGCAAGGTCGCGCCACGGGCCAAAGGTCGCGCTGTAGGCCGCTTGAATATCCAGCACCAGTTCGTTGATGTCTTTGGCCTGCCCGTCAAACTGAATGGCGTAGCGCGGCAGGTTGTGGTGATGCAAAATCGGGTGTTCTTGGGCGAAGAACAAGTTATTGAACAGCCCTAGCGTAATGCGGTGTTCCTTGACCCCCAACGCACGGATCACATAGGCGCGGCCTTCACGCAAGCCCTGTATGCTCTCATCGTAGGTGGCCGTCTGCACAATGATTTGAATTTCTTCTGGTGCGCCGCCCATCTGTGCCACGAGCAACACCCCCACTTTGTGTTCTCCGGTCAGGTCGCTGACCAACTGTTCACGCTTGGGCATTAGAACGGACTTCCCTTCCGCATCACGTTTTCAATAAAGCTTGGGTAGGGGAACTTGTTGGCCTCCAGTACGGCAACTTCGGCGTCTACATCGTAGGGCAAGTTAAACAGTTCCACCTGCACATCGCCGCCTTCAAACGTGAATAGGCCATACTGTGCGTGGCCGGGCTTTTCGAAGCTCATGCTCACTGCGCCGGGGTTGACCAAGTGAATCCGCCCGACTTGGCGGTTCATCTGAATGTGGGTATGGCCGTAAATCCCTAGCCGCCCAGTGCGATCTAACACCGAATCTAAAACGGCTTCGTTGGGGCTGTCGGGCTTGATATTGACTTCATCGTCGCCGGGGATGGCGTGATAGCCCATCACCACGCCGTAACCGTCTACTTCGCGTTCGAGTTCACGGTGAACGATTTTGGTTAGGAACTCGACATTTTCCCACGTTAGTTGGCTGCGCGCCCATGCTAGCGACGCATCTAAAAATTGATACTCGATTTGGAGCCGTCCCCAGTCGGTTTCTTCTTTCAGCGGTTGGAATACGGTTGGGCGCGCGTTGTGGATCAAGTAACGGTCGGTGTTGCCCCCAATCACACGGAAGCGCTTCTCATCGGCAGTGTGACGTTCCCGAATCACGGTGATGCAGTCATTAGGCCGTGCGCCGTTGGCGGCCAAGTCTCCGAGCATCCATATTTCATCCGGGGCGGCGGCGTCAATGGCGGCCAGTACAGTTTGTAACGCGGTCAAGTTGCCGTGAACGTCTGAAAAGACGGCGAGTTTCATAGCGGGTAGCACTCCCTAGCGAGTTACGGATATGGCGTTGATTGTAGCGGATTTCCGCCTTCGGTTAAGCCCCGCAATGCTTCGCGGTCATCGGGCAGGCCATAAAAGAATGAGAATAAGTTTGTCGGTTGCTCCCAAAAGGGGTCACAGTTGACGATGGCACGCAAGGCTTCGATTTGTTCAGGTCTAAGCGATCTACCACTGACATAACGTTTTCGATCCAGATCACGATATTGCCCCTGTTGCCCCGTAATTTCATAGTGCGAGCTCAAGTATTGGCTATCTGAGCTGGCTACGCCAATTCTTGTGAATACACTCTCTAGTGTGTGCCTTGCAAGTATGTGCGCCCATCTATATTGCAAACGCGCATCCCTGAGTGCTATATAGATACCAGCGTTCCCTAGTTGTTGGAAAGCATCTAGCCTATCAAAGTGGATTAACTGATCCCCTAACTGATTTTGCAAGAGTTGTTCCTCATGATTAGGCTTATATTCCAATAATCCCACCAACTCATAAACAACTTGTGACGGGGTTTGCATCATTTTGTAGTTGTGTGTAAATGTACTCCAGCGGTTTAATGAAGCCCAACCTACTGCGCCAGCGAAACGCAATAATTCAGATGGATGGTTGTTGACAATCTGTTCCAACTCATTTCGATAATTGATGATCAAAGTTGTGTAGTTCATATGTGGTTTTGGACGTAGTTGCTGAACCGTTGCATTCAATATTTGTGCTTGTACCGCTGGAACAGTTTCTACCTTCAATTGTTTTCGTAGTTTCCAACGGACTGCGCTAGGTAGGTCATTTAATACGCTCAAAAGCTGGGCAGCCCGAAAACGAATTCTCCAGTCAATATCTGTGAGTAGGGATAAATATAGGGGATAAAAATCTCTAATCGCGCGGTAGGCGTCAATAATGGTATGTGCAATGCCGACATTTCTATAGAGGTACATATGCATATGACAGCTATCTGTAAACTGGAAAAGACAGCTCACTAAATATGCTCGGTTTTTGATACTCGGCGAGGAAATCATCTCGGCCATAAAACGTACCAAAAATGGGATTGCATTAGAAACGTCGCCCTGATGATTCAGACGATTCTGAAAGTTCCCATAAAGGTGTCTTAGTTCACTATCTGCTGTATGCCAATCAAGAATCTCTGTCTCTACTGCCGCCATTGCGCGCAGCATATCAGGGACATCTGTAGCCGTACCGTAGGAATGCTGTAACTTGTGCCAATCTACAGCGTCTAACCCCTCAAGCATAAGTATCCTCCCCTTGATGTAGATGCGGTTGATTGTAGCGAATTTTAGGCTATCATGCCGATATACATTGTGTATAAGGGAGATTCCCAATGCGTGTATCCAGTATTCCAGTCGCGCCTGAAATCGCTAATCAATATGAGCAATTGCCAGCAGCCTCCCAACAGACGATTCAAAAGTTATTGGGCATTTGGCTGCAACGTTATTCCAGCACACAGGGACGCTCTTTGAGTGACCTGATGGATCAAGCCAGCGATACAGCAGAGGCAAACGGACTCACCGACGAAATTTTGAAAGATATTCTTGATGACGAATCGTAAACGGCGATTTGTCTTAGATACCAACCTTGTCGTCAGTGCATTTTTGCGAAAAAATTCCTCTAGCCGTCAGGCTTTTGATCTTGCCCAAAGACTAGGGGTAATTTTGTTATCTGCGTCTATTGTGAATGAACTTGAAGACGTGCTACAGCGCAAAAAGTTCGACAAATACATCTCACTGGATGAGCGTTTAGACTTATTGGCTGTTTTTATCGCCCAAGCAGAAATCATTGCTGTTTCACTTTCTATCAATGCTTGTCGTGACCCTAAAGATAACAAGTTTCTTGAATTGGCTGTTGAAGGAAAGGCAGATAGCATCATTAGTGGAGATGAAGATTTGTTAGTTCTACATCCCTTTAGCGGGATTCAAATTTTAACCCCCCGTCAATTCATTGACCGAGACCAAGCACCATAATAATCAACGATGACTAAACGCCTACTCTTTCCGATTGCGATTTGCGCTTTACTACTGACTGCCTTTGCCCTGCGCGTGGCGACCTATGACCGTTACCTCCCCTACATGGACTATTCCGACGAGAGCAATATGTTCTTGTTCGCGCTGTCTTGGCGCGGCGCAGAGGCCCCCCACGCCACCGACTACGGCGCGCAGTATTTCGGCTGGCTAGACGGCTACCCGCCGCTGTATCCCGCATTGAGCGTCGTCGGGCAGGTGGCGCTAGAAACCCTCAGCGATCAATTCTTGTTCCCCTGCGACTATATCGCGGTCATGCGTGCGCTGTCGGTGCTGGCGATGTTCCTCACCGTGGCGGTGATGGTGCGCGTGGGCTATCGCATTGGGCGGCCAATGGGCGAAGTCCCCGCCGCATTGCTGGCGATCTTGGCAGCACTCCCTGCCGCGATTAATCCGCAGATGCTGGATATTGGCAACCTTGCCATTCCCGACAGCCTGATTCCGTTGGGCTGCGCCTTGGCGCTGTGGGGCATGGTCGAGGCGATTGAGGGCGGCAACCCCGCATGGCTGATTCTGAGCGTATTCGGTGCGCTGGTGGGGATCATGCTAAAATATTCGTTGATCTTTGCGCTGTGGTTGCCGTTCTGCGGCGGCATCGTGCTATTACGGCGCTACGGCTGGCGGCGGATGCTCCCCTACGGGTTGGTGCTGCTGGCGATGATCGGGGGATGCGGGCTATGGCTGGTCTACGGCTACGACGCGCTTGGCCTTGCCAACAATGAGGCCAACGGATTCCGCGAGCAAGGCATCGCCCGCATTTTGGAATGGCAGCGCTGGTGGCTCAATACCGAGGTACTGCTAGAGGTGACGGTGAGCAGCTTATCGTTCAGCCTAGCGCTCATGACCGGTAGCGCCGCCTACCTGTTGGCGGTATTGCGCGGCCAAGATCGCGTTAACCTGCGTTGGCTCTGGGCGCTTGTTCCCTACATGCTCGGTGACCTGTTGTTGACCTCCACAGTGGTAATTGCCAACCTAGAGCTAGGCGGCTATGGACGGCTGCGTTACTTGTTCCCGGCGGCGCTGGCGCTCTCGGTGGTGTGGGGGCTATCGCTCATCCAAGTGTGGATGACGCTAGGGCGGCGCGGCGTAGGATGGGCAGCCGTGATCGTTTTAGCGGTCAACTTTGGCTTGCCTGCCCTATTCACCGATGCAGACCTCATCGCAGACTACCGCCGTACCGACAGCAACCAACTCACTTGGGAATACACCGACGCCAGCTTACCCAACGACGGCGCGGTGATGACCCCGCGTGACAGCCGCACCCACCTGATCTGGAACCGCCCCTACAGCGGATTCAACGGCCAAACCGCCTTTGAGATCGTGTTCGATGAAGAACCATCCCACAGCCCGCCCGCTTACTTTGCTGAACAGGGCATCCGCTATGTGGTATTCACCCAAACCGACCGCCGCCGCGTTTATGCTGGCGACGCCATGAGCACCTTCATCCGCCAGTTATGGCCGCTCAAAACGATTGTGGCTGACCCATCAACCGTTGCGGGGGAAACGACCTTCATTTACCAGATTGTGCCGCCACAAGTGACCGAAAACGCCGTTTTTGGCGATCAAATTGCACTGGTGGGCTACGACCTCACCAACGGTACATCGTTGCACGCGGGGGATTCCTTCACGGTGCGTCCCTACTGGCAGGCGATCCAGACACCACAGACCAACTATTCATTGTTTGTTCACCTGCATCCCGCCGATGACCCCACAACGGTCATCGCCCAACACGACGGCGCCCCTGCCGCCGAAACACGGCTCACCGTCACATGGGATGACCCCGATGAGCGTTTAGTCGGTAGCGATGTCACGCTCACCGTTCTGCCAGAAACCCCAGATGGCGATTACACCCTTGCGCTTGGCCTCTATGATTTCGTCAGCGGCGCACGGCTGACCTTGCCAGACGGCACTAGCACATTTACGATTCCCATCACGATCTTGCCGCAATAATCGGGAACATTTTAACCTTCGGCAACGTCTAGGGATTATCAAACACGATTGGGAATATTGCATTATGGCCGCCCGCCCGCCCGACACTGACCACGACCTGCTTTCAGCCTACCTCGATAGCGCCCTCACCGCCGATGAGCAGCGCGCACTAGAGGCACGCTTACAGGCCGAGCCTGCGCTCCAGCGCCAACTGGACGAATTGCGGGCGTTGGTGGCGCTATTGCGCGGCTTGCCCACACGCCCCGCCCCGCGCGATTTTACGCTCACCCGTGCGATGGTCAACCAGCCGATTCGCTTCCCATTTGTCAGCCTCGTCAGTGCCGCCGCTGCGGTGATCTGTATTGCGCTAGGCGTCGGGCTATTGCGCTCTGCCTCGTTGCAAATTGCTAACACTGCACCCGCCGCCGTCGCGTTGCAATCTAGTCCAGCGGCCCCGGTGGAACTGTTTACCGTGCAAGTTAGTCAATCTGCCATGCCCACCCAAACGATCAGCGCCACAGCCGCTATCTTTGCACAACAAGCCAACCCAGACCCCACACAAGTGATGCGGGAAGTACAGAACTTTCAGTCCGTTGCCGCCTCACCCGCACCGACACAAGCCATATCCGCACTACAACGGGCGATGCCTGCACAATCCACTGACCCCGAAGGACTCACCGACAGCACGACGGCGAACGACGCCATCGCACAAGGGCAAAGCGAACTCGAAATGGCCGAAAGCCCGCTACCCGCTGATGCAGCGGATAGCAACATGGCGGATGCCGCCGCATCAAGCGCAAATGCCCCAGTCCCAGAAAGTGCCAGCGGGAGTGCAGAGGCAACCACCTTCAGCAACGGATTTAGCGCATCCCCCACCGTGACCGATGAACGACGGGATCGTGTGGCAATCCCTAGCACGTCTATTGCGCCAGAGGTTGCCCCCCCTAGCGCAATACAGTTCAATGAGGTTGCCCCCACAGATAACGGCAGTTTAACCAGCACCGCCACCCCGCCATCCGTTCAAAAAGCGCCTCAGTCGGGCCGCATCCCACCGCAGGCTTACGCCATTGGCTTGATCGTGTTGGGCGGCCTGTTGCTGATTATCGCGGTTTGGCGTTGGCGGCGGCGCTAACGGCCAATCTGAAGCGCCTCACTAATCACCACACGGTCAAACGCCACGCCCACCTTGCTAAAGGGGCTGGCGCTGTTGGTTTCACTGGGTAGCCCGACCCCGGCTAAGGCCACCCCTGCCTCACCGATGCGATAGGTGCTGTCTTGACCTTGCAGCACAAACCCATAGTTGACATACAGCAACAG
>JBMOFU010000221.1:0-6780 GCA_049318725.1 Phototrophicaceae bacterium | reverse complement strand
TGAGGGTATAGGTGGCGTCGGGTGTAGGGGGGATAACATACAGCCGCGCACTAAAGGGAGTATAATATTTATCGTAAGCAGCAATGTAACGGCCATCGGGTGACCATTGATATATTATGTTTGAGTTTGACTCCGATAGTGGCGGCAGGTAGAAGCCGGTGCCGTCTGCAATGCGGATCACCCCGGCTGTGGGTTGGGCGTTAAGTATGAAGGCCAGCAGGACGGCGCTGCTGTCGGGCGACCAACCCAACACTTGATAGGCGTCACCGCTGAAGGTGCGCCACTGCTGCGTGTGGCTGTCGTAGACTGCCGGGGGGCGTCTCGTTGGGGTTTGCAAGATGCCCATCAGGTAGCGGCCATCCGGCGACCATACCACCGATGAACTATAGAAAGCCCCCACATCGGCAAAGCGGTTCAGGGCTGGTTCGCCCCTGAGCGTGTGCGCCTCATAATAGTAGCCAGACTGCCATGTGTTTGTGATATAACTTTGGCCGTCAGACGACCAGATCGGCAAGCTATCGTTCCCGTGCCGCAAACGGAGCGCGGCGCCTGTGCGTGGGTCTATCATCCACACTGCTGGGTTCGTGATGAGTTGCGTATTGGGCGTATCTTGCAAGGCTAACGGGCTGGCCGGGATGAAGCGGCCAAGCCCGATCATCCCTAGCGTTATCAACCACAAAACGGCCACCGCCGCCCAGAAGCGCCTACGCCCAAAGATTGCCATCAGGCGCTTTGCCCTTTCACCTTAGGGAGTCACCCACACTTCTTCGCCCGCCATGATCTTTTGCAGGTATTCGGGGAACAGGTCTGCGTCTAGCGGTTTGCCGATGAACCCATTAAAGCCGTAATTTCTGGCGTTTTGAATTTCACTGACATGCACCGTATAGGCAATCACGGGGATGTGCCGAAAACGATCATCGCCCTTCAACTGCTGAATGACTTCATAGCCGTTCAGTCCGGGCATTTCAAGGTCTAAGAAGATCAAGCTCACGGCGTTGTTCTTGCTTAAGAAGCCCTCAATTTTGGTCGAGTCCAGCAAAGAGGTGTGGTCAATCCCCTCAAAGTCGAGCAGTTGCGCCAAAATTGCGGCGTTGTTCTTGTTATTATCTACAATTAATACATGCGGCATAATAATTCCTTCTTAATATTCATCATCCCAAACTTCGATGTGGGCAATGGCTTTGGCAACTTGATCGGGAAAGCGATCATCGTTAATGGGTTTGCTAACGAACCCAATAAAGCCCATCTCTCGGCAGCGTGGGATGGCAGTGGAGGAGTCTGTAGCCGAAACCGCTAAAATGGGGATGTTGGCAAGGGCAGGGTCTTGGCGGATTTCTTGGGCGATAGTGAAGCCATCTGACCCCATGCCCATCATCAAATCCATAATGATGAGGTCAACGGGCGCAAATTGTTTGAGCTTGCGAATGGCTTCCCGCCCAGAATGATCTGACTGGACAATGACCCCAAAGCGCGAGAGCGAAAAGCGCGTAATGACGCGGTTTTCTGGGTTATCTTCAAAGATAAAAATACGTTTGCCGCTTAAAGTGTTTACCATGACTGGATTCCTTCGTATAGAGGTAGGGCACATTTACGTTATTCAATGACCGTCCAATGGGTTTGGCCGTCAAGAATACGCTGGATCACTGTTGCAAATTGATCGGTATCAACGGGTTTGGCAATGATACCGTTAAACCCGGCATTCCGCAGTTTTTCGACTTCTTCATTCATCACGCTGGCGGTCAAGGCAACCGTCGGCGTATCTTGGAATGCTGGCAATTGCCGCAGCATTGCCAACATTTCAAACCCATCATAGGGGGGAACGTGAATATCTAACAGGATGATATTCGGTTTGGGGTCTAGGGCGGTTAGCCGCTCTAAAAAGTTAGCGCTATTTTCAAAGATGTTGACATGCGCCAAGCCCAAAACGACCTCACACAAAAAGCGCATGATCTCACGGCTTTGAGGGTCATCTTCAACGTACAAGATAATCGGTTGTGGTGTCATCCTAAAAAGCCCCTTTGCACAAACTTATGCGTGGCTGACGGTTAAAGGCACGTTGAGCAATTCTGACTGAAGGGGTAGGCTGATGAAGAACGTTGATCCCACCCCGACGGTACTTTCAAACCAAATCTTCCCGCCTAGCGCCTGTGCCAAGCGCTGCGAGATCGGCAAGCCTAAGCCCGTGCCGTCCCCTTGACGTAACCCCACAGGGCTTTGCTTAAACGATTCCCAGATGCTTTCGTAGTCTTCTGGGGCAATTCCGACGCCAGTGTCTTTGACAGTGATGAGCAATGCCACCTCTTTGACCTCTGCCCGCACGAGGATGCTGCCCTCTGTGGTGAATTTGCAGGCATTGGACAAAATATTCAGCAGGATTTGCGTCATACGCTTGCGGTCTGTGCGAATCAGCGGCAGGGGTTGCGGGATTTCTGCTGTGAGGGTCACCGGCTTTTCAGCCACAAGGCTGGCGACACTGCCCATCAGGCTGTGAATGATCTTGTTAGGGTCAATGCCATCTTCAATGACCAGCACTAACGAACCCGACTCGATTTTAGACATATCTAGCACATCGTTAATCAGGTGCAGCAGGTGGTTGCCGCTGTCTACCACCTTGCCCAGCGATTCTGATTGTTGGTCGTTAACAGGCCCCATTTGCCCGCGCCCAACAAACTTAGAAAAGTTGATAATGGCGTTGAGCGGCGTTCGTAACTCATGGGACATGCTGGCTAAAAATGCCGACTTCACCTTATCCGACGTTTCAGCGCGGGCGCGGGCGGTTTGCGCCTCAATGACTTCAACCTGTAAGTTGGCAATCAGTTGGCCGATTTTTGAAGCCAACTGATTAAACACGTTGCCCACCTCGTTGAACTCGGTGAAGGTGTTGGTGGGCGCACGCACGCTGTAGTCCCCCTGTGCGAAGCGCTGCGTGACCTGTTGCAGGGCGTTCAACGCACGCACAATGCGTATAAACAAGATCACCGAAAGCATCACCACCGCCCCGATAATCCCTGAAACCGTTAATCGGATGTTGTTGTTGCGGGCTTGAATCGCGTCCGTGTTGAAGTTGATGGCGCGCTCTAGGCGGTTGGCGTAGGTAAATACCCCCACTGCCGCGTCGCTGGTCTGCTCAAGTTGGCTAACGCCTACTGTTTCTGTGGTGGCGGCCAGCACATCTGCGGTAAGCAATTCACGATATTTACCCCATTCAACATCCATCTGGTCTAAAATCGGCAGGATTAACGGGTTGTCTAGTGGCAGGATGTCGCGCTCTGCGTCGCCTTCCCTAAAAGTTTGTTGCCGAGCCTCAAAGGCGGCAATCCCCGCGACCAACTGCGAGGCAATCCCGTCTTGGTCGGCCTGATTGCCCGTATCAAGGCGGCGCGCAAGCTCTGCGAGCCGGAAGATTTCGGCGCGCTGCTCTGCTGAAAGGTTCAAGAGCGCTTGGGCATTGTTGATCTCTGCAAGGGTAATCCGCCCAAAGAAGCTGCCGAGCAGCACGGAACCTGTTAAGGACACTAGAATAAGGGTAAACTGAACCACAATGGAATTAAGTCTTGCGCGCATAGGGGCTTCCCTTTCCCGCTAAATCGGTGATTAGGTGCTGGCGAGGGTAGCGTCCCCAGATTTTGGACTTGGACGGAACAGCCCCAAGCCCGCCAAGATCACCCCGACTACGCCAAGCAAGGCAGGGATGTACAGTGTCATCCAGCGGAAGGTATTCAGGCGGGCATTGACAAGGGCAGATTGTCGGATCAAGTCGTCGCCAGTGCTTTCACTGCCCCAACGAAATAAGGTCGTAATGACTTCACCGTCTGCGCCAACCAATACGTCACGCTCACACCATTCGCGGAATTTGACGACTTCCCCCGTGACCGGTTCTACCCAGTATTCGAGTGAAAATTCTACGCATTGGGTGCTTTGGCCTACTTCAAGCGGGACGAATGCCGCATTGGCTTGGGTGCTACCCCACGGCTCATAGTTGCCAAAGACGTAGGTATCAATCCCGGCGATTTCTTCTTCCCGCTGGAATCTCATTTGCACGCCGCTGTAGCTGGTCAGGCTGTAGATTTCATCTTTTTGGACGTTGCGCGGGAACAAGAATAACGTTCCAGTGAACTCGCCATCCGTCACGCGGCCTGTGGTGGCGTCTACAAAGTAGTCTGTGTTGCTTTCCCACTCAACAACGTTGGTCACAGAGTTACGAAGTTCATTTAAGTCGGTGAGCTTGATTTGTCCGGGCGCAGTATCGGTGGTGTCGGCGGACACCAGCCGCACGTTGAGGTGGATCGGCTCATCGGCCAGTGTGGTGCCGGGGGCAAATTCCCCCGTGGCAGGGTCAGCAGTGCCTAAGTGACCCAGTGTGTTGACTTCCCATGACCAACCTTCCGGAAAGCGCCCGGCAAAGCGTGGGCTGACCGTAAACGGCCAAGCAACAGCAATCACGATAACAACGATCCCTAAAGTAAGCTGTAAGCGTTTCATTATTCCCCCTCTGGGAGTCATTAATGCACTAAATCGTTATTATTTTATCTGATACCAGCAGATTTGCAAAAGTAAAAATTGTAAATTTTGTGTACCGCCCCCAATTCTCAATGGTTGCTCACGACTGTGCAAATTGCCCATCAATGGGTATTCTCGAAGGGGTTTATCCTGCCCCTAACAGAAAGCGCCTTCTACCGATGCAACATCGTTTCCGACAGACGGCAGACAAGATCGCCACCAAACTAAAAGCGTTGCAAAAGACCGTATTTATGCGTCGCCAGCCGCTCGCGCAGTGGGAATTAGCCTTGCTCGGCCAGCAAGCCCCCTACCCCGCACCCTTCATCGAAGATTGGCAAACGGTGCCTGTGGGGAGCGTATGGGGGCGCTGGAATGAGAATTTTCTCATGAAGAACACGTTAACCATCCCTGATGACTGGCAATCGGCGCATTCCCTTGCGCTCCATTTGCCATTGGGGGACGCTAATGATTACTTCCCGCATCCAGAGGCGTTGATTACGCTCAATGGGGAGCCGTTTGCCACAGTAGATACCCGTCACATGACCGTGTTGTTACCGTCGCGCTTTTGTGCGCCCGGCCAATATGCCCTGCAATTGCACGGCTGGACGGGGTTAGGCGGTTCGCTCAACGGCGACCTTGTGCCGCGCCTGTTTATGGGGGAATGCGCGCTGGTACAGATCAACCGCCCGCTAGAGGCGTTTATCACGTTGTCACAAATGGCACTGGATACGGTCAAGGCGCTTGACCCCAATCACCCGACCTACAGCGCATTATTGAACGTGCTGGACGACACCTTCATGATTCTGGATACCCACGAGCCGATCCGTGAAAGTGTCGCCGCCACGCTAGATGCAGCCGCAGCGCACCTGAAAACAAGCGTCAAGGACGTAGGTCACGCCTTGCCGTTGGAGGTCTACGCTGTCGGTCACGCCCACATTGATACCGCGTGGCTGTGGACGTTGGCGCAAACGCGGCAGAAGGTCAGCCGCACGTTTCACACAGTCTTGCACCTGATGGATCAATATCCCGACTATCACTATGCCCAAAGCCAGCCGCAACTGTACGAATACTTCCGTGAGCAGCATCCAGAAGCCTTTGAGCAGATCAAGGCGCGTGTGGCTGAAGGCCGCTGGGAGCCGTTGGGCGGGATGTGGATTGAGTCAGACATCAACTTGGCGGGGGCAGAAAGTTTAATCCGTCAGTTTGTGCTAGGGCGGCGTTACTTCCGTGAGCAGTTCGGCGCAGAGGCCGATTCGCCGATTTTGTGGCTGCCAGACGTATTCGGGTTTGCCGCCTCACTCCCGCAGATTATCGCTGGCGCGGGGATCAAGTACCTGTTCACCATTAAGCCGCGCTGGAACGAACAGAACACGCTCCCGCACGATACATTCTGGTGGCAGGGGATAGACGGCACGCGCATCCTCACGCACATGAGTACTGTCCCCGCCGATGGGGTAGAACGCTACCCCGCCACGTACAACGCCGACCCCACCCCGCAGGCGATGATCGGCGCGTGGAACAAGCTACAAGACAAAGCCGCGCCGCCCTTGATGCTCATGGCCTACGGTTGGGGCGATGGCGGCGGCGGCCCCACGCCGCAAATGCTCGACCGTATTGCGCTCATGGCGGACTTCCCCGCATTGCCGCACATCCGCCCCACCCGTGCGATTGACTTTTTCACCGCGCTAGAGGCGGCCTACAAGGGCAAAAAGTTGCCCGTATGGTTCGATGAAATCTACCTAGAGACGCATCGCGGCACATACACCACCCAAGCGATGATTAAAGCGGGCAACGCCAAGCTAGAGCGCCTGCTGCACGATGTCGAATTTTTGGCGGCGTTCGCGGCCTACGATGACCCAGACTATACCTATCCGCGTGCGGGGATTGATGAAGCGTGGCGCGTCGTGTGCCTGCATCAGTTCCACGATATTCTGCCGGGCAGCAGCATCGCCCAAGTGTACGCGGACGCACGCGAAGCGTATGCCGCCACCGAATCCACTTTGCTCGCCCTGCGCGACGCCGCGCTACAATCGCTCACGCGCAATATGGCGGGGGAAGTGATCGCGGTGAACACCGCATCAGTGTTCAACCAAGCATTGATGGTCTGGCCGTCAGATGGAGCGCTTTTCTACCCTAAAGGGTACTTGCTCCCTTACAGCCTACAGGTCATGTATGAGCCGATGGAACTTGATCTTATTCCGGTGACCGCCAGCGAAACGCACCTAGAAAACCAAGTTATGCGGGTGGAGTTCAATGCAGCGGGGGACATTGTGCGGATTT
>JBMOFU010000220.1:0-6816 GCA_049318725.1 Phototrophicaceae bacterium | reverse complement strand
GGGATCAGGTCGTCGGCGTCGGGCGGCCCTTCAATCAAGATGATGTCTGGCGCAAGGTCTGCCAGCAACACCCCCAAGCTACGCGCCGACCCCGGCCCGTGATGACGGATGCCAAACAGGTGTACGGTCATCGTTACATGACCTCCATGCAGGCGTCGTAAATATCTTGCCAGCTTTCGCCGCGCGGCTTGAGGACGCTCTCTAGGTATTCCATCCAGATTGTGCGGTCTTGCACCGGGTCTTTGATGACCGCCCCAGACAAGCCCGACGCCAAATCGCGGGCGCTGATTAAGCCGTTGCCAAAGTGAGCCGCCAAAGACATGCCGTTCATCACGACAGAAATCGCTTCGGCGGGGCTGAGGGTCGCGCTAGGGGATTTGATCTTGGTTTGACCGTCAGCGGTGACGCCCGCCCGCAACTCGCGGAAGATCGTCACCACGCGGCGGATTTCTTCCAGCGCGGGCTTTTCGGCGGGCAGTTCCAGCGCACGCCCTAAAGACTCGACGCGCTGGTGGACGATGGTCACTTCTTCATCAAGGTTGTTGGGCAACGGCAGCACAACGGTGTTAAAGCGCCGCTTGAGCGCCGCCGAAAGCTCGTTCACGCCTTTGTCGCGGTCGTTGGCGGTGGCAATGACGTTAAAGCCCATCACCGCTTGAATTTCTGTGTTGAGTTCCGGCACAGGCAATATCTTTTCACTCAAGACCGTGATGAGCGCGTCTTGCACATCTGCCGGGATGCGCGTCAGTTCTTCAATGCGGCACAGCTTGCCCTGCTGCATGGCGACCATCAACGGGCTGGCGACCAGTGCGCCCGCCGTAGGGCCTTCGGCAATCAGGCGGGCGTAGTTCCAGCCGTAGCGGATGGCTTCTTCGCTCGTGCCTGCCGTCCCCTGAATCAAGCGCGTCGAATCCCCACTGATTGCGGCGGCTAGATGTTCACTCACCCAACTTTTGCCCGTCCCCGGCACACCGAGCAACAGTAATGCGCGGTCGGTGGCAAGCGTGGCAATGGCGATTTCGATCACGCGGCGGTTGCCAAAGTATTTGGCGGTGACTTCAAAGCCGTTGGGGAGCGCCCCGCCCAACAGATAAAGCGACACCGCCCACGGGGAAAGTTCCCAGTGGCGCGGGCGTGGCCGCGTGTCCTGCTGCTGGATTTCGTATAGTTCGTGGGCGAAGATTTTTTCGGCATGTTCGCGCAAAACGGGCGTGTGATTTTGTTCGGTCATGGTGGGGCATTCTCCGTTTAGAGATAATAGCAATGTTGGATATAAAAATTCGGTTCACAACGGTTCGTGTAGGGGCATGATGCATCATGCCATACTAGGGCGGCGCCCCTGTATGGCCGAACGCCTCATGGATTTGCTGACGCAGGCGCAAATACTCCAGCGGGGGGGTGATCTGCTTTACATAATGATTTCCCGCAGGGTGGTTGGCGATATACTGTTCAAACAGGGCGATAAACGCCCTGACTTGGCTAGGATGAAAAAACGCCCAATGGGAGCTAAACCCCACGATTAACCAATTCATGTTAGTGCTTGAGGCGGATGTAATCTTTTGGGCATAGGTGAGCAAAGTGCTTTGACTGAAGGCTTCCGTCCAATGCCCGTGTGCATCGGTGTAAAGCGACGGGTAAAGCTGAAGGTTACGGGTATCTTTGCCCCACAGGTTGAGGGTGTACGTTTCCCTGACATTAGCAGGTTGGGTGGGTAAAACGCGCAAGGCAATGTTGCTCTTGTCGTTGGCAACCGCCCAGTCGAAAAATGCGTTACACCATTCGGCATCGCCAAAGTTGATCGCCGCAGTCATCCACGCTTCTAGGTAAAGGGCTTCTTCATGGGCGGCAAGGGCGATTAACGTGGGCGTATCTTCCCCTAGCCATTCATTCCACAGGCGCGGCGGAATGCACCCCATCATAATGCGGGACATAGCAGCGCCATCGGTAAGGCGGTATTGATTGCGCTTCACCCAATCACGGAGCATGGCAGCATCGGCAACGTCGTAATGCGCGCAACCCAGTTTTAGCTTGCCGTCACCGTCCGGTTGGATGCTCACCCGCCCGCGCATTCGTTCAATCATCCGCCCAACAAAGGCCGACTCTGGCAACTTCATCAACATATTGGCCGCATCCACCCTCATTGCCAAGATCGGGTCGTCAAGCAACCCTTCTAGCAGCGCTTCATCCTCTCCAGACAGGTTCAAGAGTAGCTGACTGAGGTAGTCCAACCGAACTTTAGGCGGCAAGCTGGCCTGCTTCTGCTCGAAGAACGCCCGCGCCGCCGCCGCGTCCTGTTGGCGCAAGCGGCGGAACAATAGCAAACGCACCGCCGCTGTAGATTTCGCCCATCCGCGCTCAAAGCTTTGCTCCCACAGCACGAACGTCCATTTATCGCGTTGGGCGGCCAGCCAGCGCCCGCGCTCCCCTGCCCGTACAAGGCTTGCGGCATATAGGCGGTTGAAGTTGCTGTTGTCCGCCAGCTTTGCCAGTTGATCGAGGTAAAGCGCCAACAGATGATCTGGCACACGGTAGCCTTCGGCAGCATAAATCCACTCGCGGAGCAGCGTCCCATTCATCGGCGCTTTGACCTTTTTAAGGATGTGTACCAGCAATTCAGCGGCCTTCGCGGGCGCTTCTGGCACTGAATCCGTTGGAGCGGTGGCGCTGAACTTGCTTTTGTAGGGCAAGATCGGCGTTTGGGCGGCTTGGGTGCTGTTCAAGATCACCGCGCCTTTGAGTAGCGCCGCTTCCGGCGTGGCGGCAGTGACACGCGCTAACGCCTTACCGACAGCGGTATTGTCGCTCGGCAGTTGACCTAAGGGGCGGGTTTGCGTCCCCACCAGTGCAGCGGTCACCAGCGGTTGCCAGAGGTGGTCATTCGTCATGGGTTGTCGCTCCAAAGGCTTCATAGATCGCGTAAGTGGGTTGCAAGGTTGCCAATATTTCTCCGCGCAAGTCGTCAATGTAGTCAGTGGGATGGTAGGCGTTCAGCAACGCCACCAACGCGGGAATAGTACTGGGGTGGATTTGCCCCATGTGATATTTCATCAACATCAAGACCGTTCTGGCTTCTGGGTAATGGGTCATGTATTGCTGATAGATCGGCAGCATGTCCCGACTATAGGCGGCGCTCCAGTTCCAGCGCACGCCAGCCATGCCATCGTAATGACGATTATGATTATCTTTAGGCACCCATCGCCAAATCTCATGGAAGACCTGTTCACGTTCAGCGTCGGTCAAGATCGCTAACAGGTTGCCCGTTAGTGGTCTGCCCACCAACCTCCCCTGACAGCGCACCTTCAGAATGCCTGTGACTATCGCTAGGTCATGGTTGCGGTAAGCCGCTGCTTCTAGCGCGTTAAAGAAGATCGGCTTCTCTTGTGCGGCTAAGGCGATCAATTCATCCGGCGTGAGATTCAAGTGTTCCAGCCATACACGCGGCGGCACACAAGACAATGTACGGTAAGCAACCCCGCCTTTATCACTCAGGTTTAGCACCCGCCGCGCCAATGTATCGCGCTGCATGTCCTTCGCCAGCACATCTTCCACCACATAGATCAACTTCCCTTTGCCATCACTGCTGCGTTCGACCCACAAGCGCGCCCGTGCGCGCTGGATCATACGCTGGACGAATGCCGACTGTGGCAATTGCGCCAATAAGTTCGCCGCATATTCGTTATGAGGCCCTGTCCGGTTATCTAGCAGGCTTTCGAGAAACGGCTCATCCTCATCCGAAAGGCCAAATTGCAGCGTACCGATATACTGTTCAAGGTATAACAGCGGGCGGCGTTCTGTGGCTAGGCGTTGAATGAACTGGCGCGCCGCTTGCGGGTCATCATCGTGCAGCCAACTGAGCAAGACCGTGCCGAAATACGGCTTGATAGAAAATCGCTTCCACACGCCTTCAAAATCGCTGCGCCATGCCGCGAAGTACCACATCGGGCGCTGTTGGGCTAACCATTGGCCGCGCGCACCTAAAAACAAGGTGATGTCTGGTATAGGAGGGATCGTGATAAAGTCCATGATATGGCCGGCGACATAATTCAAGAACGGCACCAGCAAGTGATCGGGAATGCGGTAGCCTTCACCCGCCCGCAACCAATGCGGCAATTGCCAGTAGTAGTGCGTCTCCCGCAGGATGGCTTCCAGCAAACGGGCGGCGACAGGCGGGGCTTCGGGTAAATCCTCAACGGCGGTGAACACTTCAAATTTGCCGTTAAAGCGCTTGATCCAGCCCGATTGCTGCTGCTGGAAGGGACTCACCAGCGCCGCCGCCTTGAGGATTGCGCCTTCTGGCGTTGGGGCTTGAATCGCGCCGACAGCCTTCCCTAACGGCGTTGCGTCGGTCGGTAGCGATTCAAACGGGCGGGCAATCGTGCCGAGTAGCGCCTGCGTGACCAGCGGTTGCCAAAGCGTGTTCGTCATGGCGCGCCCCTTACAGCTTAATCCATTGGCCGTTGTGGAAGATCGAAAGCGGCATGAACCCGCCCTCTGACCATTCGCCAAACAACTGCATCGCATACCCGCCGCTGACGGCCAATAACTCCCATCCCCCGACGGTTTCATTGTTGAGCGCTATCGCCTGTTGGCTGGCATCCACGATGTACCAAGAGCGCCCCATCTTGCCGACCTTGACCTCATCCAACAGCATCGGGTAGACCCCCAACCAGCGATTCTTCAGCTTGGCGGCGCGGTAGGCGGCAATCGCGCTGGAAAGGTCTGGCGCGCCAACGGTCGTAATCGGCTGGATGCTAGATGCTGGCTCGCTGCGGAACTGAATCCGTAGCGGGTAGCCGCTTGGATAGTAGACGGCATCGGCAGTGAGCAAATCATCAATGGCATAGTGATAGGTAAACTGCTTAGAACTGTGGGCGAACTCTAAGAGCATGGCAAAGCGTTGCGTCTGCGCGCCATACAACCAAATGCGCTGGATATTCAAATTCCGTTGGGCGCTTTGGCTCTGGCCGATCACCAGCCAGTCATCGCTGACGGTGGGTTCATCGTCTAGCTCGTTGGATTGTAACGGCCAGCCGACCGCGCTACGGACATCGGCCTGCATCGCCGCCGTGAGCTTGTCAAACTGGCGAAAGGCTTCAATCAACAGGTAGATTTGACCGAGTTCGGCCAGCATCCGTTCTTCCCAACCCGTGCCGCTGCGCGTAATGCCGTACAACGCTTCTATACGGTAGGCCAACGTGCTGGCTTGCGCGTCATGCAGCCGTTTAGCTGGCGCTTTGAAAAAGTCTGCGGGTTTCGCTTGGGTAGACGCCAGCCCTAAGCGGATCAGGTCTTGCATCCAGCGGTCTAGCTCATCAAGGCCGTTGAGGATGGCCGTTTGGCGTTTAGCGGCACGTTTGCCTTGTTCTTTGCGGTTGACCGGCTTGGCGGGTTTAGCAGGGGCAATGCTCTGGTTTTGCAGCCACTTTTCGATGGCCTCTGGCATCGCGCCAACGGTGAAGGCTTGCGGGCTGTGTACCCACAAAAGCGCTAATCCCAATACATGCTTACACGGCTGGACTTTGCTGGTGCAGCTACAGGTTCCAATGGGGTAGTGATTGAGGTCAATTTGCACGCTGACCATGCCGCCATAGCCTGCACGCACGTTCCCCCACACGGCCAACTCTTGTGCGTCAGTTGCCAAAACGCGCCAAGCGGCCTGCACTGCAAACTTATTGGCTTGCTCCACTACCGTTTTGTTGGCGGCAAACTGCAAAACCTCTTGTGATGTCGTTGGAAAGGCCATCGTGGTTCCTCCGTTGAAGCCCTAAACGTCCCAGCGCCAAAAGTGATAGAGGTATTCGCGCCCCTTTTCGGAAACTTCCTCTTGGCGGCAGATCAACCGCCCGTCGTACAGCCGCTTGAGGCGGTTACTAGCGGTATTGACTGCCGTGCCGATCTGTGCGGCAAGAATCGGCGCAGTGAGGGTGGGCTGTTCGGCCAACAGGTCTAGCGTTTCTCGCAGGCTCTTTTCTAATTGGCCGATGACCTGCCACGCGCCGTTGGGTTCCACTGCCAGCAATGCCAGCTTGAGGTTCCGCAAGTGAATCACGGCGTCAATGTTATGGAGCGAATCTGCGGTGAGACCTTGCAGCAACAGCGCTTTTTCGCCATAGTCCCCTGTGAGCAAGCCTTCTGCAAGCCGTAACAGGGCTTCATCGGCAAATGAGGCATCAATCAACTGTTCGGGGGGGAACTCTAAGATCAGCGGTTCGCCTTCTGGCACAGTTTGCAATACAGTCAACAATTCAGTATAAGCTACTTCGCCTTTTTCGCGCGTGAGGAAGAACCGCGCAGGCAATTGCAATTTATCAGTAAGGTCTTGCATCGGGTAGCGCATTCAGTCACTGGCCGTTCATAAAACTTTTGTGAACACATTGTCAGTCTAACGGCAAAGGGGAATGTCTGTCAAGACAGGTTTCACAAAAATCTTGTGAATAGGTTGTCTGGGCAGTTAAAACAGGCGTAATTGGATCGGTGAGGGCTTAGGCGGCTCTGGTTGATGGTTGGTGCGTGGGGGATTGTCTTGGATCGGCTGCCAAGTGGTGAAATCCCCGCAGAAGTCGCATAAATCTGGGGGCGCTTCGCCCCAATAGATTTGGCCGCAATTGGGGCAAATCCAGCGGTTAGGATGCTGTTTAGGGGCGGTTGAAATCGCGTTCATATGTTCATCATAACACAACTTTACCGAAAAAGCGCCGTAAAGCCCCCGGCTTTAGGCACGGGGACATAAGGCGTGTAGTTCCTGTGCTATAATTGAGACTATGACAACGCAAATTGAAGTCCATCGGATGTACAAATATCGGTTGTATAACGCCC
>JBMOFU010000219.1:0-6818 GCA_049318725.1 Phototrophicaceae bacterium | reverse complement strand
GCACGGTCATCCTCAACACGGACATTCAACGCTTGCGCTTGGATGTTCAGCCATTCGCCGTTGGTGAACACGCCGCCCATAACCGGAACGTCCGCCGCGCGATAGGTCACACTGGCGGGCTGGACAATCACCGGAACTTGTGGCGTGACATAGATCGTCTCTGAAGGGGTCAACACGTTACCAATCACAGGCCCCAACAACGCCAAGACCAGTAATAGGCCACAACACCCCAACCCCCCGATAAGGCTAATCATCCATAGCCAGCGCCACCGACGGGTTTGCCCACGCTTGCGCTTCGGCTTTGGATCTTCTTCATAGATGATGTCATTGTCAGCCATCGTAACCCCCTAAACAGCTTATCATCGCATTGACTCGATGGTAACACAATTCTAGGCGGAATTTTACAAACGACTTACCGACGGGGCGCTTGGCGCATTATCACCGCCAACGGCACGATGATCGGGATGAAAAAGCCCAAGTTAAGCACAGCGTTCTGCCAGTAGCCCATCACAACAGACAGGCTACTATCCACGACGAACCACACCGTCACACCGATAGCAATTGCCATAGCGACCCACGTTACATCCAACGACAGATGACGAACCATGAGCGCCATAGTCAGCATCCACCCCGTGATGACCGCCCCTAACACCCCATACACAAATCGGATGTAGTGCAGTTCTTCTGGGGAATAGCTGGCGGGCATGGTCACGTTGCCAAAGATCATCCAGCTAAAGAAGGCTTGTGTGACCCCTTGCAACGTAACCAGTGCCAAGCCAAACAGCGCCGCAAAGATCAAAAAGCCCTGTAAACCGCGTACCCAAACCCGCGAAACTGAAGCACCGGTTGCATTCATTGTATACCCCTACTGCTGACGGTAGACTTGGCGAAACGTAGCCGCAAGCGGAATCGCCAGCAGGACAAGGATCGGGATGTTCAAGGCAAGGTTGCTGCCAAAGCCCAACAAAACTGATGCCGTACTATCCAATAGCCCCCAAACGAGCGCGCCAAATGCCAGCCCATTCCATGCCATACGATGCCCGTCGGCCAACAACGCGGCCAAGCAGTACAAAGACACCCCCCAACCTGCCGTCACCGCACCCAAAACCGCCATGACAAAGGTCACATATTCAATGCTAGGCGGGGTAAACCCTGCTGGATAGGCCGCCTGCCCAAAGTACAAACGATTCAACAACGCTTGGCTTGGCGCAGGAACAAGCACCAGCGCCAGCCCAAACAAGATCAACCCAAAAAACACGACGACTTGAATCCAACGCACCCAAAACCGCGAAACTGAAGTGGTCATTTTCTATTGCTCCTGTAACAGTGAACGATTGAGTATTTGTAAAACCTTAGACTGCAAAGGTGACGCCTGTTCAAACAGCATCGCCCATAACAACCGTTGAAGTTGTTTTTCTTCCTGTGATGGCAAAACGTGCATCGGCGGCACATTCACCAAATGGAGCAAGGCCGCATACGCGGGGTCTGCCCGCAATTGATCCAGCCAGTGACGTGCAACCGGGTCATCTAACGGGAGTTCACCTAGCGCCCTGTAGCGCTCCAGCCACAAAATCACTTGATGCTCGTGCGGCATCACCCGCGCCACCACATGCGCCCCAAACTGCCGACAATATTCCGCCACATGCTCGCCCGTCAACAGCGGTTCCAGCCGATTCAATGCTGGGGCATCTAGCTCCCCGACAATATCTGCTAAACCACTGGAGCTTGGGCGGATGGCATTTTGCAACGCCTGCACTACCGTGCCGGGTTCAGCATCAAACACCAACGGCACGGGCTGACGCAACAACGCTTGAATATCCGCTTGCTGTTGCTGAAGCCGCAACAGTTCATCGTTGATGTGTCGTTGACGTTCTGCCAACACTTGGCGCAACTGTTGATCGGGGTTGGCGGCCTGCAACACAGTTTGAATCTGCCGTAGCGACAAGCCCAACGCCTGCAAGCGGACGATGGTTTGCAGCAGGTCAAGATGATAGGGGGTATACAGGCGGTAGCCGTTTTCTGCACGGGGCGGCTCTGGTAACAGCCCGACTTCGTGATAGTGGCGGATGGCCTTCGTCGTCACGCCTGCCCAGTCTGCCAATTCACCAATTTGTAGGTTCACCGCAACCTCCTTTTCTATCGCCCTTCATACATTGAGGATAAACCTTACCCTAGGGGCAAGGTCAAGTTCAACACGCTAAAATCTTATGAGAGTTCAACACAGCGTTGGCGCACCTGCGGCTGAATTCCTTACTGCTTTGTGATATGATGATGGTCAACATGAATCACTTCCCTTAGCCGCCCACCCATTGATAACCCATTCCCAATGACCCACTTCCTATTGATTCGCCATGCCGTAAATGATTATGTCAAAACTGGACGACTGGCCGGACGCACACCAGAAGTTCACCTTAATGAAGAAGGTCTACAACAGGCAGAAGCCCTTGGCGAACGCTTGGCAGGCTTCAAATTCCACCAACTGATTTCTAGCCCGCTGGAACGCACGATGGAAACCGCCCAAGCCGTACAAAAACACCATCCGCACCTGAGCATTCAAAAGAACGATCAACTGCTAGAAGTAGATTACGGCGACTGGCAAGGCGCTTCGATTGCCACCTTGCGCCTGCGAAAGATGTGGTCGGTCATTCAAGAATACCCCTCACGCGCTTACTTCCCCAACGGTGAAGCCATGCGCGATGTGCAAACCCGTGCGGTGACTGAAATCGAGCGCTTGGCACAAGCCTACCCACGCGATACACTGGCCGTCTTTAGCCATGCCGACCTGATTAAAATGGTCATGGCGCACTACTTGGGGATGCACCTTGATGTCTTTCAGCGGATTGTGATTGACCCGGCCTCTATTTGCGAAATTCACCTCAACCACAGCCGCCCGTATGTTTCTAAACTCAACGACACCGCCCACTTGCGAGCGTTAGAAGAAGCCCGAAAAAAAGCAGCACAGGGTTCGCCTGCGTCCGCTTAATTCTAAATCGTCTTTTCCAACGCGGCACGCGCGCAGGAAGGTTAAAAGATGCCACGAATCGAAATTGACCTAAACCCTGTGGACTTCGTTACCATTGGCACGATTGGCCCCAAGGGACAACGGATGTTTCACCTACAAGCCGGCAAAGAAGATCAACTGATCTCGTTAACGATTGAAAAAGAACAGGCGTGGGCGCTCAGTGAGGCGCTCAAAGACCTCATAGACGATCTTGACCAGAAGCACCCGATCAGCACCTATGGGGACATCAGCAAAATGGACATGGACTTACGCGAGCCAATCCGCCCGATGTTCCGCGTTTCGCAGATGGGCATTGGCTATGATGAAGAAAGCCAAATGATTGTTTTGGTCGCGCAGGAACTCCCCCAAGAGGGCGAAGAGTCCTCTGTGGTGCGGATGTGGTGTAGCCGCGATCAAATGCGTGCGTTGAGCCTGCACGCCATGGACACTGTGCAATCTGGCCGCGCCGACCCGCGCCAAAACGGGCGCTTGGTCTACTACTGGACTTAAGATGAGGTGAACGAATGACCGACCCAACCTCAATGCAGCCCACTACCCCAGACGATGAGCCGCAAAGCGTGACCCTCACCCCTGCTGAAGCCCTCAAGGTTTTAGATCAGGGGGAGATGGAAACCGTTCACGGGCTGATGCGCTACAGTTCTAACTACACCTACTTGGTGACGATGCGCCTTGACGAGTTGTGTGCCAACGCCATCTATAAGCCGCAACGCGGCGAACGCCCGCTATGGGACTTCCCCGACGCGACGCTCTGTTACCGTGAACGGGCGTCGTTTATCACTGCCGAACTGCTCGGCTGGCAATTCATCCCGCCCACCGTGCTGCGCGAAGGCAAACGCGGCTTAGGCTCCATTCAGCTTTACATTGAGCATGACCCAGACCGCCATTACTTCACCTTTGAAGGCCACCATGCCCCCCAGTTGGCGCGCATCCAACTGTTTGATGCGCTAGTCAACAATGCCGACCGCAAAGGCGGTCACATGCTGCTCGACGAGCAAGACAAAGTATGGTGTATAGATCAAGGGCTGACGTTTAACGAAGATCACAAACTACGGACAGTGGTTTGGGATTTTGCCGGCCAGCCCATCCCTGAGCCGTTGGTCGCCGATGTCGAGCGGCTTGAGGTAGCGGTAAAAGACACACAAAGCGCCTACCGTCTACAACTGGATGCCCTTTTGACGCCGCGTGAGACTCAAGCCTTCACCTCTCGGATTGAACAACTGCTGCGTAAGCCCTACTATCCCATGCCGGGGGCAGGGCCAAACTACCCGTGGCCTGCGGTCTAAAGCGGTGGTAAGGTAGATAGCCAGTTTTGCATCAGTTCGCGGGTTTGGTCTGGCGCAGACTGCGGGAACAAATGCCCATGCCCGCCGATTTCGGCAAAGGTCATCTTCGGCAAGCGTTGGCGCATCAATTGCGGGGCTGGCGCTAAAAAGGTGTTGGTTTGGTTGCCGCGTATCGTCAAAACGGGCATCAAGCCATTCAACTGGCCGATTTTTGACCATGTTTGTGTATAGATGGTGGCGTAATAGCGCGCTTCCCACGCTGGCGACCAGCGCAAACGATACCCCCCACCAGCGGCGGGCGTCAGCAAGCCTTCAACATATAGGCGCAAGGTGTCATCTAACCAGTCGGTGAACAATGCTTTGCCGCGCCAGTAGGTAAAGGCTTCTTCTGGGCTGGCAAACTGTGCGCGCCGTTTGAGCGCCTTGTTCACCAACGGGAAGCGGGCATTTAGCCCTACTGCGCGCATAACCGCCATCAACCACAGGTAACGCGGCGGGAAGATGGTTGGGTCGAGTAATACAATTCCCCGAAATCGCTCTGGGGACTGCAACGCCGCCAACATCGTCGCCACGCCCCCCATGCTATGCCCCACCCCGACAATCGGCTCACGGATGCCGTGCGCGTCTAACGCCGCCAACAGGTCATCGGCCATCCCCTGCCACGAGACGAGGCTTGCAGGGGGCGGTGGGTTTTCCCACAGCGGGCGCGGCAGAAAGCTCAACACCCTGTAAGACGCGCTAAACGGTTGAAGTAGAGGGACGTAGGTCTGGGGGGGGAAGCCGTTCGCCAGCGCCAAATGCAGTACAGGCTTATTCGGTTCGCCGCCATAGTGATATACAGGGAATGCCGTCATACAGTCAGTTAGCCTTGTGTTACATATTCCTCAAGTGGTGTTTTTGCAAACTTCAACGCCGCATCATAGGGATAGACGATCAACACTCTAACCTGTAGTTTAGAGACGCTTGCTTCATGCTTCTCAGCATTCACTCTAGGGCTTTTATAGGGCTTTTTCAAGGTGGGGTAAAACTCATTTTTTTTAGAATGGTTTTATAATTTTTATGGGTTATAAGGCAGGTGGAGTTGATTATAATTTGTATAACCCATTTATAACTTTTTGTAATCAAACCCTGTTAGTAATAGAATAATCTATGTAAAATACCTCTATATACGATGGGTGCACTATAGGGGTGATGATACAATAATGCCAGACCCAGAGATGGACATATTAAACCGTGCCTTACGACAAGAATTATTCCGATTTGCGGAAGCCGATGATACGATCAAACGCATGGTGATTGCGCGATTTCGCAAAATTGGGGCGCTGGATTGGCTTATTGAGGTGTGTAAACAAGACTCAGACCCCCGGTTACAAGCCTTTATCACCCTCATTGAGCCTGAAACGCCAGAAAATGATTGAATTGCTAAACAATTGACCGCCTGACACTCGCAAAGGGTGATATTTTGCTCTATCGTTAGGGCATCACTCTACTCTAGCGTGTGGAAGGTTCCCGATGAACGATCCTCTGGTTCAGTTGTTAACAAGTAAAAATATCGAAGATCGCAAGCGTGGGGTTACCTTAGCCGCAAAAAGTGTAGACCGCCGCTTCTTGCCTGCCTTAGCCAAACTATACCAAACCGACCCTGACGAAGGGGTAAGAGAACTGGCGAAAAAGGCCGGGAGTTACATTCACAAGCACGCGCCTACCCCCGAAGCGATGACAACCCCCCCCAAAGCTGCTCTACCCGCACCACAACCC
The DNA here is from genome assembly GCA_049318725.1 of Phototrophicaceae bacterium. GTDB lineage: Bacteria > Chloroflexota > Anaerolineae > Aggregatilineales > Phototrophicaceae > CAIRDJ01. The sequence goes on along the minus strand of JBMOFU010000219.1, from coordinate 755 downwards.
AAACCTGCCGCTGCACCCGCAGCAAAACCTAAAGCGAACGTCCCTGCACCGGCAATGCCAGACCTCAATGAACTATTGCGCGCAGAGGTGGCTTCACCCAACGCAACTAAAGACATCCCAGAATTAGGGGAACTGATCCGTGGCGAGGTCAAGCCCCCATCACGCCCTGCGGCTTACAACCCTAGCCAAGCAGAAATACACTACAACCTTGCCTTTGAGATGCACCTGCGGAACGATAATGCTCGTGCAGTGATGGAGTTAGGGACGGCGTTTTACATGAACCCAGACCTTGAGCAAGACATTGCCGCCGTGAACCTTGCCGCAGAGTTAACCGGCCTGCCCCCCCAACAGGCACCCAAACACATTGCCAACCCGCAAAATTGGCGTACCCTTGCCAATCAACACGGCGGGTTTGGCAAGTCCCCCATCAAGCAAGATCGTTCATTCCTCTTGTGGGCGGCCATTGCGATTCTAGGGTTAATTGCCGTGGCCGTTGTCTTTGCCTTTCTTCGCAGCCCCATCTTCAATCAGGCGGTTCAGCAGTTGGCTGACCAAGCGCTCGGCGGCATTACGGGCGATCCAACACTTGTCGCCCCCACGCTCACCCCCTAAAGATTTGGAGACATCGTTTTTTGCCTGTAAAACACGGACGCCACAGGTGGCGCCCCTACACTAACGTTGTGACCTGTAGGGACGTGACCTGTCACATCCGCACGACGCCGAAAAATCGACCCTGTGAGCGGTGATTGTGTTAA
>JBMOFU010000218.1:0-6839 GCA_049318725.1 Phototrophicaceae bacterium | reverse complement strand
AAAGAGCGTGGCGTTTAGCGATGTCAATACCTAGTATATCGCAATTTATCCCAACCGCAATCAATATTTTTTAAGGTCACGTTATGCTTCGGTACGAATTTACCAACACAACATAACCCCAAACCGACCTACCCACTACACAAAGACCTAACTACGCCGCCAAACCCAAATTGCCGCCAGTATGACCCCCACCACCAGCAATATCTGTCGGTAAAAGAGGGAAATAATCCCCAGAAACAAGCCGATAAAGAACATCACTAAAACCAAAACCAACCCAATCAAGAGAATATTGCTTGCTATGCTGCTCGTCGTAGGGCGGGTCTCTGTTGAGCGCGGATTCGCAGATTTTATATCCTTGATGCCATTGACCTCTGGGCGGTTGGGCAAGCTAACGACTTGCGCCTCTTGCACAGCACGAACGTTATACGCTGGGTTTTGAATAGCAGCCTGCAATGCTTTAGAAAACTCTAGGGTAGATGGGAAACGGGCGCTCGGTGACTTTGCCAACGCCCGTTGAAGCACTTGATTGACCGCTGAAGGAACGGTTAGGTTACGGTCTTGTACGTTAGGCGGCGGCGTATGCAGGTGATGATTCATCAGATCATAGGGGTTATGGGCTGAAAACGGCGTGTGTAGCGTGAGCATCACCCAAACGACAATCGCAAGCGCGTACTGATCTACTGCCCCAGTGATCGGTGAACTGCTCCACATTTCAGGCGCCATAAACGGGAACGTTCCAATAAGGCCGTCCTGTGTTTGGGCGTCAAGGGTAGTAAACTTTTTAGCGATCCCAAAATCAGCCAAGTAGGGCTTTGCTTCTTCATCCATGAGCAGGTTGGCCGGCTTGACATCGCGGTGAATGACCTGATGACGATGGGCATAGTCCAGTGCATCTGCAATGGGGGGGATAACCCATAAGACATTAGACAGGCGCATCGGTTCTTTACGCACCTTGAGCGCATCTTGTAACGAACCGCGCCGCATATATCTCATGACGATGTAAGGGTGGGGAACTGCATTTGGTGTGAGGTTAGAATCAAAGACCGATAAAATATAGGCATGATTCAACCCAGCAACCAAACGAGCTTCATTCTTAAAGAGATTAATGATCTGAGGGTCTTTGACTAATGCGCCTAATAGAAACTTGATAGCAACCAACCGCTTAAGTTCCATATCTTGGGCAAGGTAAACAATCCCCATCCCCCCGCCCCCGATAAGGCGATCAACCCTGTACCGTCCGGCAATAGCTGTATTGATAATCTTTAGCGGGTCTTTTGTTGGCTGGCTCGACATGAGCGTTTTTCCTATCCCCAACTGCCTCATGCTAATACTATACCCAGTTTACGCTCCAGATTACAATAGTATATAGACGGAAGTTAGAAAGCGAAGGAAAGAGGCTGTGGACGGATGTTACTTTTTCATCCGCCCACGAGAGGATATTAAACTTCATTGCGCCCTTGTAGCGCCCGCGCCAGCGTCACCGAATCTACATATTCGATGTCCCCGCCAACGGGCAACCCACGCGCAAGGCGGGTCATCTTGACGCCTTTGCCATCCAGCGATCGCTGTAAGTACATCGCGGTCGCGTCGCCTTCCATGCCCGGATTCGTGGCGATAATCACTTCGCGGATGCCCTGCTGCTCCACCCGTTTGACCAGTGCATCTATTTTGAGGTCATTGGGGCCAACCCCGTTCACGGGGGAAATCGCCCCGTGCAGCACATGATACACCCCGCGATACATCCCTGTGCGCTCAATAGCTAACACGTCTAACGGCTCTTCAACCACCGCGACCATATCTTGCTCACGGGTGTAGTCGCCGCAAATCGGGCAAGGGCTTTCTACGGTGATGTTGAAGCACACGCTACACAACAGTGTGCCGGTTTTGAGTTCGCGTAGGGCATCTGCCAAGTTCAAAGCAACATCATCGGGCGCACGTAACAGATAGTAGGCCAGCCGTGACGCGCTTTTAGGGCCAATCCCCGGTAACCTAGAAAACGCCTGAATCAAATCGGTAATTGGCGCAGGAACCGCTTTACTCATTAGGTTAGCCGCCCAACAACCCAGAAAGCCCCGGAATGTTGCCCAACCCACCGTAAACGCCTTCCATCCGTTCAGCCGCTAGGGTTTGGCTGGCTTCGATGGCTTGATTCACCGCAGAACCGACCATCGCTTCAAAGTCGCTGATCCACTCTGGATCGGTGGTATCTATCATTTCGCCCTTGATCTTGAGCGATTGCAACCGTTGATGGCCGTTCATCACTACGGTGACTGCCCCGCCACCGACTGAAATTTCTACGGTTTGGGTTTCCAGTTCTTCGCGGGCTTTGTCCATATCCTCTTGCATCTTTTGCATCTTGCCCATCATCGAACCCATCCCACCGGGGACGCCACCGCCAAAGTTGCTCTTGCTGGGTCGCTTGGTCATGTTTCAGGCTCCTGTGCGCTGTCAATATTCGTGAGTGATAATTATAGCCTTGCCCGCCGCAATTGGGTATCGGCGGGCAAGCGATTCTAGGCTATTTCTTACGGTCTTTTTCATTGCGGATCGTGCCGCCATACTCACGCGATGCGTTGACGATGGGATCGTTCACGTCTAACGATGCGCTTTTACTGCTGGCCTCACCCCCCATCAACGGGTTTACTTTGAGGGTAACACCGTGAATCCGAGAAAGCACAAGGTTAAGGATCGAGCGGTTTTCAGCATTGGAAAGCTTCTCTAAAAACAGCTTGTTCTGTACCACTAACGTCACCACATCCCCATTGACACTACGGACTTCTACATGGTCAAGCACTGGGGCAAAGATGCGGCTTTTGACCCCGACAGCTTCGCGCGTTTCTGACCAACGCGCCACAATCTCACTCATCGGGACGGCTGGCGGCGCAGACTGATCTACATGCACTGGCTCCAGCACAGCGGGTTCCGGTGCGGCCACATTCCCCTTGCTGGCGGTTCCAGCTGGAACGCCGCGCACAGACAAAATCCGCTCAATGGCGGCCTCTAACTCAAAGACGTTGAGCGCCGCCGCAGGGGAAGCGCCCGCGCTAACCGATTCTGGCCTGCCTTCTTGACGGTGCAAAAGCGCCTCGACAAAAGCGAGTTCTAGCGCCAGTTGCGGCTGCCAACCGCTGCGCGAATCTGCAATGGCGTCGTTAAACGCACGCAACGCACGCAGCAAGGCCGCTTTGTTGATCTGAGCAGATTGCCGTTGATAGAGTTGGCGCATCTCACTGGACGCTTCGATCAAATCTGACGTAGCGGTTTGTGCCAGCAACACATTCCGCAGATGTTCAACAATTTGCCCGCCAAACTGACGCGGATCACTGCCAGAATCTATCGCTTCGTTGATGGCGTAAATGCCAGCGGCGCTGTCCCCAAGCAAAAGCGCTTCAACCACGCCCAAGACTGCGCTACTGCGGGCCGTCCCCAAAATGCGTTCGGCAACTTCTAGGGTGATATGTTCTTCGGGGTCGGCAACAATTTGGTCAAGCAGGCTGATGCTGTCTCGCACGCTGCCGGTACCGTGCCGTGCGATCAATTCCAGCGCTTCACGCGCAATATTCACCCCTTCAGATTCAGCAATCTGCTGAAGGCGATCTGCCACTTGTTTGAGCGGCACACGCCGAAACTCAAATTGCAGGCAACGGCTCTTGATGGTGTCTGGTACTTTGTCTATCTCGGTGGTTGCCAAGATAAACACCGCATGGGCGGGAGGTTCTTCTAGCGTTTTGAGTAGCGCATCAAAGGCGCTGCCCGAAAAGCGATGCACTTCGTCAATAATGTAGACTTTGTATTGGCCTTCGGCGGGCATAAAGGCAATCTTATCGCGCAAATCACGCACATCATCCACACTGGTGTGGCTGGCGGCGTCAATTTCGATCACGTCTAAGTTTTGGCTTCCCATCGCACTTGCCAGCAGGCGGGCGGTGGTTGTTTTGCCCGTGCCGCGCGGCCCGCTGAATAGATAGGCATGGCGCACCCGCCCGGCTTGAATCGCGTTGAGTAGGGTGCGGACGATGTGTTCTTGTCCAATGACATCATCAAACGCCTGTGGACGCCACTTCAGGTAAAGGGCTTGTTTTGCCACTGGGGGATACTCCGTGAGGGTAGTTGGGCTGTAGTTCTATTTTAGAACAGGGCGGGTCAGGCGGCAACTGACTAGATTTGTCGGTATCGTTGTGCGCCGTTTTCTGTTAGACTGATTTACAGTAAACTGCTGTATGTGGAGGCTTTATCATGGGACTCGGCCCTGTAGAACTAGGCATCATTTTGGCAATTGTGGTCTTGTTGTTTGGTGTTGGCCGTTTGAGCAACATCGGTTCAGAACTGGGTTCTGCAATCCGCAATTTCCGTGAGGGTGTTCGCAGTGAATCCGACAAAAAAGAAGACCCTAAACCCGAAACTACTCGAGAATAAGCATTCGGCTTATTTTTCTAAGCGTTTAACTTCATCGTCAAGCCCCATAAAGTGTCGTTGCGGAACTCCGGGCGGCACTTTAAGGTTATAGTTCATTACGGCATAGTTGTACTGGTCAAACGCCTCTTGGAAGGTCATCACGAGCCGTTCCCAACCGCGTGTGACGCGGCTACGGCGGCCTAAATCGCCAACGCGGTCAGCGTCTGCTAATGCCCCGCGATAGGCTGACCAACCACGCGCCAGTTCCCGCCGCAAGCGCTGTTGTTGCTCCTCAATCGAAGCCCCGAGCATCATCCAATCTGGCGCGACATCATTTTCTTGCATGATCTTGTAGGCCAGCCGTTTATCCTCTGGTGTGTAGGCTTCTGCCTCTGACCACTGTAACGGCTTGCCAAAGCCCGGCAAGTTGTCAAACATCCCCGCCTGCATCGCCTCACGGATTGCCCGCTCCACAGGGGACAGCCAAGATTCATCCACCATAATCCCAACCCTTAGCACTCAAAACATTTCAAGCAACAGGTTTACGGGCGCCCCTACAGGGTCATGAGACCTCATCTGAAATTAAATGGGGCGCCGAGGATTGCGATATTTTGCGGGCGAGGCGTACCTCACCCCTACAAGTATGTTAGATCGCTGGTTTTACGGGCGACAAAGGTGTCGCCCCTACAGGCATGTTGGATGGCAGGGACAAGGTTTTTCCTCATCCCTCATCCCTCGTCACTGCCCTTCCTGCCTTTTATCGTACCCGCACCACAGACTGCACCAGCCCATTCCCGTTGGCAAGGGTGGCAATATCGCCAGCATCGCCCCATGCCGAGCTGCTCCTCCCCCAGTACAGGGCAATGGGTGTATTTTCTCCAACCCGTGTATAAACCGTCACTAAACCGTTTGTAAACAGTCTTTGCTCTGGGAAGACAAACTGGTTGCCCTGTGCGTCAGTGAGCGTCCATCCGGTGAGGTCTATCACACCGCCCCGATTGCGAATTTCAATCCCTTCAGCGGTGATGTCACCGGGGCCAATCACTTGGGTGATTTCCACTTGTGCGTTTGTCGCGGTTGGCGCAAGCACCGGTGTAGCCGTTCGGCTTGGCGCTAAAGTTAGGGTGACGGTGATCGTCCCAGAAGCATTTAGAGTACTGGCTGGCCCAGTGACCGCAACCGTCAGGCTAGACTCTAGGGCATCTGGGGCTGGCTCTGTCGGGGCAACAGTCGGCAAAATCTCCTCAATCGGGCAGTTGGGCAAGGGGATAATCAGCGCATCACCGATTTGCAAGCCGGATGCGGTTTCTTCTGTCAAGCCGTTGACCAACATCAACGCCGGGCCGCTTGCGCCGTACTGATCGGCAATCCCAAACGGGGTATCGCCAGATTCCACCACATGCACAATACACCCCGACGGCAACGACGCCGCAAGGCTGGCCGCTGCATCAGAAACGACGGTAGCATCTTCGGCTACTTCAGGGCTGAGTGTTGGCGAATTGGCAATCTCGCTGGCGATACCATCTGGCAACGATTGAGTCACCGGAACGGCCACCAATTCAGACTCCATCACGGCGACCGTTGCCGCCACAGACTGGGCAACCTGCGTGGCAACCCCATCGCGGTCTGGCGTTGACGTGACAATATATTGTACCGTGACGGGAACAAATGTCTGCCCGCTTTGCGAATTAAAGGGGAAGAAGTACAAAATTCCAAAGGCAATGGCCGCTGGAAGTAGGATGTTTAGGAAGATAAAGCTCACTGGAGAACGTCGCCGCATTGCCTTCTATGCCTCGTTGTGTGAAAACCGTCACATTGGCTATCAGCATAGCACAGCCCGCGTCCGTCAACAACAGAGCTATGCCTAATGGATTGGTGAATCGCCCCCCCATTCAGCGGCAAGCTATGTTATCCTTGCGAGCAATCACACTTCCTTTAGCGGGGTTTTGAATTGGGATGCCCTACCTCATTGACGGCCATAACTTGATCGGCCAATTACCCGATATTTCCCTACGCGACCCGGACGATGAAGCCAAGCTAGTCATGAAGCTACGCGGCTTTTGTGCGCGCACTGGCAAAAAAGCCCATGTCATCTTCGATCATGGCTTGCCGGGGGGCAAATCGAAACTCTCTAACAATACAGTGACAGTGACCTTTGCCGCCCGCCCGGGCGAAGCCGACGACCTGATGTTGCAACACATCCGCCGCACAAAAGACATCAATGAGTGGGTGGTGGTGTCGTCTGATGAGCGCGTCCTTTCCCAAGCCCGAAAAGAGGGGATCAAAACCCTGCGCGCCCACGAATTTGCCCGCCAGATGGTTCCCCCGCCCGCGCCTAACCTCGGTGAACACCCCAACCCCCACATCACCCGCAAAGAAGTTGAAGAGTGGTTAAAATTATTCACCGAAGCAGATGATTCTACAGGCGAAGGGTAAGCACCTTC
>JBMOFU010000217.1:0-6841 GCA_049318725.1 Phototrophicaceae bacterium | reverse complement strand
TATGCTGAATGGCAAGCGCGGGCGTTGGCCGTCCAGCCGCGCACGCAAGCCTTTATCAACGGCGAATACGTCCATGCGCTGTCTGGCAAAACGTTTGAGCGTGTCAGCCCACGCGATGGGCGCGTCATCGCCCACGTTGCCGAGTGCGACGCCCCCGACGTAGACCGTGCAGTCAAGGCCGCCCGCGCTGCCTTTGAAGATGGGCGTTGGGCGTTCCAAAAGCCCGTTGAGCGCAAGCGGGTACTGCTCAAGCTGGCCGACTTGATGCGTGAACACCTTGAAGAATTAGCCTTGCTCGAAACGCTGGATACAGGCAAACCGATTGGCGATTCCTTGCGGGTGGATGTGCCGTTTGCCGCCAATTACGTGCAGTGGTATGCCGAAGCGATAGATAAGCAGTACGACGAAATTGCCCCCACTGGGCGGCACGCGCTGGCGCTCATCACCCGTGAGCCGTTGGGCGTAGTCGGCGCCGTCGTCCCGTGGAACTACCCGCTGATTATCAGCGCGTGGAAGTTTGCACCTGCGTTGGCCGTCGGCAATTCGGTCATCCTCAAGCCCGCTGAACAATCCCCCCTGAGTGCGCTACGCTTGGCCGAACTTGCAATGGAAGCGGGCATCCCCGAAGGCGTGTTTAACGTCGTTCCCGGCTTTGGGCCGACGGCAGGCGCGGCGCTAGGCCGTCACATGGACGTAGACAAGCTGACCTTCACGGGTTCTACCGAAGTCGGCAAATATTTCTTGCGCTACGCCAGCGAAAGCAACCTCAAATCGGTTGGCCTAGAGTGTGGCGGCAAAAGCCCGCAAGTGGTGATGGCCGACGCCCCCGACCTTGACGCGGTGGCATCGGGCGTGGCGTGGGGCATCTTTTACAATCAGGGGGAAACCTGCCACGCCGGATCACGCTTGCTCGTCCAGCGCAGCATCAAGGATGACCTGCTAGAGCGCGTCAAGCAGGTGACGAACACCCTGCGGCTGGCTGACCCGCTAGACCCCACCGCCAACATCGGCGCGATGGTGTCTAGCGAGCAGATGGGGCGCGTGCTGGACTACATTGCCGTCGGCCAGCAAGAAGGCGCCCATGTGGCGCTTGGCGGCGAACAGGTGATGGCAGAAACCGGCGGCTACTACATCCCCGCCACAATTTTAGACAACGTGCAAAATCACATGCGCGTCGCCCGCGAAGAAATCTTCGGTCCGGTACTGGTCACAACAGAGTTTGATACGCCTGAAGAAGCGGTACGGCTTGCCAACGATACCAGCTATGGCTTGGCGGCCAGCGTGTGGTCAAGAGACATCACCACCGCCCACCGCGTTGCACGGGCGTTGCGAGCAGGCACGGTATGGATCAATTGCTTTGACGTGAGCGACATTACCGTTCCGTTTGGCGGATTTAAGCAGTCTGGCAACGGCAGCCGTGACAAATCTTTGCACGCCTTTGAGCAGTACACCCAGTTGAAAACCACATGGGTGCAGTTGTAGGTAACATCTTATTCATTATTTCCCTAGGGGCGCAATGCATTGCGCCCCTACATGCATCAGATGACAGAGGATTTATACCATGCAACTTCATGAACGCACATTAGACGTTTCTGCGCCGCCGCACATGCTCTTTGGCGTGGATGCTGTGAAATCTTTGCCAGAGCATGTACGTGGGTTGGGCAAAAGTGCCGTGCTTTTGGTCACCGATCCCGGCTTGGTTCGGGCAGGCGTGGCCGCCCAAATTGAGGCAATTTTAGAGGGCGCAAGCATCCGTGTGGTGCGCTTTGACGCCGTAGACCCTAACCCCAGTACGGACAACATCAAAGCGGGCAGCGCGGCTTATCACGCTTCTGGCCTGAGCGACGCGGCGGTTGTGTCTTTGGGCGGCGGCTCTGCAATGGACGCCGCCAAGGGGATCGCGCTACACATCACCAATCCAGTAGAGGATGTGGTAGACCTAGACTACCGCGCCGACCTCAAAAACCCCGCCCTGCCGATTATTGCCATCCCTACGACGGCAGGCACGGGCGCAGAAACCAACACCTTCGGCGTGATTACCAACCCCGCCACCCACCGCAAATTCTATGTGGGCAACGCCAGCGCGCAGGCCAAGCTGATGCTCTTAGACCCGCGTTTGACGGTAGCGCTACCGCCTGCGCCGACCGCCGCAACAGGCATGGATGTGTTTTCCCATGCGATTGAGTCTTTGGTGAGCCGCAACGCCAACCCCTACGCAGACGGGATCAACCTAGAAGTCATTCGGACCGTTGGGCAGTGGTTGCCCATTGCCTACCGTGAGCCGAGCAACCTAGAGGCGCGCTCACAGATGTTGTTGGCCTCAAGCATTGTCGGGCAAGCCTTCCGTACCACTGGGCTAGGGATGGCGCACGCCATCGGCCATTCGTTGGGGGGACAACTGAACCTGCCGCACGGACTGGCGCTGGCGCTGGTGATGGCTGCCGTCATGCGCTACAACATGGCCGACGCCACCGTGATGAGCAAGTATGCGCGGGCGGCCTTTGCGCTTGGGGTGGGGAATACTGCCCAGAGCGAAGAAGAAAACGCCAACGCTGCCGTTGCAAAGGTCGAACAACTCACCGCTGCTGTGGGGATCACCCAACGACTGCGCGATGTTGGCGTGACGGATGAACGGCTAGAGCCGCTGGTGATAGATTCGATTGAGGATGTGGTGCTGTATAACAACCCGATCCAGCCAAGCGTAGACGACATGCGCGCCATTATCACCCAATTGCTGTAATCCAACGAATTTGTCGTAGGGGCGCAGCGCGCTGCGCCCCTACCTACACCCCATACCCATCACATTAACCTGTACGGGCATGGCGTGCCATGCCCTATAAGACATAGCCAAAAGGATACCCCATGAAAGCCGCTGTACTGTACGAAGTGGGTGCGCCGCTCAGTGTGGAAGAAGTCACACTGCAAAACCCAAAGGCGCATGAAGTGTTGGTTCGCTTGCTGGCAACTGGAATCTGCCACAGCGATATTATGGTCATGATCGGTACGTCTACTGTGCCAATGCCTGTTGTACTAGGGCATGAGGGCGCGGGCGTGGTGGAAGCCATTGGCGAACACGTCACGCAAGTCAAAGTGGGCGATCATGTCGTTCTCAGTTGGGCGCCTTACTGCGGCGAGTGCTTCTATTGCAAAGAAAACCGCGTCAACTTGTGCGAAAGCTACGCCCCGCGTGTGCTAGACGGCGTATTGCTAGACGGCACCACCCGCCTGAGCAACGCGCACGGCCACGAACTGAAACATTATTCCTTCCTTTCCACGTTTGCAGAAATGACCATCGTCCCAGAAACGTCCTGCATCCCCGTTGACCGTGAAGTTGGGTTTAGTCCGGCGTCGCTAGTGGGCTGTGCGGTCACAACCGGCATCGGCGCGGCGATTAACACGGCAAAGGTCAAACCCGGCAGCACCGTTGCCGTAATCGGCACGGGCGGCGTTGGCCTAAACGTGATTCAGGGCGCGGCGCTGGCCGGCGCAGAGAAGATCATCGCGCTAGACATCAACCCGGTGAAAGAAGGCTTGGCGAAGCAGTTCGGCGCAACCCACTTCATCAACACCGCCGAAGCGGACTCCCTAGACGCGGTACGCGCCTTGACCAAAGGCTTAGGGGCAGATTACGCCTTTGAATCTGCCGGGCGCAAGCAAACGATGGAGCAAGCCTATCAGTTGGCGCGGCGCGGCGGCACAGTGGTCTATATTGGCGTCGCCAACAGCGGCGATACCGTCAATTTGCCCGCCACCCAACTCACCCGCACCGAAAAACAGATCATGGGCAGCTTTTACGGTGGCGCAAACCCACGCAAAGACTTTGCGATGATTATTGACCTGTACAAGGGTGGCAAGCTCAAGCTGGATGAGATGATCGGCGCACGTTATACCCTAGACACCATCAATGAGGCCGTTACCGAAATGCGGACGGGTAAACATCCGCGTGTTGTGCTAGATTTGTAGGGTAAACTCACATGCAAGGGCGCACACACAGGTGCGCCCCTACAGAATCGTTGTGGCTGTAGGGGCATGAACTATCATGCCCCTATTTTAGAATGCGATTGCCATCCCATCCCCAGTATTATTGACGAAGGATTATTCCATGACCCTTGCTTCCGTTGACCTCAAATCCATTACCCAACAGACGTTGAGCGGGCTACCGCTTGGCGTGTTCATCAACAATGAATGGCACGCCGCCAGCGATGGCCGCACCTTTGCGGTGGACAACCCCGCCACGGGCGAAACCTTAGCTTTGATCCCTGATGCAGGCGCTACCGAAGCCCGCGCCGCGATTGATGCCGCCTATGCCGCTTTACCGCTATGGAGCGCGATTCCAGCCGGGCAACGCGCCGAAATGCTCCGTAAGGCCGCCGCATTGATGCTTGAACAGCGCGAACGGCTTGCCACGCTGATGACACTGGAGCAAGGAAAACCGCTGGCGGAAGCACGCGGGGAAATCGCTTATGCGGCCAGCTTCTTGTCGTGGTTCGCGGGCGAGGCAGAGCGCGTCTATGGGCAGATCGTCCCCGCCAGTGCGCCGAATAAGCGCATTTTGGTGTTCCGTCAGCCGGTGGGGGTATGTGCGCTCATCACTCCGTGGAACTTCCCGGCGGCGATGCTCACCCGCAAGATCGGCCCGGCATTGGCGGCAGGCTGTACGGTCATCTGCAAGCCGGCTGAACAAACGCCGCTTTCTGCCTTAGCGTTGGGGCAAATCTTCATTGAGGCGGGCATCCCGGCGGGCGTGGTGAACATTATCCCCACCCTAGACCCGATCCCGTTCTCTAACACGATTTTTGCCGACGAGCGCGTTCGCAAAATCTCGTTCACGGGGTCAACCGAAGTCGGCAAAATCTTGATCCGTAACTCAGCGGCCACCGTGAAGAATATCTCATTAGAGCTAGGCGGCAACGCGCCGTTCATCGTCTTTGATGACGCCAACATCCCCGCCGCCGTACAGGGCGCGATGGCGTCTAAGTTCCGCAACGCCGGGCAAACCTGCATTTGCGCCAACCGTATCTTCGTCCAGCGTGGGGTGTACGACCAGTTCGCCGCCTTATTCGTCGCGGAAGTCGAAAAGTTGCAGGTCGGCAACGGGCTTGCGGCGGGCAGCACCATCGGCCCCTTGATTGACGCCCCCGCGCTGGAAAAAGTCCAGCGCCACATTCAAGACGCCCGCGCACACGGCGCCCAAATTCTGACCGGAGGCGATGCGCCCCCCAGTGAACAGAACCCTAGCGGCACGTTCTGGAAGCCTACCGTGCTAGGCAACGCCTCTAGCCAGATGTTGGTCACGCAAGAAGAAACGTTTGGGCCTGTTGCCCCGCTCATCCCCTTTGATGACGAAGCAGAGGCTTTAGCGCAGGCCAACGATACCCCGTTTGGCTTGTCTGCCTATTTTTATAGCGAAAACATCCGCCGCGTGATGCGCGTGGCCGAAAAGCTAGAGTTTGGCATCATCGGCGCAAACGACGCGCTGCCCTCTACGGCACAAGCGCCGTTTGGCGGTGTTAAGCAGAGCGGGCTAGGGCGTGAGGGCGGTTCGGTTGGAATTGAGGAATACCTTGAAGTAAAATATGTTAATTTGGGCATTTAATCACGCAGAGGAATAAACACGCCGCTATGGATGACCACGCAACGCCCCCCACCCAACCGACCCGCCCGAAACGTGCCACCCCAGAGGTGCCGTCGTCGTCGGGCTTAGTTCGAGATTTGGAACTGCTGCACGCGCTGGCAAGCGATGAAGCCAATCAACGCGGCGGTTTGGGGGTGGTTCGCTTGGCGCAAATCCTCCAGCGGGAAAAGAGCCAAGTGTCGCGGGCGCTGAAGGCGCTGGAACAGGTGAATTTGGTAGAGCGCGACAGCGAAACCCGCGAATATCGGCTAGGGCGCGAACTGTTTAGTTTGGCCGCCCGCATGATTGAGCCGCGCTTGATGCAGATCGCCCCGCCCGTCATGCGCCGTCTGGTTGGGCAAATGGGCGAAAGCGTCCATTTGTGCGTGCTACAGGGGGATCAAGTCTTGACCGTCCACACCGAAGCGCCACGCCATCACTTGCGGGCAACCGGCTGGGTGGGACGGATGATCCCCGGCTACTGTAGCTCTGCCGGGCGGGTGCTGTTTGGCGACTATAGCTTAGAAGAACTGATGCAGCGCTTTAGCGATGTAGACTTCCGCCCGATGGGGCCGGGGCATTTGGTCAACGATGTTGAAGGGCTGTATACCCAAATTTGCCTTGCCAAAGCGCAGGGATACGCGTTGGTTCGTGAAGAATTTGAGCCAGAATTGGTCGGGGTTTCTGCCCCCATCCGCGACTTTCGCGGGCAAATTGTGGCGGCGCTGAACATCAGCGGGCCAAACTTCCGTTTGGGCGAACAATTGATCCCGTGCGGGCAAGAAACCGCGCAAGCCGCTCAATCGCTGTCGGTGGCGTTGGGCTGGTCACTGTAAAAGATGAATATTAGCCGCAATGAAACCTGTAGAACGCATTTGTACACCAAAACAACGGGTTGACACATAGATGATAAGTGCCTACACAGGCATATTGTTAATCTTGTGATAGATTCCTGCAACCAGTTGCAGGAATTGCAACTATCCGCTATCCTCTACCGTATATAAACAAGATCCCCCGCGTAATGTTCATCGGGTGGCATTTCACCTTCCATAACACCTGTCTTTAGCACCTTCTATACCCTACCCTACTATCCAAACCGCCAAGCAGTTTTTGCCTTGCATTCTCATCAAGGAGCATTCCCTATGAATACCCTCTACAAAACTCTATTACTAGCAGCAATACTGATTTTTGCAGTCGTACCGTTGAACGGCGTGTTTGCCCAAGAGG
>JBMOFU010000216.1:0-6876 GCA_049318725.1 Phototrophicaceae bacterium | reverse complement strand
ACTAATTGGGCTAGGTCATTGACGTGGATGCGGGTATCATTAACGAAGACGAACTCATCATCTAAGGGATACAACCCCTTTGGGTTGCGATTATAGAGTTTATAGTAAACCGCTTGGTATTGTGTGATAATTTGTTCCATAGAGGTTGCGTTTCGATCAGGTTGTTCGATAGGGTCACATTCAATAGAGTAATGTTGCGTTTCATTGTACCATGAAATTTAATGTTGTCGCTACAGTTTTTGCACGAATTTCGCTAGGATAGCCTGCATTCTTCTACATCACCCGCTATAGAGAACACACTCTTATGATTGCTTATACCTACACTGACTATCAACATGCTGCTGATGTGATCCGCAACAAGACACCGCATACGCCCCAAGTGGGTTTGGTGTTAGGCTCTGGGTTGGGTGGCCTTGTCAACGAGATTCAAGACGCCACAATCATCCCCTATGAGGAAATCCCCGGCTGGCCGGTCTCTACTGTCGTTGGACATCAAGGCAACCTTGTGATTGGCAAGCTGGGCAACAAAATCGTTGCTGCACAGCAAGGCCGCGCCCACTTTTATGAAGGTTACAGCGCACAACAGGTGGTCTTCCCCATCCGCGTGATGAAAGCGCTTGGCATCCGCACTGTGGTGTTGACCAACGCCGCCGGGGGACTGAATCCCAACTACCTTGCAGGCGATATTATGGTCATCAACGACCATATCAACTTGATCGGGATCGCGGGCTTTTCGGCATTAATCGGCCCCAATGATGACGCGCTTGGCCCCCGCTTCCCCGGCATGGGGCAGAACTATACACTATCCCTGCGGAAGTTGGCGCACAGCGTTGCAGCGGACAAAGGCTTCACGCTGCGTGAAGGGGTGTATGTTGGCTTGTCTGGCCCGCAGTTTGAAACCCCCGCAGAGGTGCGAATGTTACGTATGTGGGGCGCGGATGCTGTTGGCATGTCTACAGTCAATGAGGTGGTGGCTGCCCGTCATATGGGGATGGAAGTCTTGGCACTTTCTAGCATTACCAACAAAGCAGTAGATATGCTTGATGCAGAGGAAGAAGCCAATCACTTAGAGGTCTTAGAGGTTGGGCGGACAATCGTCCCGCGCCTGACCGCAGTGGTTCAAGGGGTTTTGGAGGCATTGTAACGGATGAATCAGGTGGTGTTCTTCATTGAGTGGAGCGCGCTTGGCTGGTACTTGTTCATCATCGGCGGGGTATTGATCTCGCTGTGGGGCTGGAGCCAAGAGCAAGTCAAGCTCCGCGAAACCTACTTTGAGCTAGAGCGCAACTTGGCGCGCAGCAGGCGGTCAGATTTTGCCACGTTTGTCATTTTGCTGATTGAAGCCGCCTTGATTATCTTGGGCTTCCAACGGGTGATTGCCCCTTACGTGCGCGCCCAAGCCGACCTCACGGCTGAAATCCTAGAGCGCCCAGACGATCTGCCGTTTGCCACGCCCACCGCCCGCCCAACTACGGGTGGGGTGATTATTGATGACAGTGCCGTGCGTGACCGCATTGAAGCCACCGACCCCGGCGCAGGGATCGCCCTTACGCCAACGCTGACCCCGACACCCGTTGGCACGATCATCGCCAATCCGGGGGAAGTGATCGGCTGTGATACAGACAACGCCTACCTGCAAGTTCCGGCCAACGGGATGGTTGTCTTTACGCCGATGAACGTGATTGGCAAAGCCTATGTAGATAACTTTGCATTTTATCGCTTTGAACTGCGCGGCGTTAGCACCTTCGATCAATTTGCGCCGCTGGCGGAATACTCACAGCCCGTCACAGAACAAACATCGCTTGGGCAGTTCGTGCCATCGTCTTATGAGCCGGGGGAATATCAATTTCGGCTGAATGTGTTCGACATCACCAACAACGTGCAGGCCACTTGTACTGTGAACATCATCATCAGCGACCCCATCCCCACCCCCACCCCGCTCCCTGTGACAGGCTAACCGATGCAACTAGGATTTATCGGCGCGGGCAAGGTCGGAGGGGTGCTTGCCCGCCACTGGCAACAAGCAGGGGTGAGCATCAGCGCAGTCTATAGCCACACGCCCGCCCATACGGAATCGCTGGCGCAGGCCGTCGGTGCAGAGGCTATGGCATCGCCTGAAGGCGTTATCACCCACTGTGACCTGACGTTGCTCACCGTCACCGATGACGCGATTGCCCCCTTAGCGGCGCAGTTGGCCGCTACCGCTGGCGACCTTCACGGCAAGGGGATCATTCACACCTCTGGCGCACACAATGCTCAAGCGCTTGAACCATTGGCGCAACGGGGCGCACAGGTCGGCAGTTTGCATCCCGCGTTCCCGTTTGCCAACGCCCATCTGCCCTACGGCGCACTAGATGGGGTGGCGTTTGCGGTTGAAGCGGAATCTGAGGCGCTAGAGCAGCAATTGCTTATGCTGGTTGGCGCACTCAACGGCCATGCGATCCGTGTGCCAAGCGATCAAAAGGCACTGTACCATGCAGCGCTGTGCATCGCCAGCAACTACAGCGTGACCCTGTACGACATCGCCGCGCAGTTGTTAGCGCGCTTGACCGACCAACCGCAGACAATCCGTGCCGCGCTTGCGCCGCTGGTCAAAGCCACCGCAGACAATCTGGTCGCGTTCGGCACACCAAAGGCGCTCACAGGCCCGTTGGTGCGTGGGGACGCCGCCACCATTCATCAACATCTTGAGGCGCTCTATAGTGTTGACCCCACCCTAGCCACGCTCTATATTGCGCTTGCCAATCACAGCCGCCCAATGTTAACGGAACGCGGCACCCCCTTAGACACCATCAATAGTGTTCTTACTGCTTGGAGCCACCATGAGCCGCAAAACGATTCGTGATATTCAAAAGCTAAAGGATGACGGCCAACGCATCGCAATGCTCACTGCCTACGACGCAACCAGCGCCCGCCTTGCCGAACTTGCCGAAGTCCCCATGTTGTTGGTTGGGGATACGCTCGGCATGGTGATTCAAGGGCATGATTCCACAATTCCAGTCACGCTAGAGCAGATGATCTATCATGCAGGCATTGTGTGCCGCGTCACCAAAATCCCGCTCATTGTTGGGGATTTGCCCTTCATGACATACTCGGTGAGTCCAGAGCAGGCACTCACCCACAGCGCCCGCCTAATGCAAGAGGCAGGCGTGAGTGCAGTCAAGCTAGAAGGGGGTGAAGCGCTGGCTCCAACTATTGCGCGCATCGTCCATGCGGGGATTCCAGTCATGGCGCATATTGGCCTCACCCCACAGAGCGTTAACGCCTTTGGGGGGTTTCGCGTACAAGGGCGCGAGCTAGATTCTGCACGCCAATTGCTCCGTGACGCTGATGCCGTTCAAGCAGCCGGTGCATTTGCCGTTGTGCTAGAGCTTGTACCCACGCCGCTGGCAAAACTCATTACCCAACGATTACACATCCCCACAATTGGCATTGGCGCAGGGGAAGCCACCGACGGCCAAGTACAGGTCTTCCACGACATACTTGGCCTGTTCACAGACTTTATCCCACGCCACACCAAGCGTTACCTAGAGGGCAGTACCGTCCTGAGCGAAGCCATCCGCCGCTACCGCCAAGAGGTTGAAGCGGGCTTGTTCCCTACTGAAGATCACAGCTTTGGTATGAAAGCCGATATTATGGAACAGCTACAACGGGAATTTACGCCGCATGTTCGTGATTGACAACATTCCAGACCTGCGCGCCGCACGCAGGGAACTCAACGGCACTGTTGGGCTAGTGGCGACGATGGGCGCGCTGCATGACGGCCATTTAGAACTGATCCGCCAAGCGCGACACCGTTGTGATGCCGTGATTGCCACGATTTTTGTGAATCCCACGCAGTTCGGCCAACACGAGGATTTATCCAACTATCCGCGCCCGTTAGCCCGTGACTTGGCCTTGCTAGAGTCGGCACAGACAGACCTTGTATTCACCCCAACACCCGCAATCATGTATCCCGCAGGCTACCAGACTTATATCACGGTTGAGGAAGTCACCCGCCCGCTAGAGGGAGCCAGCCGCCCCGGTCACTTTCGTGGAGTAGCAACCGTCGTCAGCAAGCTCTTTCACTTGACACAACCCCATCAAGCGTTCTTCGGCCAAAAGGATGCCCAACAGGTGGTCGTCATTCAACAGATGGTGCGGGATTTAGACTTTCCGTTAGAGGTGGTCGTTGTACCTACCCTGCGCGAGCCAGACGGATTAGCCATGAGTTCGCGCAATGGGTATCTGACGGCACAAGAACGCGCCGCCGCCCCAGTGATTTACCGCGCATTGCAGCTTGCCAGCCAACGCTACGACGCTGGCGAACGCAACCCCAACACCCTGCGGGAGATCGTCCGCAACACCGTACAAGCCAACCCACTGGCACGGATAGACTACATTTCTGCCGCTGACCCGCGCACGCTGCAAGAACTCGATTCCCCCACCGAGCAACCGATCTTGCTTTCGCTGACGGTACAAATCGGTAAGCCGCGCCTGCTGGATAACCTGCTTTTGCCTGCCTCGCTCAACACCGTAGACGGCCTCAGCCAGACGCTCAACGGCTAAAAATCCCCCTATTCTTAGGGGGAGCAGTGATGTTTTCTGATATTTAGCTAACGCACCCATGCGATACAATAATGTTGATCTACATCATCAATATTCGTCCTACCCAGAACTATGAGGTGACATCACTATGCCACTGTTTTTTGACACAAACTACCTGTTGTTGGTGCTCATCCCCGGCGTACTGCTGACGTTGGGCGCACAAGCCTTCTTGATGATGACCTACAGGCATTGGAGCAAAGTTCGCAACGCACGCGGATTAAGCGGCTTTCAAGTGGGGGACTATCTGGTTCGCAATGTGCATTTAGGCCCGGTGACCTTTGAAGGCACGCCCGGCCATCTGAGCGACCACTACGACCCGACCACGCATACAGTACGCATGTCGCAAGACATCGCCAGCACCCCTTCGGTTGCAGCGCTGGCAATCACCGCCCATGAGTTAGGCCATGCCGAGCAACACGTCGAAAATTCGCCGTTGATTGCCCTACGGAGTTTCTTAATTCCGGCCATGTCCTTCAGCCCAGCCATCGCAGGGGGGTTGATCTTCGCGGGGTTCTTGTTCAACGCCACCGGCTTAATTCAGTTAGGCGCGCTGTTCTTTGGCGTGGTTGTGGTATTTATGGTACTCACACTACCCGTAGAAATTGATGCCAGCGTACGCGCCATGAAGATGCTAGATGCCACTGGCTTGCTGGTGACCTCAGAGGAACGCAACGGAGCGCGGGCGGTATTGATCGCTGCTGCCCTCACGTATGTGGCTGCTGCAATTCAAGCGCTACTGGAATTGGCCTATTACTTAGGGTTGGGGAACCGCGAATAACCCCATCAGCGTTGCGCGGGCAGTTGGCTTAGGCTGATTGCCCGCTTAGGTGGCAACACCAATCAAGGCAGAAATCTCGTTCAAGAGGTCGGTTTTGCTCACTGGCTTAGACAGGTAACTGTTACAGCCCGCCGCTAAGAAGCGTTCACGATCCCCATGCATGGCATTGGCAGTCAGTGCAATAATTGGGATGTTCTGCGTAAGGGGTTCTGTTTTGAGAATCCCGGCAATGGTGATGCCGTCAACATCTGGTAGGTTGATGTCCAACAGGATAAGATCGGGTCGTTCGTGCTGTGCAACAACGATCCCCTGTTCGCCTGTTGCGGCTTCCAACATATCATACCCACCCATCCGCAAGTATTTTTGGACGAGGCGCATATTTTGGCTGTTATCTTCAATGTAGAGGATGCGCTTTAGCGGGGTCATGGTTCTCATCCTAGTGGGCAAAAGCAGCAATATTTCAAATTATATCATTGCCCTTGCCCCGCAAGCAACCACACAAATGTCACATCATTCTAGCGAATGCTCATCTACACGGCTCCGCAACCGCTGAAAGCGCCCACGTTCTGGACGTAAGCGGTTGAACTGGTTGTTGATCCGCCGTTGATAACGCTTCAGGCGGGCGCGCCAGCGGGCAACAAAGTAAGTGATTTGACGCCGCTGTTGGGTGATCGCCGGGCGTGCAGGCGCTTGCTCGCGTGGGAAGCCCCACTGCACGGTCATCGCCGCCCACGTTAGCCCGCCGCCAAAGCCCACAAACACAATATTGTCTTTGTCCTTGATTTTGCCAGCCTCGACGGCCTCACACAGCGCAATCGGGATCGAAGCCGCAGAGGTATTGCCATAGCGGGCAACCGCGCTGTAAAACAAGCTAGACTCTACCTTCAGGCTGCGTGCAGCGGCCTGCAAAATGCGGTCATTGGCTTGATGCGGCACAATCAGCTTGACATCGTTCAACGTCAAGCCAGCTTCGGTTAGCGACTCTAAAATGCTTTCGCCAACAATTTTGGTGGCAAACTTGTAAACCTCAGCGCCGTTCATGTGCATCTTGTGGATTTTGTGATCTTCACGCATGAAGGTGATATCGCAACTGCCCACCGTCGGGATGCCCAACAGATCGTAGCCAGAGCCATCAGAGCGCAAGACTGACGAAAGGATGCCCCCCGGCTCGTCACTGCCGCGCAACACGACCGCGCCCGCACCATCCCCAAACAGGATGCATGTACTGCGGTCTTGCCAGTCCATCACGCGGCTCATGGTTTCAGCACCGATCACCAGCACGTTGTCTGCACTGCCAGAACGAATGGCCTGTGACGCCATTTGCAGGGCATAGACAAAGCCCGAACAGGCCGCGCTCAGGTCAAATGCCCCAGCGCGGTTTGCCCCTAGCCAGTTCTGGATCAAACTGGCCGTGCTAGGGAAGATGTTTTCAGGGGTGGACGTTGCCACAATCACCAAGTTGACCTCAGTGGGCAGAATGTTGGCAACTTCTAGCGCACGTTGCGCCGCCT
>JBMOFU010000215.1:0-6879 GCA_049318725.1 Phototrophicaceae bacterium | reverse complement strand
ACCACCAGATACACCCCAACAGATAGCGCTATTTTAGATAACACTATATAATATGTAATGTAGAGAAATTACCATGATTGGGGGAATGGCTACACCTTCCCATATAAGGATTAGGCTCTTATGCAAATTGCTCTGGTTCCACTTGACGAACGCCCCGCTAATACCCGCTACCCGCAGATGATCGCCGCAATGGGCAGGGCGCATTTAATCCTCCCACCGTCAGAGCGCCTCTCGCACTTCCGCGATGCGGCATCCCCAGACGGCTTGGCGCAATGGATACAAGACGTTGCGCCCACCAGTGACGCGCTGATCGTCTCTATAGAGATGTTGGTCTACGGCGGGCTGATTGCCAGCCGAATCGGTCACGAACCGCTAGAGGTGCTACGCCCGCGCCTAACTTTGCTCAGAGACTTACACCGCCAATACCCCAACCTCAAAATTTACGCCTTCAATGTCATCACGCGCATTTCTCGGCACAACGACGCCACCGAAGAACCCGATTACTGGGCAGCACACGGCAACGCGCTATTCCAGCTTTCACAGGCCATGCACCGCGTCCGCTTGGGGATCATCCCACAAGAGTCGGTAGACATTGCCGCGCAAGCCATCCCACCCGATCATATTGCAGACTTCACCGCACGGCGCAAGCGCAACAACGCCATCAACCGCACGGTCTTGGAACTGGCGGGCGAGGGCGTGTTTGACCTGTTGGTGTTGAGCAGCGACGATACCAGCGAGTTCGGGCTTGGCGCAGAAGAAAAGCGTCAACTGGCGACCATTGCCACAACGCTAGGGCTAGGGGATGATCGGCTTTTGATGTATCCCGGCGCCGATGAAGTCGGGAGTGTGTTGGTGGCGCGCCTGCTGTTGCAAGCAGCAGAAAGGCAGCCCAAGATTGAGCCGTTCTACTTGGTTGAACAAGACATTGCCGCCATTGCCCCGTTTGAAGATGTGCCAATTTACGCCAGCGTCAGCCGTCAGATTAAAGCCGTCGGCGCGACTGAAGCCACTGAGGGCGGGGATGTACTGTTAGTGGTCAACCCGCCAGTGAGCAGTACCGCAGAGTGGGTAACTGACCAAGAGGGCGACGCCCACCTAATACGGCGCTTGGTAGAGTTCAACGACAAGATGCTCCAGTTGTATCATCAAACGGCGGGCTGGTGTTGCTTTGCAGTGGCCGATGTCGCTTACGCCAACGGCGGCAGCATGGAACTTGTGCGTCAGTTAAGCAAATATCACTTGTTCGGCAACATTGGCGCTTATAGCGCGTGGAATACGGCGGGCAATACGCTTGGCACGACCTTAGCCCATTCCGTGCTGTGGCAACTGCCCAATTACGATGCTGAGGCCGGCAAACGCTTTTTAGCCCACCGCTGGCTAGAAGATTGGGGCTACCAGACGCTCAACCGTCATAAGGCGCGTTTGTGGCTGTGGCGCGAACACCGCACTCACGAACTGCGGCCAGACCTGATCCCAGAGCTGTCGCTCAAGGTAGAGCATTGGTTGACGACGGCTGGCGACTTGATCGGGCTGAACTACCGTGCGGTCAATGTACGCTTCCCGTGGGGGCGGACGTTTGAGGTGGATTTTGACCTCGTGCCGCGCTAAAGCATAGGTAAATTTTCGGTAGGGGCATGGCGCGCCATGCCCCTACCGGTATGTGTACACATCATTCCACATCCTCCCCCCGCGTTTGATGCAATTGCCCTGCCCCTAAGCGCTTTTGACCTTGCCGCCCCTGTGTTGTAACGATAGAATGGCCGATTGGCTACTCCATGAAAAAACTGTTACACCCACTTGCATCACGAAAGGGGATTGTAAGGCCATATGATCGAAGTCGAGAACTTAGTTAAGCAGTATGCAGGCGTCCCTGCGGTCAAGGGGATCAGCTTCCGCGCCGAGCCGGGGCATGTGACCGGATTTTTAGGCCCGAATGGTGCGGGCAAAACCACCACCATGCGGATGCTCACGGGCTACTTGCCGCCAACCGCAGGCAAGGCCACCGTTGCCGGCTTTGATGTCTTTAACGACAGCATCAAAGTGCGCGAATCTGTAGGATATTTGCCAGAAAATGTGCCGCTTTACCGCGATATGACCGCCCGCGCCTACCTAGAATATCTGGGCGAAATTCGCGGCATCAAGAATGTACGCGGGCGCGCCGATGAAGTGCTAGACCGTGTTGGCCTGCTGAAGCGTGCCACTAGCCCCATCCGCAACCTGTCTAAGGGGATGCGTCAGCGTGTAGGCTTGGCGTCAGTCTTGCTACACAACCCACCCGTGATTATCTTAGACGAGCCGACCATTGGCCTTGACCCGATCCAAGTCGGCGAACTGCGCGATTTGATCCGTGAGTTGGGCAAAGAACATACCGTGCTGTTCAGCACACACATCTTGTCTGAGGCCGAAGAAGTCTGTGACCGCGTGGTGATTTTGAATCGCGGGGAAGTCGTCATTCAAGGCAACCCGACGGAACTCCGCAGCGCGTTAGAGGCCGGCGGGCGCGTCCTCATCCGCCTAGAGCGCGAAAGCGACCAAATGCTAGAGGCCGCACGGCTTACGCTGGAAAAGATGCCCGAAATCAGCCATGTGGAGCTACAAGGCGACGCGCTGATCGCCACCCCTGCCAGCGCCGACATAGACCCGCGCCCGTCCATTGCCCGCACGGTGATCGAAAACGGCTGGGATTTGGTCGAACTGCGCGCCCGCGCCGTAGACCTAGAGGCGATCTTCCTTGAAGTAACGCGCCAGCCTGCTGCCGCTGCTGCACCCGCTACCCCGCCTGCCACTGTTGAAGAAGGAGCCTAACCGATGCGCTCGATTTGGGCTGTATACAAGCGCGAACTCGCGCTGTTCTTCCGCTCGCCCATTGCGTACATCGTCGCTACGTCGGTGTTGCTGTTCGTTGGGCTGTTGTTCACCGCCATCACCATTTCTGAGGTGCAGGCTGCGTTGCAAGCCGCACAACAGGGCGCACCCGGCGGCGGGGCAACCGCCACCCAATTGCTCAACGCCACGAGCCTGATAACCTTCTTGATGTTCTTGATTGCGCCCTTGCTCACCATGAGCTTGATCGCCCAAGAAAACCGTGAAGGAACGCTAGAAGTGCTAATGACGCTGCCGATGAACGAAAGCGCCTTCATCATTGGCAAGTTCTTGGCGGCATGGACGTACTTCACCATTTTGCTGTTGGTGACGCTGGTACAAGTCTGGTTGGCCTCTTGGATGGGCGTACCAGATTACGGTGTGGTGTTTTCGTCTTACTTGGGCGCATGGCTGTACGGCGGTGCGGCGTTAGCCATTTGCCTCATCTGGAGCGCGGTCACAGAAGAACAAGTGGTGGCGGCCTTTTTGGGGTCAGTCACGATTTTAGTGCTGTACCTCAGCGACGCCTTTGCCATCTACTTTGAAAGCCTTTCTCCGGCAGGGCTAGAAACGGGCGCCAGCAACGCCTTTACACTGTTGGCGGCTTTCTTCCGCGAAATCAGCCTCAATACGCACTTCCAAGCCAGCTTTGCCAGCGGTATTTTGCAGGCAGAAGACGCGCTCTACTACGGCGCGCTGATTGTGGCCGCGCTGTTTATCACCACTCGGATTGTTGAAATCCGCCGTTGGAGGGACTAACTACCGATGAACGACAATATCCAAAACACTGAACCGCAGGGCGCAATCATCCCCCCATGGATTTTGCTGGTCGTGGCGGCGGCTGGCTTGCTCACCGGGCTAGGCAACTTCTTAGCGACGGGCGGCACCCTCACCACGATTGGCTATGCTGGGCTTGCCATCGGCGTGATTGCGATTGTGACCTTGATCGTCTTGGCGCCGCAAGAGGTGGTTAACGCACTTACCGGGCGCACATTGCGCTTTGGCGGGACGAGCATCGTCTTCACGCTGGTGCTGTTCGCCGTCTTGATTGCCAGCTACGTGTTGGTCAAGTCTCAAAATTGGCGCACAGACTTCACCGAAAGCGACCAGTTCACACTCACGGCACAGTCCGAAGCGTTCTTGGCAGACATCGCCGTTGACCCGTCCTTCCCCAATGTGGAAGTGATTGGCTTCTTCGACAGCACCCAAGTCACCCGCCAAGACAACGCCGAACTGCTGCTCCAGCAAGCATCCGACGCCAGCGCGGGCAAAGTGACCTATCAGTTCATCAATCCAGACCGTAACCCCGCCGAAGCGATCCTGTATAACGTCCGTCCGGGCGATATTATCATCCGCCGTGCGGGGGACACCGAAGCCGACAACGCCATCCCGCTGACGGGCTTCACGATCAACCAAAACGAGTTCATCAACGGGATTTTGGCGGTTGGTGTGCAGGGGGACTTCCGCGCAATATTCATAGATGCTGAAGGCGCGCTGTCGCTCAATACCGCCGACGGCACTGGGATTCAAGTGCTAAACGATGTGCTGATACAGGGCTATCAGTGGCAGGTAGAAACCGCGCCGATTTCTGTCTTGACGGCGCTCGGCGGCGAAATTACGCTCAACGACCCGGCGCTAGACAATGAAGTGTTGGTCTTTGCAGGTGGGTTAGGCCAACTCAGCGATGATACTGTCGCGGCGCTGGCAAGCTACCTTGAAAACGGCGGCAACCTGATGATCTTCGGCACGCCGAGCCTTGCCGACGAAACCCTCAGTTCTAGCCCGGCGTTAAACGCCTACTTGAGCGAAGCCTTCGGTATCTCGTTTGGGGAAGGCATCGTCCTAGACAGCGAACAGGCCATCCAAGCCATCTATATTCCGGTGGTCAACGACTTTGACCCGCAACAACTGATTACCACCACAGGCGTTGACCAGGCCACTGCCGAAGTCTATATGCCCTTTACGACTTCCATCACGCTTGCCCAAACGCCGCCGGCCAACGTCACGATCTACAACTTGGCAAGCACCAGCGAAACGTCTTACATCAAGATGCCAGAAGACTTTAACGCCAACATCGCGGAAAAAGACGACGACGACCCCGTTGGGCCGTTCAGCGTGATGGCCGCCGCTGAAAATAGCGAAACGGGCGCACGGGTGTTCTTGGTCGGCAGCCGAGACATGGCCGCTGACCAGTTTGCCCAATTGCCCAACGTGGTAAACGTGCAAATGGTCTTGAATGCCTTTGTCTGGACGACCCGTTTTGACGAGTTCGTGAACACGATCCCCGAAGCGGTGGAGTTCGACCAACGTCCGCAAGACACGCCGATCTTTGCTACCGATAACCAACTGAACTTGATTAGCCTGATTAGTCTGTTCATCTTGCCGGGGATTGTGGTCGCAGCGGGCTTGGTCGTCTGGTCGTTCCGCCCCCGTTAGGCAAAGAAACCCATAATAGGTCATGTGGATTGTGCATCGTAGGGGCGCAATATATTGCGCCCCTACACAAGGATTTGAGGACAATCGTTTTTTGCCCGTAAAACGCGGACGCCCCGGTGGGTCGTCCCTACACAACCGTTGTGATCTGTAGGGGCGAGACCTGTCTCGCCCGCAAGCCCCCCAAAAAACCGAAATGTGTGCTGTGATCGTGTTAAGTGGGTGAACACAGGCTATCGTAGGCTATATCCTTGCACCGCCTTAACCCTCAAAGGAGAATATTCGTATGCGCTTTAACAGTCGTAACCTTATCGGCTTAGTAATTGGGCTAGTGATTTTGGGCGTGTTGATCTTCTTTAACCGCCAACAGGCCAACGCTCCCGACCCTTCCCCCACGCCAGACAATGCCACGACTGGGGCGTTCTTTGCCGAACTTGACCAAAACACGATAGACGGCCTAGAAATCCGCCGCATGTTCGACCCGCTACTCCCGACGCCCGATGCCGCCGTCACCCCAGATGCCACCCCTGCGGTGGAATTGCCGCCATTACCGTTTGTGGTGATGAGCAAAAACGCTGAAAATATCTGGACGATTGATGAGGCCAGCGCCCCCACCGAGCGCGCCGCCGACCAGATGATTATCGTCGGGACGATGGGCAACCTTGCCACCCTCAGCTATCAAGATCGCTTTGGGTTGACTGACGCGGGCGGGACGTTGGCCGACTATGGCCTTGACCCCGCCGAGTTCAAAATCACCTTGCGTGCGGGGGAAAGCACCTATCAACTCAACGTTGGCAGGAAGAACCCCGGCGGCCAGCGCTATTTCGTCCAGTTGGCGGGGGATGAAGACAGCATCTACCTTGCGCCTGCCAGCATCCTCGATAACGTCATCCGCTACGCTTCAGCGCCGCCGTATGTCGCCGCGCCGACCAGCACCCCGACGATGTTCCCGACGGCCAACCCCTATAGCGAAGTCCAGCAGACGGCTACCGCGCAAGTGCAGTTTGAGCAGGCGCTCACCGCCCAAGCCCAAACCGCTACCGCGCAGGTCACGCCCGCACCGACCAGCGAACCCGCCGCTGGGCCATCGTTGCCCACCGCGACAGTTGCCTTGACCGAAGCCGAAACGGAAGAAGCCACCGAAGAAGCGGCGGTTGAAACGGAAGAAGCCACTGAGGAAGTCACCGAAGAGGCTACCGACGCAGCGACGGTAGCGCCAACGGCCACACGCGCACGGCCAAGCGCTACCCCGCGCCCGTAATCCCCGATTTTGTAGGGGGGCATCACTGTCAAAAGTAAGTTCTCAGCGTTGCACACCCCCTCCCTAAATCCCTCCCCCCAAAAAGGGAGAGGGACTTTTCACCGTCGTGAACTGCCTTTCTCCCGACGGGGGAAAGGGTTGGGGATAGGGGTAAAACCGACAATAGCGATCCCGTTCGGAAAGATGAAAACCCTGTTTTTACAGGCATGGGGCGCAGCACGCTGCGCCCCTACAGAACCTTTATCACCCGTAGGGGCATCATGCCCCCTATCTATTCAGGTATCCGTGAGATTGTAGGGGAATGGTGTTTGGCGGGCGGGCGA